>NZ_JAKLTP010000021.1:0-26631 GCF_022012365.1 Acinetobacter sp. SM34 | reverse complement strand
ATATCAGCGAAGTTTACATTCTTGGCCATTCTATGGCAGAAGTTGATTTGCCTTATTTTGAAGAATTAGTTAAATCTGTTAAACCTGATGCAAAATGGACAGTAACTTTTTATTCTCCTGATGAGAAGCAACACCATTTTGAAGTTCTGAAAGGGCTTGGAATATCAAACATATCAATTGTTACTTTGCAAGAAATCTAAGTTAAAACTTGTGTTAGTTAATTATGCACAAAAAGATGGTTATGTATCCCTAAAATTTGTTCGCTAATTAACTCTTAAGTCCAATGTATGGATGCTACATCAAATAGTTATATATAAACGTCTTCATTAAATTTAGTGGAATTCAATAACAAGCTCAACATTTCTTGACTATGTTGTTGAATCGCCCTTTCTTCCCAATCTTCATTTCCATTTAGGAAATTTATCATCTCAAGAAGTTTCAAACTATCTATTTTTTGATTCTTTAATGCACCTGAAAAATGAGCAACTTTTGCTTTAGGTGGGAAATTACTCAAACGAGAATTTTTGCTGTGGCTAATCAAACATAAATTTCCAAAGTCATGTAACCAATCACTTTCCATTTTTGGGTGACCATCCATTGGATGTTGCGGATAAAAATGCTCGACTGAACTACGGAATGTAAATTCAAATTCTTTAATCACATGGGATTTATTCTTGTTGTTACGCCATAAAAGATAATCTAGATAATTGAAAATAAAATTATTTTCAATATTTCCAAAACAGAGTTTATTTGTATCAATTTTATTCTTAGTCATATTTTTTGGTGAAGACTTAAAGTTAGTCTCATATATCATCTCATAATATGGCTTACCTTCATCCTTTGCCAAAAAACGCTCGAATACAAACCTCTTAGCTAAATTAGTTAAATATTTTAAATAAGCTTCTGCCTCTATTTCCTCTTGATAATAAAGAAAGTAAAGTGCAGCATTTAACCAATGTTTATATACCAATGTAGGAGTGGATACATGAAATGCAGATAAAAGCATAAGAATTTGACGATTAATACCATCATATTCATTTTTATCATCATTAAAGCTATTACTAAAACCAACACTCTTTTTTGAATACCATTTGAGACGTTTTAAACTCCATGTATCCTCACCTTTTAGGTATTCACGTTTAATAATGAATTGATCAAATAAATACTTACACTTGAATAAAGCAAATACAAAATCTTGCACAGCTTCAATATTGTTTTCAATATTTAAAAGATAATCTTCAAATTCAGTAATTAAATGTTTGTCGTCTAAGGAAATGTCTTGTTCTGTGTAAACTTTTAATACATGCAATAAAAAATTAGAAAAGTTGATAACACTATTGAATCTATCAGGTGCATCATCATTGTTATTAGCCTGTATTTTACTGGGACGTATTGGCTTACTTAAAACCGTCAACAATGATCTACCTGAGCCTTGTTCGCTATTCATTTCTAAATTTTCACACAGCTCAGCAAAATCATTTATAGAAAACGTCCCCCAATCATTTTCACCAAATAGACAATGTCGTTCCTCTGGGCTGAAGCCATACTGTACATAACGTTCCATATTAGCGCATGCCTCCCATATTTTCTGCAGTGCATGGATACTAGCCTCTTTTTCTCCATCATCTTCTATTTCATTAAGCACTTTCATCATTTTGGCTTTGAGGACTTCATGTTTCTCCAACTGTTCTCCTCTGTTGTTCATTGCTTCGAAATAATGATTGAGATCTGTATCCTGAGGCACTTCAACACGCATAATATGTACATGGTTAAATAGGTATGTGGAAAATTTTCTAAGATCAAGAGGTTTTAAAGAAGCTAGTTTCTTTTGAATTAACGTATAGCCGTTAAGAATCGCTTCATTATATTGTTCAGTATTTAAATGATGTAGTGCGGTACGCTGGCTTAGCGCATTAAATGTATTGGTGGATTTAGGGCGACTGTCAAAATTGATATTTAGCTTTTGATACCAAGCCATACTAGGGAAACGAGCTTTTGTAGTCAGAGATAATTCCAAATTTTTTAAATATAATGCTAGAAGTGATAGTGTTGTAAAGCGCTGCTGACCATCTATCACCTCCAATGTACCATCTTGACGCTTATATACCACTAATGTACCAATATAATAGCGTTGATGTTGTTTCTCCTGGTAGTCTTTTATATCCTCTATTAGTTGATTAATCTCACCTTCTTCCCATGCATAATTACGTTGGTACATAGGAATGACATAATTATTTTCATCACTTAATAACTGCTTGATTGAGAATTCGTGTAATGCCTTATTCATAATAATTCATTCCTTTAAACAGTTTTACTAACATGTCTTGATTAGCATTTCCCTTACGCTCGTTATTCTTATTATCTGCATCCGTTAATGAATGCAGGTGAAGAGTCAATACATCAGAAGGTGACACAGCATCTTTAATCACACGAAAAATATTATGCTTAAGTACATGATTATCTATTGTCGCAAGCTGCACAGTTTGCTGCTTGATGCGTAATTGATAAGCCCAAATAAAAATTTTCTCGATAGCATTAGACAGTTCTGCTGTACCGAACTTATCAATATAAAAAATAAGGCTACAATCAAAGATAGCTCTGACATATTTATCCCCAGTACGATTTCGATCAGGATAATGATTTAAATCTTTTAAAATTTTCTGAGCTTGTTTGCTCAACTCCACACCCCAGAATCTCTTACTATTTCGATGTTCAGTCTGAACAATAGCCTGTACTTGTTTCTGATAATGAGATGCCATCTCAAAAAATCGACGACCATTAATAATCATTTGGTCAAGATGAAATGGAAAAGTTTTCTGCTGTTTATCGATTTTTCGATGATATTGAACGTTGTAATCATCTATATAATGATGTGCTATAAGCAATGATTCGACATAGGGGAATTGTGCAATTTGATCAATATTAATTCCTTTGAATACACCAATTTCATTTTTACCAAAATAACGTGCGGAATAACCCGAAGACCAACGACGAATACGGTAGAGATATGCAGCGAACAGAGTTGTAAGTTCATGACTTTCTAAATCTTCCCAGTCCGCCACAGTAGAGGCTTTTAATGCTTGTTCATGATCACCAAATTCACGCAAATGATAGGCTTTGAGTAAGTCATGTGGCTCTAGATCACGTCCACGAGAGTTCTGCGAATCAAAAAATTGAAAGGCTTCTGATATATCATTTAATGTAAATGATACAACTTCACAACGATTTAATAAAAAATCGATATGCTGTTCAGTGAAGTCACTGCGGCTCACTAATCGTTTAATTTCCTGAAAATTATCATACAAGTTACGTTGGCTAATTTCGCTTTTAAAAGTTTGGTTTTCCATAAAATCAGCTAATGGTTCTGCTAGATCATTTAGCTGATCTGTCAAATCTTGTCTTTCAAGCTCAGACAATCGCTCCTCAATTAAGGCATAAATAGTTAGCATTAAGGTCAAGGTGCGTTGTTGACCATCTACAATATTTAAAACCTCAGTTTCTTTATTATCACAATGAAAAACCAAAGTCCCTAAACGATAGGCTGACTGTTCTTTATGCGATTGAATATCTTGAAAGAGTTGATGAATGTTACGCACTGTCCATTTATAAGGGCGCTGATATACAGGTATGGTTAAACCATCAAGTTGTACTAGCTGGCTAACTTTTAGAATGTTCTTCTTTAAAACTTGAATTTTAAGTTCTCCAGGTTTCACTTAATACTTTATAAACAATTAGTTATTTGGTCATTTTATCTAGATTGACACAACTCTCATAGACAAATTTTCTCAAAATTTCATGAAATGAACTGATAAAAATCATAGGTTCATGAATCAAATTTGATTTCTTATCGAGATTTTTTAAATAAGGTAATGAAATTTATAAATAATTTTTAATATTAACCTATGAACTAGACTTTAGATGAACATAAGTTAAATAAGATATCCAAGACTGTGGCCTACGCAACCTCAGTTGTTGCCACAGCTCAGCATCGTGAATCTGCAAAATTATATTCACGATGCTGAGTATCCTAATGAACATAATATACGTTATGCCGAAATCCGTGAGCTAAAAAATACCAGTTAATCTGGAATCAAAATATTTGCTCATTTCCTTAAATAAAAATCCCTGAATTAAAAAACCATCCGTAACTTGGAATGATTCCTTAGATTCCCTGATGCACTCATAAGTTTTATCAAATGACACAGAAACAGTTATAAATTTTTGATGTTGAATAACAACAATACAATCCTTGGTATTCAAAATCTTAGATTCAAAAGCTTCTCTATCCGACAAATAATCATCAAATTCAATAACAGTAAAATCTGAATGACGAGACTTTAAATAGTTTGCAAAAATTGTTTTTCCTGTTCCTGGCTTACCTGTAATTAATATTTTCATAAAAACCCCCTGTTTTTCTAGAAAATAATAAAAAAATTGAGAATAACTTAATTCGTATTAGACTAAATTTGTCTAGGAGAGTGGCAGTAGTCCACCAGCTTAACTGGTGACACTGCCTGATTTTTTGTATGTTAGAATACTTTCTTTATCGATAGCCCAACATTAAAATTTCTTCGATCTGCGGGCTCAAAGAAACGACTATTGCTATCGTTGACAATCACGGAACCCACATAGTTTCGATCAAATAAGTTATCGACTCGTGCATAAGTATTTACTTTCCAGTCTTTATTAACCCACAAATAGCCAACATTTGCTGCAACAATGGTATAACTTGGTGCAGTATCGGAGTTGATATCATCGACATAAATCTTGTCCATATAACGTGCTTCTAAGCCTGCCTGAAAGCCCTGCTCAGGTTGCCATGCCAAGCCTACAAAAGCTTGATTCTTGGCAATACCTGGAAGGTATGTTCCTTTTTGTATCAGCGGTTTGGTTGTGGTCGCTGGAATATCAGCATCAAAAGTCGCATCTAAATAACTATAACTGGTTCGAACATTGAGTGCTTGCCAGAGCTGTTTTTGCCACGATAACTCTAAGCCTTCACGTAAGGTTTTTTCTGCATTACGAAATGTGCTACGCCCGCCATTGGCATCGTCAGGCACAATGTCATTTTTAGTTTCAGTATGAAATACAGCAAAAGTAAATAACCCTAATGTATTCTGCGATTTTAAGCCAAGTTCTGCAGTATCATTGGTCGCAGGTTTTAAATTAAAGTTAATGCCTGAAGTCCCTACTGTAGGATAGGCCATCTCGGTAAAGGTTGGTGTTTCGAAGCCTTTACCATAGCTTGTATAAGCATAAAGCTCAGGTAATATATCCCAGCCTAAAGCGACAGTTGGAAGTAACTTTTGATAATCTGTTGAACCACTGTCGTCACCATTGCCTGTGGTGATGTAATGATCATCTGACTCATAATGTACATTGCTATAGCGCAAACCTGCATCTAAATGCCACGTTGGCAAGAACTGCCATGAGGCTTGGATGTAAGGATCTAGATTCCATAAGGTATTATTTTCATCACGACGTAAATCACCTTTCACACCATAACGCCCTGTCGCATCAAAGTTTTCATACCCCTGACGATCTTCGCGCATCTGATCAAATGCCAAACCTGCAATAAATGTAGTATTCGGCAAGAGCTCTTTACCCGTCCAATGGAAGTCTGCACCATAATAATCCCGATCAAAATCGATAACACCGCCTGCATGACGTGGATTTTTTTGGGTACTACTAGGGATCGACTGATATTGCACCACCTGCCTATTGCCAAAATAGACCATGCCATACAACTCTTGCTGATCATTCAGTGGTTTGTTCCATGTCAGCCCTGTCTGCGTCTGATCAATGCTTTTGCGCACATCATAAATATTTTTAGCATCATTCACTTGCTTCGGATTAGCTTTCCACTGCTCACGATTTAGACCTTGTGGGTCATCGGCATTTATATCGACACGGTTTATGAGCCAATTAATCTTACTACCATCCTCCAAATTCCAAGTGAGCTTGGCATTATTCAACACTTTTCGCGCAGCGCTATGATCACGGAAACCATCCGTATCAAAATAGGAAGAACTGATCACATAGGCAGGTTGATTGGCTTGCTCTGCCCCCCCTTGTAATTGAATATTGGCTTGTTGCTTATGGTGACTGCCTGCATTTAGACCCACTTGAATCGAGTCTTTCCCTTGTCCTTCTTTGGTCTCGGTTAGAATGGTTCCACCCGATGAGTTACCATAAATGGCAGAAAATGGACCTGTCAGAATTTCGATATTGTCCAAGCTGTCTAAGTCAATATTGGAGCTTTGTCCCTGACCGTCGGGCATGGTGGCAGGAATACCATCGACATAGAGGCGTATGCCCCGCACACCAAAAGTAGAACGAGCCCCAAAGCCTCGCATGGAAATTTGCAAATCTTGCGCGTAATTTTCACGGTTATTGATTTGTAAACCCGCCACACCTTGCAATAGTTCAGACACATTCACATTCACATTCACATTCGTGTTGAGTTGAGTTGAGTTGAGATTCTGGAGTTTGCACTTTCTGTATAGAAGCTGGTGCCTGTAATAATTTACTTTCAGTGCGTACTGCTTGGACTTTAATCACAGGAAGTTGATATGCCGCTGTATCTTGAGCATGCAATGCCATCGACTGTAAAATAACCGTTGTCAAAAACGCATAGTTAAAGGGAAATGGATTGCGATTATGTACTTTCACAAGACATCCTTTTCTTATCATCTTGGTAGGAGTGTAGAAAGTCCCTCTTTGCAGAAGGACTCTCCAAACAATAATACGTTTTAGTCTTCTAAACTATAAGCAATCACATAATCGCCATGATCAGGTGACTGACGCGCACCGCCTGCAGAAATAACCACATATTGCTTACCTGTTTTTGGTGAAATGTAGCTCATTGGTGTACCTTGACTACCAACAGGTAAACGTGCTTTCCACAACTCTTCACCATTGGATGAATTGAAGGCACGTAAATAGTAATCCTGCGTTGCAGCAAAGAACACTAAACCACCCTGTGTTGCCATTGGTCCACCAATGGTTGGCATACCAATTGGTGCTTTTAAGCCCATCTTAATGCCCATCGGACCTGTATCTTCGACTGTACCCAAAGGAACCTGCCATGCAATTTGACGAGTTTTCATATCAATTGCAGTCATGGTGCCAAAAGGCGGTTTTTGACAAGGAATACTTAACGCTGACCAGAAACGGTTTTTGTTGACTTTGTATGGTGTACCTTTCATTGGTACTGCACCCATACCTGTATTCACTTTCTCACCTCCATTGGCTTGAATCGCCAAGTCTTCAGGCGTTTGCTTAATTAACTGAATCCAAAGCCCTAGACGCATGTCATTCACAAACATATAACGATGGGTTGGGTCGAATGCAATTGAACCCCAGTTCATGCCACCGAGTGAACCCGGAAAGCTCAATGAAACATCAGTACCTGGTGCAGTGAAAAGCCCCTCATAGCGCATTGATTTGAAATTAATACGACACATCAATTGATCAAATGGTGTAGCACCCCACATGTCTGATTCAGTCAGAGTTTGATTACCAATTTGTGGCATTTCAATAGAACGTGGTTGGGTCAAACTATATTGTTCATTTGGAATATCAGCGGCTTTAACAGGCTGTTCAATGACTTTGGTCAATGGTTTACCTGTAACACGGTCAAGTACAAAGAACTGACCAGACTTCGTGCCAATGACTACAGCAGGTTTAGTCGAACCATCTTTCAGTGGGAAATCCACCAAACTTGGTTGCATAGGTAAATCAAAGTCCCATAAATCATTATGCACTGTTTGATAGACCCACTTTTCTTTACCTGTGGTCGCATCAAGTGCCAATACCGAAGTATTGTATTTATGATCTAAGGGTTGACGATTTGCACCCCAAAGGTCAACTGATGAACTTCCCATCGGTAAGAACACGGTATTCATTTGTGGGTCATAAGACATTGCAGCCCATGAGTTGGCTGAACTACGCTTATAAGTTTCACCTGGTTTAAGTACATAGTTCGGATCTGGATTACGCGGATCGAACGCCCAACGTAGTTTACCTGTAATGACATCGTATGCACGAATTACACCACCCGGCATGTCTGCGCCCACATTATCGGCAATACGGCTACCAATAACGATAGACGTACCTGCAATGGTTGGTGCAGAAGTGACTTCAAAACGCGGTGCTTTAGTGCCATCACCTAAGCCTTCAAGCAAATTTACCGTACCATCAACACCAAAGTCTTTACAACGCTCACCTGTATCGGCATTCACTGCAATTAAACGACCATCAGGTGTGTTGGTATAAACACGACGTGGACATGCCGTATTGGTTGCCACAGCAGTGACCGCGTTTGCACCTGCCAATGTTGGCTGTACCAAGGCTTGCGTTGAATCGAAATACGCAACACCACGACAGCGCTCCCAAGCATCGGCTTTAGAGTTGACTTCAGCTTTCCAGATTTGTTTACCTGAGTCCGCATCCAGAGCAATGATATTGTTATGCGGGGTACACAAAAATACTTTATTGCCGACCTGCAATGGGGTCATCTGATCTTCCGCACCATTACCCGAACCTGTGGTTTTATCTCCCGTTTGAAAGCGCCAAGCTTCTTTTAACTTGGATACGTTATTACGGTTAATTTGATCGAGTGCAGCAAAACGGCTACCACCCGCATCACTACCATAGTGATCCCAATTGACCTGTTGTTTATTTGGTGCCACCGGGACAAGCGGTAATTCCTGACCAGAAGCTTCCACTGTTGGATGTGGAATAAACATACCGTACATACCACCCAACATGCCTAGGACAGTCAGTCCACCTACAACATAAGCAGGTGCAGACATTGCAGTTTGTTGCTGATATTTACGAATAGATGGCAAAGTGAATAGCACGGCAGCAAATAAACCTGCTGGGAACATTAAGCGTGAATGCAGTGGCCAAAATTCAAAGCCAGTATCAATCAATGCCCAAATGACAGTGCCAATAAAGACTAAGCTGAATAATCCGACCCCAAGGGCTTTTTTTCGAAAAATGAAAATTGCTGAAACGATCGTCACTAAGCCTGCAATAAAGAAGTACCAAGAGCCACCTAAACTGATGAGCTTTCCGCCACCAATTAAATAAAATAGGCCTGTTAACAATAAGGCCAAACCAATGATAAAGCACCATATTTTAAATATGGCTCCTGGCTTAGATTGAGCTTCAGACATACATCTTACTCCAAGTGCCGTGAGTTTAAATGACCACTCCCTCTCTCCTTTGAGTATCATTTACCATCACGAATAAATTCTTGTACTTTCGCATCTACAATGCGAAAGCCTTGACTAAAGTGTTTAAACTAGGCAGCACTATTGATCATATTTTAACCAAATTTAAATCTAAGTGCTGTTAAAAATTGACTTTCATGGTTAAACCAGCCACCCACGCCTCTTCTACTTCTTTTACCCCTGTCGGTTGGTAGATGTATTGCAAGTTTGGTCTGAGCATGACCACAGGTGACCATTGATAGGTGTAATTCACTTCTACGTTGAGTTCATCACGTTGAATCGGGACATAGTCACTGGCAAGCGCATCGTAACTGTAATAACCACGACCTTCGTTGGTAGCGATTTGCTTGTCCGTCGCACGGTCATTCACGACATAATTGGCTAAACCAAAACCGATGGAATCATTAGGGCGACTATCGAAAGGACCTTTGTACCAAAGTGCCAGTTGTTGTGTACTTTCTACAAATGTTGTGGCCTTATCGTTCACTACACCATTAAAACTAATATATAAACCGCGCTTCGGATCTGCCCCATGTTGTGTGAGTTGTTGTTGTGCATTCAACCAAAAACTGTATTTACCATCTTGCATTTCACCACTACGAATATCTTTTGCCTCAGCCGTGGAATACAGTGCACCGAGTTTATATTCGCCCGGCAAACCATTAAATGTGGCAAGTTTAGGTTTCCATGCCAGTTCAACTGGAATGGTGGCCCCTTCGACATTGTCCATATCAAGGTTAAAACCATCACTATTAGATTGTGTTTTCACATTGTCTGGATTCACTTCATACACGCCCAAACCAAGTGACCATGCAGGTGCAAATTGGTATTTAATATTGGTACCCCAGAGTCCTACAGGCCAGTTGTACCAGATCGAACCGATGGATTTACCTAACTGACCACCACAAAGCAGCAAGTTCTGGAATTCACATTGTGAGCTGTTAAAGTCATCCGACATGCCCATACGACCAATTTTGAATTGGACGCGGTTATCATCAAATCCCGTTTTGATCCAAGCCTGAGTTAAGCGCCAGATTTTTCCACGCCCGTAAATTTCTTGAGTATTGCCTAAAGTGCTGGCACGCGGGTCTTTAATCCGCTCTAAAGTTAATGAGTTACCATCACGTTTGGTAATCATTAAGCCTGCTGTAGTATTTTCCCAACCTGCTATTTTACTTAAATCAAAATTAGCACCTAAAGTCAGTTGTCCCGCATTTTCCAAAGTGTTGTCATCGTTATAACCACCAGCCAAATTGGTCGCCGCCTGACTCATAATTGCTGCTGTAAATTTATAACCTTGATCTTCCAGTTGCTTCCGTTCACCGTTCCAATCACCGAATAACCATTGACGGTCTGCCGAATAAAATTCATTGGCTGAAGCCAATTGGCAAGTTAAAAGCGCCAAAGATAATGTGCCTAGCTTTAATAGTTGTTGCATACCAAACATCCTTTTTTGTGAGGAAAGCTCAACTCACATGAGCTTTCCATGCTGTTTTTATTATTTAATGCGAACGGCTGGACTCAGTTCAGAAGTTGCACCCAAATGGTCGGTCACATTAGCCGTCACACTTGCAGCACTATTCAATGCTTTCCACGTTGCTTGACCCTGACCTTGAGCATTCGTCGTCACAACTTGCATTCCTAAATACTGTTCAGCTTCTTGACCATTCGCTTGACGATTGGCAAAGAACTCAACCTGATAGCGTTGATTCGGTTGCGCCTGAACTTCAGCCATGATTTGACCTTTGCTATAACTTAAACGCGGTGCTTGGATGTTTTGGTTTGGTATCGCGTTACAGCCTTGTTCATTCGGCTGTGTACAGGTTTTTTGCAGTTTCGCCGCTTCAATGACCACGCCACCACCACGAGAACCGACAAAGCCAGCATGTTCAAGCGCAGGCACAGCAAAAACAATTGCGCCTAAACGCTGATTGGGTACACACGAACCACCCGCTTCACAGCGTTTAATATCTTTACCATTGTCCCAAATTAGGTTTTTGGTCAACGTTGTACGTGCATTGGCATCTTTTTCTGAACGAATGGCAATGCCAAGACGGTTACCATGAACTTTGTTACTGTCAAAAATGTTGCCATCACCGGTGAGGTTAAAACCTATCGAGTTGTTGGTCAGTTCGTTATAAGCGATGTAATTGCGCTTCCCCCAGTTGATTTGCAAACCATCAGAGTAGTTTTCAAATTTGTTCCCCACCACCGCATTGTCATTACCCCACAGGATTTCGATACCTTGCGACGGTTCTGGATTGGCTTTGGTTGAAGTAAATAGATTGTTGGCCACAAGGTTAAATGCCGCTCCACGGGTAAGCTCAAGACCATCGCCATTATCTACAAACAAGTTGTTCAAGACTTTGTTGTTATTGGTGGTGGTCGAAGTCGGATTGCCCTTACCGTCATCACCTGTCAGCATCACACCCGAGCCACCGTAGTTATTACTGATACGGTTATTTTGAATCAAGTTATTGCTTGAACGGTTCACCAATACACCAATACAGAAACGATGAATATCGAGACCTTTTAGCGTCACACCATTCACATCTTGCAGAACTAAACCCGGTAAAGTCGTGGTACGGACATTGGTGCCATACTGTTCAGGGTTTGCCCCCGGGCAGGCTTTCGCGCCTTCACCTTTAATATAGTTTGAACCATCAATCGCAATAAACTCGCCTGTTTTGTCCCATTGCGTCCCAATGATCTTCACTGAAGACTTAATTGGCGGTAAAGCTTGATTCAGTTTAATTACATAGGGTGCTTTACCCACGGCCTGGATTTGAATTTCATTTTCTTGCGTCGCATTGGCATTGGATTGTTCAATCGCCCAACGCAGTGAACCTTTTGCAGTATCGTCCTGATAGCGGTCCACAATATAAGTTTCTGCACTGGCAAAACCTGAAGCCGCTAAACTCAAAACCAGTGTGGTGAAGCATAAGGTTGATGGTTTCATTTTTTAAATCCTTTTCTATCCTTGAAGATGAATATCGCAGTGCATTAAGGGGTCGGGTGTACTGTTTTCAGCAACTGTTTGAGTTGAGTCACATCAATTTGACCCGGTGCAGAGGCTTCACCAATCATGCCGAAACTTAAACTGCCACCCATATTGGCAGTAGCGACACGAGAAATCGTGCCCAACTGCCCCATTGACATAGTCAGTAAGGGTTTCTGACTTTTTTGGCTGACCGCCAAAGTGGCATTCATGAGGGTAAAGACATCTTGTTTTGACTTTGGCATCACCGCAATTTTTAGAATATCGGCACCCATCTGATCTTGTTTTAGCAAACGGTTTTCAATTTCTTGTTGTTCTGGCGTTTTATTAAAATCGTGATTCGACATAATCACTAGCACATGTTTATCATGCGCCAATTTGGTTAATTTCGCTACACTGCCTGCATCACGGAACATTTCGATATCCAGCAATTGCATAAATGGCTTTTTCAGGTATTCACGATAAATCTTTTCATAGTCTTGATCAGACACCGTCATTTTTCCGCCTTCGTTGTGGGTACGAATGGTGGCAATCAACGGTTTGTCTTTTAAAATTTGATTCAGCTGCTGACCCAATGCAATTACTTTTTTGGTGTCGGCAGAAAATTCCAATAAGTCGATGCGAAACTCAGCCACATCTGCATTTGGGTTGCTGGCAATCACTTGCGCTTGGGCAATGGCTTGCTCTGCTGTTTTTGCTGTGATCGGTACAATGGTTTTGACAGGTAAGTCGCCAATATTGAGGTTTTTCACCATATAGTGTTGTGCGCTTGATTGAGCCGATTCAGCTGCAAATGCAGATGGCATTGCTGCTAAAACAGCACTGCTTAAGCAGAGTTGCATCGCTAATTTTTTGATGGTAATCATTACATTTCCTTGTATTTTCAAACTATTGCCTGACTTTTATCATCAGCCGCAAACATACGTGGGATGAATGAAATGGGTCATACCATCACCACGTATAAACTTGGATCATTGCAGCAAGAGCAGCAATCAAATAGCTGCTCTTGCCAATTCTGACAATTAGATGTCTAAGAAGACCGTTTCATCTTCACCTTGAATACGAATGTCAAAGCGATACACCACTTCACCATCACGCTCTTCACGTTTTGCAATGAGGGTTTGACGACGAGGTGCCCACTCAATGCCTTTCAGTACAGGATCTTGTGCATTGGCTTCAGCTTCATCTTCAAAATACACACGGGTATTCAAGCCAATGTTAATCCCGCGAGCAAAGATGATCAGTGCAATATGCTGTGCCTGAGTTGTACCTTTACGTCCCGGAACCGAACCAGGTTTAATGGTATTGAAACTCCAAAAACCAGTTTCGAAGTCTGCGCCTGTACGTCCCCAACCAAGGAAGTTTGGATCGACCACTTTGCCTTGAATATCAGCCGCACTTGGATACACACCATTGGCATCCGCCTGCCAGATTTCAATTAACACATCACGTAAAGGCAGGCCTAAACCGTCGAATACTTGACCTTCTAAACGAATACGTTCGCCTAAAGTGTTTTCTTTAACTAGCTGGTTGTTAAAGTTATTTTCAAAGACTTCAATGTTGGCTTGTTGTGGTAACAAACCAATGTGTACGTATGGTCCACCTGTTTGAGATGGAGTTTCATGCAATTCTTGAAAGTTCCAATTGTTCATGTTGTTCTCCCTGAATTAAGTCAAATCATTTTCGAAATAAGTCGCACGACGACCACGTAAAGTGATGTCAAAGCGGTAACAACGGCTGTCTGCTTCAATGAAGTTGCTCTTGTCTTCAAAGGCAATCAATGCTCGACGTTGTTCTTCCGAAGGAATGGTTTTAATAATCGGGCACGAATCAATCAGCGTATCGCCTTCAAAGTAGAACTGCGAAATGAGGCGCTGCGCCCAACCATCGGCAATCAAAGAGAAATGGATGTGCGCAGGACGCCATTCATTAATACGGTTACGCCATGGGTAAGGACCCGGCTTAATGGTACGGAATACAAAATAGCCGTTAGCATCAGTCATCATACGGCCACAGCCGCCAAAGTTCGGGTCCATCGCACCAATAAACTGATCATTTGGATGACGATAACGACCAGAAGCATTGGCTTGCCACACTTCGAGCAAAGCATTTTTGACTGGACGACCGAACTGATCACGAACACAGCCATGCACGATAATGCGCTCACCAATCGGTAAACCTTCTTTGGCATAGTTCAAAATCAAATCGTTATCTTTAGGTCCAAATTGCTCGGCACTGAACTGCGGTGAAGTCACTTCAGTTAAGGTTTCTGCAATCGAAATCAAAGCATTTTTTGGCGAGCGTAATACACTGGTTTTATAGCCGGGTGCATATGCTGGCGGGTGATCATCGGTATTGCGTTGTGCATAAGCACCTAAAATAAGTTGCGACATGTGACGTCCCTCTTAATCTTGTTCCATTACTCTTGGTTGGTTTGTTCTAAGTTTGATTGCAATTCACTCAGTTTCTGCGGGGCAATGCCCAAATCTGCAAAAACTTCTTCTGCCATGTGCATAGCTGCATTGGCTGCGGGTAAACCTGCATACAGTGAACAGTGCAAAATCAACTCTTTTAAATCGTCCTTGGTCACACCATTGTTAAAACAAGCACGTAAATGCATACGTAGTTCGTCTTCACGGCCCAATGCCAATAACACCGCAATGGTGACTAAGCTACGGGTATGGCGTGGCATGCCTGGTCTAGACCAGACTTCGCCCCACGCAAAACGACTAATAAAGTTTTGAAAGTCAGCATTGAAATCATTCAAGTTCTCAAGTGAACGACCGACATGCTTTTCACCCAGTACTTCAGTGCGTACGGTGATTCCTTGTTCATAACGTTGTTCATCATTCATGGGAGAAACCTCAATTAGGCCGCATCGGTATGTGCGACCAGTGATTTAACAAAAATAGCGACTGCTGCTGCTGTAGCTGGAATTAACAATAGGCTTAAAATGGCAGTAAACGACCAGTCATTCCCGAGTAATACCGCACCGATCCAAGCACCAAATACCGCACCGAAACGACCAATTCCAGACATCCAAGCCACACCTGTTGCACGGCATTGCGTCGGGTAAAAACGAGCACTGAGTGCTGGCATAGCCGACTGTGCTCCATTAATCGCAACACCTGCGCAAAGCACTAAAATGGCAAGTAAGGTTGGATTTGCTAAGCTCTGACCAACAGCAAATGCAAAGATCCCAGCGACAAAGTAGAAGCCTGCAATAATGCGGTTCGGGTTGAAACGGTCCATTGCCCAGCCAATAAATAAAGCACTGAGTACACCGCCAAACTGGAATAAACCACCAATAAATGCAGCGCGTTCCATCGTTGCGCCAGTTTCACGCATCAAGGTTGGTAACCAACTGGTAAGTAGATAAATCATCACCAAACCCATGAAATAGGTCAGCCACAATAAAACCGTACCTTTGACATATTTCTGAGAGAACAGCATGCCAAACACACCTTTCTTCTCTGCACCTTCGGTTTTTTCTTCAGGTACATGAAACTCTGTAACACCCTGTACTTGCGTCGGTGCAATACGCGTCAAGATTTTGCGGACTTTTTCACTGTCACGACCTTTCACAATCAAGAAACGATAGGATTCTGGCAGGAAGAAAATCACCAAGATCATCAAGATCAGTGGAGACCAACCGCCCAATAAGAATAGGCTGTGCCAACCAAAGGTTGGGATCAACCAACTGCTGATGAAACCACCTGTCGCCATACCTAAGTTGTAACCACAGAACATACAAGTCACGAGTAACGAGCGAGAGCGCTGTGGGCAATATTCAGAAAATAGCGTGGTTGCATTCGGCATCGCTGCACCCAAACCAATACCGGTTAAAAAGCGCAGTATCACCAAGGTATTTAAGTCAGCCGCATATGCCGATGCCAAAGTAAAGCCACCGAAAATCAGCATCGAAACACTTAAAACAATCTTTCGCCCAAAGCGGTCAGCGGTTGGACCAGACACCAAAGCACCAATAATCATGCCGCCTAAGGCCGCACTCATGACTGGACCCAGTTGCGAGCGGTCTATTCCCCAGTCTTGTGCCAAGGCTGGAGCAATAAAACCCATTGCCGCAGTATCAATACCGTCAACAAAAACAATGAAGAAACATACAATTGCGATCAACCACTGATATTTGCTAATCGGTGCATCATTAATCAGTGCTTGTGCGTCTATACTCGTTTTTTGAGTAGCGTATTCCTGAGACGCCATACCTGCCTCCTTGGGCTGAAAGTCCTTTTAAAAATCCTTAAACTATTGAATCGATCCAATGAACTGACTGAGGGTTTGGGTAAACAGCTCAGGTTGCTCAATATTGGAAAGATGCGATGCATCAATCACCGCTAATTCACTATTTTGAATCTGTTGTTGCATAAAGACGCCATCTGCCACTGTCGTAACTGGGTCAAATGCGCCTGCAATCACTAAAGTTGGAATCTGAATCTGTTGAATTTGAGTAGATAGATCTGCTTGCGCGAGCGCTCGGCAAGATTCTGCATAGCCCAGTGCTGGCGTAGTGGCTAAAGATTGAATGGTGCGCTGCGCCAAAGCATCGTGTTGATAATCAAACTGCTCACTAAACCAGCGTGTATGCGTAGTCGCGACCAAGTCTGCTAAGCCATTGGCTGTTACAGCATCTGCACGAGCATTCCAACCTTCTTCAGTCCAAATTTTGGCTGCTGAATTCGCCACAGTTATGCTATGAAAACGATCTGCATGATGAATACCGAGCCACAAAGCCGTCATGCCACCCATTGAAATCCCGCAAAAATGCGCTTTTTCAATGTTTAAACCGTTCAGAATATCAATCACATCTTCTGCAAGATTTTGTACAGTGGTCTGCTCAATCACATCACTTTGCCCATGACCACGCGTGTCATAAGTCACCACTTTGAACTGTTGTTCGAAGGCAGCAACTTGTGGCTGCCACATGCCTTTATCTGTACCCAATGAGTTTGAAAATACAATCACAGGCGCATTCTCTTGCCCACTGATCGCAACAGATAAAGTCTTGCCTTGACGATTGGTCATCGTGATATTCACTTTGCCTCTCCCTTTGCTTCTTGCAACACCGCATCAATCTGGTCTTGAATATTGCCGAGATATGACGCGGGTTTAAAAATTTCTGAAATCTGAGCTGCACTAAAATAGGCTTTGACTTGATCGAGTTCAGTAATGACCTCTTTTAAGTGAACACCTTTTTCCACGGCTGTTTTACATGCCGCTTCAACGACATGATGAGCCTGTAAGCGACCCATATGCGGTGCTAAAGCCATCATCACAGCTTCCGCCATGATCAAGCCTTGAGTACATTCCAAATTACGCTGCATATTCTCTGCATTAATTAGCATCCCTTGTAAAACTTCCAAAGTCCGCTCTAAAGCACCTGCACAGAGTTGGAAAATTTCAGGCAATGCCAGCCATTCCGCATGCCATCCACCTAGACTGCGCTCATGTTCCTGCACCATGCTTTGATACAAACTCGACATCAACACAGGCACACGATTGGCTGCTGCCAAAACGGATGCCGCAGCAACAGGATTACGCTTATGCGGCATGGTCGATGAACCACCACGCCCTTTCGCTGCCGGCTCAAATACTTCTGCAATTTCAGTTTGCATCATCAACGACCAGTCACGCGCCATTTTGCCCAAACTACCTGTCACCATTGCTAGAACACTCGCCACTTCGACAATACGGTCGCGCTCGCCATGCCAAGTACAATTTGGGACTGAAAGCTGTAGCTGAACGGAATAAGCATGAACCACAGCAGTACCTTGTGCTTGCAATGAAGCCAATGAACCAACGGCACCGCCTAATTGAGCAGTAAAAACACGTGCTTTCATGGCTTCAATACGGACCAAATCACGACGAAAGGCCGAAGCCCAACGCGCTAATTTATGACCTAACGTAATGGGTAGGCCTTGCTGCAACCACGTGCGCCCAATCATGACTTGTGCACGATACTGTTCTGCTTGAGCCAAAGCTGTGCGATAGCATTGTTGAATTAAGGCTTCAACATGCGTCATTGCTGTACGGCACTGCAAAATACATGCGGTATCTAAAATGTCTTGACTGGTTGCACCCCAATGCACATAACGTGCAGCATCTTCATCATTTTGTTTCACAATCGCAGTCAATTGCTTCACAAAAGGAATCGCAATATTGCCTGCCAAGCCTGTTGCAACAGCCAAAGCATCAAAATCAATCTGATTAATCGCAGTCTGTGCGACTTGGGAAATTGTGATTGCCGCAGATTCTGGAATGACACCGACTTGAGCCTGTGCTTGTGCCAAGGCAACTTCCACCTCAATCATGTAAGATACCAACGCGCGATCACTGAAAATTTCAGTCACCTCGTTTTGGTAAAATAAGCTGGCATATAACTGGCTCATGATCGCTATCCTTAAATCTGCTTTAAACGCGCTGAATAATCATTGCAATACCTTGACCGACCCCAATACACATTGAACACAGGGCATAAGTACCACCGGTTTGTTCCAATTGATTCAGTGCAGTCGTCACCAAACGTGCACCTGAAGCACCGAGTGGATGACCAATCGCAATCGCACCACCATTTGGATTCACTTGCGTCGTATCGTCTGCCAGACCTAAATCACGGGTCACTGCTAGTGCCTGTGCAGCAAAAGCTTCATTCAGTTCAATCACATCCATCTGTTCGATTGTGAGATTGGCTTGTTTGAGGAGCTTCTTAATCGTAGGGGCTGGGGCAAAGCCCATGATGCGAGGTTCTACACCCACAGCAGTAGACGCAATAATCTTGGCACGTGGTTTAAGCTGGTACTGTTCAACGGCTTGTTCTGAAGCGATCAGTACAGCAGCCGCACCGTCATTGATGCCTGACGCGTTTCCCGCTGTGACGGTGCCTTCTGCTGTGACGACTGGCTTCAGTTTAGCCAAACCTTCTAATGTGGTCGATGCACGAGGATGTTCATCCGTGTCGATCACAATCGGATCACCCTTACGCTGCGCAATGCTCACAGGGATGATCTCGTGTTTAAAAAAGCCTTGAGCTTGCGCGGCTGTTGTGCGCTTTTGACTCGTCAAGGCAAACTGGTCTTGATCTGCACGATCAATATTAAATTGTTGTGCCACGTTTTCAGCGGTTTGCGGCATGGTGTCTACACCATACATCGCTTTAAGCTTTGGATTGATAAAACGCCAGCCCATGGTGGTGTCTTCAATCTTCTGGCTACGGCCATATGCTGTTTCTGATTTACCCATTACAAAGGGTGCACGAGACATGCTTTCTACGCCACCTGCAATGATCAGATCTGCTTCACCCGCTTTAATCGCACGGGCTGCCATCGCAATCGCATCCAGTGATGAACCACATAAACGGTTCACTGTAGTGGCAGGTACTTCAACAGGAAGACCTGCAAGCAATGCAGACATACGCCCGACATTACGGTTGTCTTCACCCGCCTGGTTAGCACAGCCGTAGATCACGTCATCGACTTGTTTCCAATCCACGCTTGGATTGCGTTGCATCAGTGCTTGAATCGGCACTGCACCCAAGTCATCTGCACGTATTGGTGCAAGTCCACCGGCATAACGGCCAAATGGGGTACGAATGGCATCGATAATATAAGCGTTTTTCATATCTATTCTTCTCTTAATCCTCCCTTAATCCCTCCTTTAAAAAGGAGAGAGACCTACCGCACTTGATGCTAGAGAAGTCCCCCTTTAGCAAAGGGGGATTTAGGGGGATTCAAATCATTAATTCTGTTGTGTCGCATCCACCAAAGTGGCACCCGTCATCCCCTGCAATTCTGCAAAACTCAAACCGTCGACTTTTTCAATCACTTTTAACCCTGTCGTAGTAACATCAATCACGCATAGGTCGGTGTAGATCCGGTCTACACATTTCAAACCAGTAGCTGGGTAGCTCAGTTCAGCGACGATTTTCGGTTCACCTTGTTTGGTGACATGATCGGTGGTGATGAAGACTTTCTTGGCACCTACGGCTAAATCCATTGCACCACCTACCGCAGGAATCGCATCCGGTGCACCTGTATGCCAGTTGGCCAAATCACCATTCGCCGCCACTTGAAAGGCACCGAGTACTGCAATATCCAAATGCCCACCACGCATCATGGCAAAAGAATCACCATGATGGAAAAAGCTGCCGCCTTGCAGCATGGTCACATATTCTTTACCTGCATTGATCAGTTCAGGGTCTTCTTGGCCTTTTTCTGGTGGTGGACCAAAAGCCAATAGGCCATTTTCAGAATGCAGGAACACATCCTTGTCTGAAGGGAGATAGCTGGCAATCTTGGTCGGTAAGCCAATGCCTAAATTGACATAAGCCCCATCAGGGATATCTTGTGCCACACGTTCAGCGATTTGGTTACGACTGAGTTTTTGATAGCTCATGATGTTCTCCCGATTACACAGCAGCGGGTTCAGGTTGAACCTGTACCACGTGTTGAACGAAAATGCCTGGGGTGATGATGTGCTCTGGGTCTAAAGCACCTAAGTCCACTACTTCAGAGACTTGTGCAATGGTCACGCCTGCTGCCATTGCCATAATCGGGCCGAAGTTACGTGCCGATTTGCGATAAACTAGATTGCCCCAACGGTCACCTAGCTGGGCTTTAATCAGAGCAAAGTCCGCTTTGATTGGATATTCAAAAACATAATCTTTACCGTCGATGTGACGGGTTTCTTTGCCTTCAGCCAATAAGGTGCCGTAGCCTGTCGGCGTGAACACTGCACCCAGGCCCATACCAGCCGCTTGAATGCGACAGGCCAAGTTGCCTTGTGGGACCAGCTCTAACTCGATTTTGCCTGCACGATAGAGTTCATCGAAAACCCAGGAGTCGGACTGACGCGGGAACGAACAGATGACTTTTTTTACTGCACCAGCTTTGAGTAGCTTCGCGAGACCATAGTCACCATTGCCTGCATTATTGCTGACGATGGTGAGGTCTTTAATACCGAGTTGAATTAAGCCATCAATTAGTTCAGCAGGTTGTCCTGCTGTACCAAAACCACCAATCATGATGGTTGAGCCGTCGGTGATTTGGGAGAGCACTTCCGCGAGGGATGCCGCACTTTTATCTATCATTAGATAACTCCATTGTGCATCATGCAAATTTGAAAAGGCGCGGAAAACTAACTTGTACTGGAGAATGATTCAGCTAAAACAACATTCCCTAGTCTTTTAGTTCGATTTCCTTATACGTTCATTTTTTATCATTTTCTGGCGTTGGACTAGATAGTTATATGTTCTTTTGTTCGATGATCGAACAATTTATCTACATATCGAACAAAACCTGATTAATACAGTCTGATTTCACGCTATAGTAAAAATATGCATGCAATAAAATGGAGAAAGAGACAATATGAGTAAAGCAATACAGCACACCGAAAAGCAGCTGCACAATAAAGACAATAAAAAAAGCATTCGGCACGAAGACTTTGTCGCTGGCATCAGTAAAGGCATGGCGATTCTGGACAGCTTTGGTACTGACCGACATCGTTTAAATATTTCTATGGCAGCAGAACGAACAGGCATGACACGAGCTGCTGCACGACGCCATTTACTCACCCTTGAATATTTAGGTTATTTAGAATCTGATGGTCATTATTTCTACCTAACCCCTAAAATTTTAAAATTTTCAGGTTCTTATCTTGGTGGTGCTCAGCTTCCTAAAATGTCTCAACCCTTACTCAATTTATTGACCAATCAGACATCTTTGATCTTTTCAGTTATGGTGCTAGATGGATATGAGGCTATTACGATCGCTCGCAGTGCAGCACATCAGCAAACAGATCGCGTTAATCCCTACGGTTTACATTTAGGAAACCGTTTACCTGCACATGCAACCTCTGCAGGAAAGATTTTATTAGCACATTTAGAACGCAATCAGCAAATAGAATGGTTAGAAAAATACCCTCTGCAACGACTGACTAAATATACTATTGTTGACAATCAGCTCTTTCTAGAACTTTTGTATAAAATAAAAGAGGATGATTGGTGCTATTCATGTGAGGAACATGAATTGGGAGTACATGCCCTTGCTGTACCAATTTATGATCATAAGTTTAAAGTAATTGCTGCATTAAATATTGTTTCTCCAACCATTCGAACAACTAAAGACTACTTAGTTCAAAATATTTTACCTTTACTTCAAGAAACAGCTCGAGAACTGCGTAATATTTTATAATTTATCAAGGCTTTGTTGCACAAAGATTTAAAGATTATAGCTACCTGAATCTACTCAGGTTTAAGTGACAATTTGGGTATGAGGTCGGCCTAATTCCGTAAATTTATTTAATACTGTCACACGTGCATGAATCTCATTCACTTGGCTTTGAAAGTTCCTAGCACTGAGTTTATCTCCCAATAATTTGATGCAATGCATCTTAGTTTCTACCAAGCTTCGGCGATGATACCCAGACCACTTTTTCCAAATTGTTCTTCCTAGGAATTTGACCGTTTTCAATAATTAATTTCTCTCTAAAGATCTCAGCTTTTTGTCTTTCCAAGGTTCTCATTTTTTCTTGGTGGAATCACTGGACTGAAAGGTGTCTAGGAGAGTGGTGGCAGTCCATTACCTAACTAAAAGGTGTCTGCAAAATCGGTGGCTATTCACATAAAGCTCAAGGACTTGAATATGACTCAGTGAAGATAGTCATTACTGATGCTAATGAAGATGAAATAACTCATAGTATTTTTTATACAGCTATTACAAGGGCTCGTGAACATTTGAAAATTTATTGGACTCCCGAAACCCAACATAATGTTCTAAGAAAACTTTCTCGCATTTCTAATTCTAAAGATATCTATCTTCTTGCTAGTCGAAAACATTTAAAACCAGTAAATTGAAATGAAGGGCTTATATAAAAGCCCCTATTTCCAAATTTTTAACACTCAACTAAAAATTAGAGTCTGTTGACATTTACTGTTCACAATTAAACCTATAAAGGTAGCCATAAAAATATACAGGCTAAAGTAACAGAACTTTGATAATTTCTTTTGAGCTTGTCATAATTTAATGTTTAGTTTAAACAGGTTTGAATCACTTCAGATAAAATTTGAATTGCTCGTTCTAATTGATTTAAATCAAAGTCACCTAGCCCAAGAATCAGTCCAGGCCGTTTACGCGCTTGAGAAAAGGTAGGTGATACAGCTTTGACTGAAACCCCTGCTTCAAGCGCTATTTTTGCAATTTTTAGATCATCCGCAGAGGCTGTTAACCAGAGCACCATGTGCATGCCTTGATCCCCTGACTCAATAAAAGCATATTGTTTTGGAATATAGCGATCAATCAGTTGAATAATCTGCTGACGATTTTCAGCATAAACATTGCGTATGCGGCGAATATGCCGCTCTAAATAACCTTCTTGAATAAATGCAGCCAACACATGCTGATCTGCTGAGGGGGGATGGCGGTCGATCAGTGCTCTAAGGCCACAAAAGGGTGCCACCAAGACTTTCGGTAATACCGCATAGCCTAGCCGTAACGAAGGAAAAAGGACTTTACTAAATGTACCAAGGTAAATGACTTGATCAGGTGCCATGCCTTGCAGTGCGGGAAATGGTTGACCAGTGTAGCGAAGCTCACTGTCGTAATCATCTTCAACAATCCATGTCCGTTGCTGTTTTGCCCATTCAATCAGTTTGTTTCGTTGAGCCCAACTCATCGGCATACCAAGCGGATATTGATGTGAAGGGGTAACAAAGGCAGCGCGAGCATGAGGTGCGAGTTCAATACCTTTTTGGACTTGAATGCCTTCTTCATCAACAGGAACGCGGGTGATTTGAAGATGGTGCAACGAGTTTTCAAGAATGGCTGTTGTGCCACGATATGCAGGGTCTTCAATCCAGACAGAGTCATGGTTGGTAAATAAAATTTGGCCACAAAGATACAGTGCTTGCTGAATACCGCTGGTAATCACAATTTGCTCGGGTTCACATTGGACTGAACGGGAGCGTCTGACATAGCCAGCAATCGCTGAACGTAAGGCATAAATGCCTTGAGGGTCATCATAACCAGAGGGTGCTGCCACACCTCGTGCACGAAAGCGATTTCCAAATTTTCGCCAAACATCACTGGGTTGCGTACGTCCTGTAGGAACAGAGATGGCAAATGGACGGTGAGCTAAGGGCTTAAATTCTTTGAAAATCTCTGCATAAGTTCGTGCAGCATCGGTAAGAAATTCGGCATCAATCTGGTGAGTTGATGCTGTTTGAGGACTTGAGCACTTTAACGCATGAGAGACAAATGTTCCCTGACGTGATCGAGCTTCTAAAACCCCTTCAGCAATTAGTTGATCATATGCCTCAATAATCGTACCACGGGCGATGCCTAAGGTTTGTGCCAGTTCACGGGAAGAAGGTAATGGGTCGCCAGAATGTAAATCACCTTTTTGTACGGCTTCTCTCAAGATATGAATTAGTTGAGTGGTAATCTGCCCATCTGCTTTATTCAGTTTCACAATCGAGGGAAGGTCGATCACTTTTGCAATTCTTGCCATAATTCTGGTCTACTTAAATTAAAACAAACTGGTTCTTTTAATAATCCAGTGAATAGAGGAAATTTACAACAATGAAATCATTTTTGTTTTAAATCGCAATTAAAAGAGTGTAAGCCATGTATATTCCAGCAGATTTTGAAATCCCACAAATTGACGTTATGCATCAGCTTATCAAACAGTACGCATTAGGCATTTTGTTTACGCATGGCATGAGTGGGTTGGATGCGAATCATCTTCCTTTTGAACTTAGTACTGAGCAGTCCGAACTTGGGGTCTTACATGCGCATGTATCGAGACAGAATCCTATTTGGCAAGACATCAAAGATGGTGATGATGTCTTGGTAGTATTTCGAGCAGGAGATGCCTATATCTCTCCACAATGGTATCCGAGTAAACATGAACATCATCAACAAGTTCCAACTTGGAACTATATGGTAATACATGCCTATGGCAAAGTGAAAATTCATGATGATGAGCGTTATGTCCGAGGTGTGGTGGCTCGTTTAACACGCACACATGAAGCCATACAAGCTGAACCTTGGAAAATGTCAGATGCACCAAAAGACTATTTAGAACCAATGCTGAAAGAAATTGTGGGAATTGAAATCAAAATTACTAAATTACAAGGCAAAGCAAAACTAGGTCAAAACAAAGAATACCGAGATGTTTTAGGTGTCGCCAATGCCTTAACGCAAAATGGACAGCATGCTATCGGGGGTGCCATGCATCAGGTTGCTGCATCAAAAAAACATAGTCTATAAAATCACAATGAATTGAGGAATCCGGAATGCAATGGATAGAACCAGTGACATTGGTTGGGCAAAATGTCATTTTAAAACCACTTGATGAATCGCATCATCTTGAATTGATTGAAGCTGTACAAGATGGTGAATTATGGAAACTTTGGTACACCTTTATCCCGACCCCAGAGCGGATGTTGGCTGAAATTCAAAGGCGTTTAGATTCGCAACAGAATGGTCAAATGCTGCCTTTTACGGTATTTGAGCGCCACAGTGGCAAAATTTTAGGCATGACCAGTTTTATGAATATTGATGTTGCTCACCGTCGACTAGAAATTGGCTCAACTTGGTATAGACAGTCAGCCCAGCGCAGTGCGGTCAATACCGAATCTAAAAAACTACTGTTGAGCCATGCATTTGAGGTTTTGAATTGTATTGCAGTTGAGCTTCGTACATCCTCATTTAATTTTAAAAGTCGTGCTGCAATTGAACGATTAGGCGCTAAATTAGATGGTATATTGCGAAGCCATCAAGTTGTTAAAGACGACATTTTACGAGACACTTATGTGTACAGTATTTTGCGAAGTGAATGGCCAGCAATAAGACAGAACTTGGAGTTTAAATTACAGTTATCTTCAAGTTAAGATGAATCATCAAGCTATATAAAGACATGACACAATATTGAGCTTCTATTGTGCTAAATAATGTGAAATCAGTGAGCTAAATGAGCTCACTGATTTTTTTATAGCTAATATAATTTACAGCTCGAATAAGATGTTTAATAACTCAGCATCCCTTACGGCACTGTTGCAAATAGAAATTTGAGTCATTGTATTAGCTCTAAATTAAATCAGACACTTCACAATTATGACCTGGTCATAGCACTAGGGTTAAGTAAGGAGTGTCTTATGGAACATATCAAAATCATTACATCTGTTTGATGTAATTTAGGTCAAGAAAAAGCTCATCTTGTTGCCCTATAGTATGCGAACAGGCTCATCAGCTTCTTTTACTGCCAGACATTTATTTTTTAATAGAAAAAATTATGTAAAATTATGAAAGAAACCTATGATAAACAATGCTTTTCACCCCTCGAATGGGCTTTTTTATGGATTTATCATTTGCATAAGTAAAC
>NZ_JAKLTP010000020.1:0-52357 GCF_022012365.1 Acinetobacter sp. SM34 | reverse complement strand
AATACCTCGTCAGTATTAAGAGCTGGACTTCAATAAACTTAACAACTCAGCGCTTCGCGCTTCGTTCGTTTCCGTCTATCTCGTCGGTATGGGGTGCATTCTAGAGGATTTCAGAATCATTGCAACCCCCAATTCACTATATTTTTCACGTATGTATCTTTTTTCAACGAAAATCACCAAAAAATCGCTTTTTCATCTAAATTTTGAGCATTTTTATGAAATAAAATCTGTATTCAGTGCAATTCATTTTAAAACAGCCCTTTTTATTAAGACCTAATAACTCTCAAAAAAGTGCTAAATTTTAATAAGACCACAAAATTTCAACTTTACACCCAGAATTTTCCAAAACTTTCTTATATCAGGTTACATATTTTGCTGTTTGCTATCCGACTTATAGATATAAGGTAAATCAACAAAGTCAGTCTGCTGCTTCTATTAGACTTTTCCTTCTAATTCCAGATTTTAAGTAGCGAAAAATAAGTAAATCATCTTTATTAAGCTTTAGATAAGATAAAAACTTAATTTCAAACCTATATAAAGCTAAATAGGATTTTAAGACTTAAGCTGCATATTGGGGATTGTTACCCCCTAACCAGTGTTGCATGACTTCCTCGATCACTTCTTTCTTACCCTTATAATCTTCAGCAGCAAATAATAGTTTAGCCCGACGTGGCAAACGTTCTTTAACTAAGGAAAATAGAAGATAGTGTGAGGCAAGATCTAATTGCTGTAATAAAGCATGTGCCAGCTCAAAGGATTTCCGCTTCTGTTCAGCGGTCTCGTATTCAAATAGAAAACGTAAAATGAAATCAACTTCCTGATCGAAAATATCCTGAGTTTGATAGTGGTACATAAACGCTATTTACCCTCTTTTTATAAATTTATAGATCTTCTTTGAGACCTCATATCATCAGCATACTGATAATTTTCTGGATGTCAGTATCTATCGGGCAATCTTCACGGGATTTGAAGCAAATGAAAAATGTGACTCTTAAATGAGAACACCGAAAGTAAAGGTGAAATTTTGGAAATAAAAAAGGAAGAGATCTCTCCCAAAATCTCTTCCTTGGAGTTGAATCTTTATGCGATCCATCGTGTCATTATTATAGTTATCTGCAAAAATTTAAAAAAGTCCCTTGGGGAAGAGACGTAAAATTGTAGAGCTTTTTTGTTATACACGTACCCTCTAGATATGTTTTCTACACAATGTCTAGATGGATAAATCTTAAACATAAAATATGACAAAATCAAGACAATTGGAAAAATTTAAGTATTGTTTTTATAAGCTTTTTTTTGAATTTAGTTATTTAGAATATTAATATACGGTATAAAAAATAAAAGCAGGCCAAAGCCTGCTTTTATTTCAATAGCTTAGCTTAGGCTTAGTCAACAAAAATGACTTTTGCAATTGCTTTTTTGCTGGCTTGAATAATTAAAGTGACGTTTTCTTTCACCGAGAAATTGCCATCAACTGGCTCCCAATCTACTTTTACCGCACCACGTCCTACCGCATCTTTTGCCTGAGCGGCATTTTTGGTTAAACCGGCAGCACGTAAGATAGAAGCAATAAAGATTTCACCACCATATTCACCACGTGAAATGGTCACTTCAGGCGTACCTTCTGGAAGTTCACCTTCAGTAATCAGGTTACCCGCACCTTTATGTGCAGTTGCAGCAGCTTCCGCACCATGGAAACGCTCAACCAGCTCAAGCGCAAGAATTTTCTTCACTTCTTGCGGGTTACGACCTTCAGCCACTTCTTTTAACAACGCTTGAATTTCTTCAACTGATTTAAAGCTGAGTAAGTCAAAGTAACGTTCAATTAAGGCATCTGGCATAGAAAGTACTTTTTGGTACATCGCGCCCGGTGCATCAAATACCGCAATGTAGTTACCCAAAGATTTAGACATTTTATTCACGCCATCTAAACCTTCAAGAATTGGCACAGTAATACAGACCTGCGCTTCTTGCTCATAACGACCTTGCAAGGTACGGCCCATCAACAAGTTAAAGGTTTGGTCTGTACCACCCAATTCCACGTCAGCTTCGA
Source organism: Acinetobacter sp. SM34 (assembly GCF_022012365.1). NCBI lineage: Bacteria > Pseudomonadati > Pseudomonadota > Gammaproteobacteria > Moraxellales > Moraxellaceae > Acinetobacter > Acinetobacter sp. SM34. The sequence goes on along the minus strand of NZ_JAKLTP010000020.1, from coordinate 50,307 downwards.
GTGCTACCGAGTCATAACCCTGTACCAAGGGATACAAAAATTCGTGGATCGCAATCGGTTGATGGCTGTTATAACGTTTAGTGAAGTCATCACGTTCCAACATACGCGCCACAGTCTGCTGCGAAGCCAACTGGATTAAATCAGCTGCAGTTTTTTGAGCAAACCATTCAGAGTTGAACACCACTTTGGTTTTTGCTGGATCAAGGATTTTAAATACTTGTTCTTGATAGGTTTTTGCATTTTCCAGCACTTTTTCACGCGACAAAGGCGGACGTGTCGCACTCTTGCCAGTCGGATCACCAATCATGGCAGTGTAGTCACCGATCAAGAAATAAACTTCATGGCCCAAATCTTGAAACACTTTCAATTTATTAATTAAAACCGTATGACCTAAGTGCAAATCAGGTGCAGTTGGGTCAAAACCTGCTTTAATTTTAAGTGGACGATTCTGTTTTAATTTCTTCAGAAGATCTTCTTCCGAAATAATTTCGTGTGTGCCTCGTTGGATGAGGGCAAGTTGTTCTTCAGCCGGCAGGAAATTTGACATCACAAAACCCAAATACATCAGTTATTCAATTTGTGCGATATACTAACACTTTTTCAGCACATTGCAGGCTTAAGAATAATCATGACAGCGATCTATATTGGGGTAATGACCGGCACGAGCATGGATGGTGTCGATATTGTTGCTGCTTCTTTTGATCCTTTACAGCTTCATGCCACCCTCACTCTGCCTTTTGAACCGGACCTACGTGATGAGTTGATGGCATTAACGCTACCTTCAGACAACGAAATTGATCGTATGGGTAAAGCTGACGTTGCTTTAGCAACCATGATTGGTGAAGGAATCAATACGCTCATTGAAAAGAATCATTTAGATCGCACTCAAATTAAAGCCATTGGTTCGCATGGACAAACCATTCGCCACCGCCCCGAACATGGCTTCACCTTGCAAATTGGTGATCCCAATATCATTACCGAAATGACGCAAATTCCGGTGATTTCAGATTTTCGTCGTCGTGATATGGCTGCTGGCGGACAAGGTGCTCCCTTAGTTCCCGCATTTCATCAGGCCTTGTTCCAGCATGACAGCATTCATCGTGTGATTCTGAATTTAGGCGGGATTGCCAATGTCAGCATGTTGCCTGCAGGCAAACCCGAAGCAGTATTTGGCTTTGACACCGGTCCCGCCAACATTCTCATGGATGCCTGGTGCCACCGATACACGGGTCAGCCTTATGATGAAAACGGCAACTGGGCAGCATATGGACAACCGATCCGCAGCCTGCTCGACCGCTTGCAAGCGCATGAGTTTTTTTCAAAAGAACCACCCAAAAGTACCGGTCGTGAAGACTTCAACCTTGAATGGCTAGATGAACAGATTCTGGATTGGCGTAATGACCTTGAATATGACGAGTTAGAAGATACGCCTGAAAATATCCAGGCGACTTTAATGAAACTCACCACCCGCGCGATTAAAAAAGCCATTTACCGTTCTGAAATGCAAACCGGCGAAGTCTATGTTTGCGGTGGCGGTGCCTATAACTCGAACTTACTTGAGCAATTGCGCTGGCGTTTACGCAAACACGAATGGACGGTACAAAGTACCGCTGATTTAGGTCTAAGCCCAACTTGGGTCGAAGCCACTGCTTTTGCATGGTTGGCGATGCGCTTTGTGAATCAGCAAAGTGGTAATCTGCCGGCAGTGACAGGTGCTGCAGGTTATCGTATTTTAGGTACGATGACTGCGGTATAAGTTTTTATTCCAAAAGACTTATATAAAAGGTCTGCATCAAGCAGACCTTTTATTTCTATACTTTTATTGCTTCTATACTTTATATAGTCACTTACTTCATCAGTTTTTTGGCATTTTCCTGACGAAAAGCATTCAAAATCTGTTGCCCTGCCCGTCCCGTCGGACTTAGGCCCAAACGAATTTGTTCCTGACGGATGGCTTGACGGGTTTTATCACCAATCAGACCATCTACAGTACCAATATCATAACCGCGATTGGCCAAGAACTGCTGAATCTCACGACGTTCAGCGCGTGAAGTACCCGGATCATCAGTTGGCCAGGCTTTACTAAAGCCACCCGCCTGACCCTGTAAGCGGTCGGACAAATGTGCAATCGCCAAAGCATAACTTTCCGCCGCATTATAACTATATATAGCATCGAAGTTTTTAAAGACCAGGAATAACGGTCCGTTCTCACCGGCAGGCGCCATTAAACCTGCAGCAGATGACTCGCTTAAATTACCTTGAATTAACGGTGAACCATCTGCGCGAACCACGCCTTGACTGATCCAGCTACTTAAAAGCTTTTTATTACGACGGCTTTCACCCGCAATTGACATGCCTTCAGGAACTTTCACCTCAAAACCCCAAGACATACCCGTTTGCCAGCCGCGTTTTTTCAGGAAGTTTGCAGTTGAAGCCAAAGCATCAGTGGTACTGGACACCAGATCACGACGACCATCCCCATCAAAATCCACCGCCAGTTCTTCATAAGTTGAAGGCATAAACTGGGTATGCCCAAATGCTCCAGCCCATGAACCCTTCATTTGCTGCTCGCTTACATCGCCACGCTGCAAAATGCGCATGCTGCTAAAAAATTCGCCACGAAAAAAACTTTGACGCCGCCCTTCACAGCTTAAAGTGCCCAAAGCCTGTAATAAAGGATAACTTCCGGCGATATCTCCAAAATTACTTTCCACACCCCATACCGCAACCACCGTTTCAGCCGGTACACCGTACGTTGCAGCAACACGATTCAACACATCACGATGCTGGGCTAATTTTTGACGTCCAAGCTGTACCCGTTCTTCATCGACCAAGCCAGATAAATAATCCCAAATGGGAGTAGAAAATTCTGGTTGATAATTCAGTTTATCAATCACCGAATAATCCGGTGTTAAATTTTGCGTATAACGGTCATAAGTCGAGCCACTTACTCCAGCACTGATCGCTTGAGAACGTAAATTGGCAATACATTGCTGGAAATTATTTTGCGAACTAAAAATTTGATTTGCAGGTGGAGTTGAAGTGACTGTGACAGGTTGACCATTAATAATCAGCTCAGCATTGGCTTGAGTCATTGCAAGGAAAACTGAACCTAAAATGAAAGCTAAGCGCTGCATAGTATCCTTTACGATCTTTGAATTTAAATTATGCTTTTACCATACCACCATCAACACATCGTTTCTGAATCAAATCGTAAATTTAAATTTATTTTCTTTATTTTAAATTCATATTTAAGTTTTGAATTTAAAAAATCTATCCACAACCCTTTATTTACAAGTTTTTAAATTCAAAATATCTGGAAATATGAATTTAAATTCATTTCTATAAATTTAAAACATTATTTTAAATTCAAATGGCTTGTGGATAAGTTAATTTCTTTTATTCTTATAGCTTTAAATAGCCAAAACTTTAAATTCAAAATCCCGTTTTTAAATTTAAAAAGCTTAAATTCATATTTCATAAAATACTTTGAATTCATATTTTTTAAATTCAAATGCATGGGTTTAAATTTAAATTCATATTTTTTGAATTTATTTTTATCTTTTGAATTTAAAATTTCTGCAGCGTTTTACAGTGCTAAAACTGAAATACAGAACCATTCTATTTGTTTGTTTTTTATGCATTACATTTACAAAGCATTGTATAAATTACACACAATTATTTTTATTCTGTTCCGATAAATGGCGCATTCTCGAAAAGAGGCGCAATCATGCCCGAAGTGCAGGCATAAAAAAAGCGGTCATTGGCATGACCGCTTTTTTATCATTCAAACTTAGGTTTAAATGGTCATATCTTCGCTAAGTGCCAGTGGATTCGGCAAAATTTTCGCCAATGCACGGCATAAAGCAGTCAGTTCAGCACTGTCATTCGGCATCAAGGTGATGTGGCCAATTTTACGGCCTTCACGCTCAGTCTTGTTATAAAGGTGCAAATGTGCGCCATTTAAAGCCAAGACATCTTCAGACTTCGGATGTTGACCAATGATATTGATCATGACTGTTGGACGTACCACTTCGGTTGAACCCAAAGGTAAACCGGCAACAGCACGAATGTGGTTTTCAAACTGCGAACAAACAGCCCCTTCAATCGACCAGTGACCCGAGTTATGCACACGTGGTGCCATCTCGTTGGCATACAAGCCCTTATCGGTCACGAACAGTTCCAGCGTCAATACACCGACATAATTCAAATGATTCAGCAGGCGAGTGATGTAGTCTTGTGCCACAGGCTGCAAATCGGCACTGTTAGGTGCCGGCACAATTGAATGCGACAAAATGCCGTTGTGGTGATGGTTTTCCGCCAATGGCCAGGTTTTTACATCACCATTTAAACCACGCACCGCAATAATCGACACTTCACGTGAGAAAGTCACAAAACTTTCTGCAATGAGTTCACCGGCAGGACCCAGTTCTGCCCAAGCCTGATCAATCTGATCTGTTGAACGAAGAACAAATTGCCCTTTACCATCATAACCCCCACGTGAGGTTTTCAATACGATTGGTAAACCAAGTTCTGCGACAGCAGCCTGCAAGCTCTCAAGTGAAGTGACCGCTTTATACGGTGCGACCGGAATCGCCAGTTCATCAAACAAGGCTTTTTCAGACAGACGATGCTGGGCAATTGCCAGAGCCTGACGTGGCGGGTGCAATTCTTTTTGCTGAGTTAAAATATCTACATCTGCAAGCGGGGTATTTTCAAACTCAAGACTGAAAACATCTGCACTTTGGATAAAGTCATTTAAACCATTTTCAGCTTGGCTTGAAATGACTGGCCCCAAGGCTGCCGCAGGACAGTCGGTATTGGCTTCAAAGAAAGTGCATTGAATATTCAGCGGTAGAGCAGCTTGCGCCATCATACGGCCGAGTTGACCACCACCAAAAATACCGATGGTTTTATTCATAACATGTGTCCCGTTTTAAGCTTGGCTTTAGATTTGACCAGGAATATTTTTGCTTGCTACTTTTTCAGTTTGCGCAGCGCGGAATTTAGCAACATTTTTGGCAATTTCAGGACGTGTTAAACCTAAAATTTGTGCTGCCATAATGGCCGCATTGGTTGCGCCCGCAGGACCAATCGCCAATGTACCGACAGCAATACCTGCAGGCATTTGCACGATTGAAAGCAATGAATCTACGCCATTTAGAATGGAAGATTTCACCGGTACACCTAGCACAGGTAAATCAGTTTTTGCTGCACACATACCTGGTAAATGTGCTGCACCGCCAGCACCGGCAATAATCACCTGAATGCCACGTTCACGTGCTGTTTCAGCATATTCAAATAAACGGTCTGGGGTACGGTGTGCAGAAACAACTTCCGCTTCAAATGGGACGCCAAGCTGTTTCAGCATATTGGCAGTGTTTTCCAGAGTTGCCCAGTCAGATTGGGAACCCATGATAATTCCAACGAGAGGTTGAGTGTCTGCAGCAGCCGCATTCATTGCAAATGTTCCATAAACGAATGTAAGGAAGGATAAATCTCGACAAGAGCCAAGCTTTAAATGAATCAGAAGCTCGATATTATAGACTGATTTTTCATCTCACCAAAATTTAACAGCCTACGCAGGTGGATATTTTCAATCTTTTTTATAGAAATAGATAAAAATAGGGCAGTGGTCAGTTTATTGACTACGAAAGACAAAATAAATACAGCCCAATAAACATAGACCTGCCCACAGATAATCCAGTTTAAAAGGCTGCTTAAACATCAAAATCATAAAAGGTACAAAGACCAATAAAGTCACCACTTCCTGAGTAATTTTCATCTGTCCCATGGCCCAGCCTTGTTGCGCCAGCAGGCGGGTAGCCGGAATCATAAAACTATATTCAAGTAAGGCAATCAGCCAGCCAAATAAAATGGCTTGCCAGAGCGGGGCACCATGTAAAAATTTAAGATGCCCATACCAGGCCAAGGTCATGAAACAATTAGAAATAATTAAAAGCAATAAAGGAAAGAACATGGCAAATTGATCTGGTGCTGTTGTGCATATTTTACGTTTTTCCTGCAAAAAAGCATGTTATTTGCGTACCGTTTTTTACTCCCTAAATACAGCATACAGGCTCAAAATAAAGCACCTGCTGCAATGCTATGAATAGATACAAGAAAGACTATCTTTTCCATAAAACCCTTGATATCGTTGCTTTCAAATTGAATTGATAATGACAACACCACCAACAACAACGTGATGTGTCTAAAAAGCAGTGGAGTTAAAACGCATGCATCTGCATATTTTGGGTATTTGTGGCACCTTTATGGGCTCGCTCGCATTATTAGCACGTGATTTAGGACATAAAGTGACGGGTTCAGATGCGAATGTCTATCCACCCATGTCAACCCAACTGGAAAATGCAGGCATTGGCTTAATGCAGGGTTATGATCGCAGTCATTTGCAGCCACATCCCGATCTGGTGATTGTGGGTAATGCCATGAAACGTGGCATTGATGCTGTGGAATATATGCTGAATGAAGGTTTGCCTTATATTTCAGGTCCGCAATTTTTGGCAGATCACGTTTTACAAGGCAAACATGTACTTGGCGTCGCAGGCACCCACGGTAAAACCACAACCACGACCATGCTGGCTTGGGTATTAGATCAAGCCGGTTTAAACCCGGGCTTCTTGATTGGCGGCGTACCTTTAGGTTTCACTGAAAGCGCGCGTTTAGGTGGCGGCAAATACTTCTGTGTAGAAGCGGATGAATATGATTCTGCTTTCTTCGACAAACGTTCCAAGTTTGTGCATTACCACCCAAAAACTGCGATTTTAAATAACCTTGAATTTGACCATGCCGATATCTTTGATGATTTGGCTGCGATTCAAAAACAGTTCCACCATTTAGTCCGTACCATTCCGAGTGAAGGTCGCATTATTGCACCAATCACTGAAACCAATATTGATGAAGTTCTGGAAATGGGCTGCTGGACTCCAGTAGTTCGTACCAGTCTAGATAGTAATGAAAAAGCATCTTTATCTGCCGAACAACTTTCTGCAGATGGTTCACACTTTAAGGTACTGCAAAACGGCGTCGTGAAAGGCATTGTGAAATGGAATATGACCGGTCAGCACAGTGTTGCGAATGCTTTAGCCACCATTGCTGCGGCGGAACATGTCGGTGTTTCTATTGAAACTGCATGTGAAGCATTGTCGAATTTCGGCGGTGTGAAACGCCGTATGGAATTGCTGGATACCGTGAAAGGTATTGAAGTTTATGATGACTTTGCCCATCACCCAACCGCAATTGAAACCACTTTAGACGGCGCACGCAAACGTCTTGGCGAACGTAAACTTTGGGCCATTATTGAACCGCGCTCCAATACCATGCGTATGGGTAGCCACAAAGATGGTTTGGCGCATTCCGCACGTCTGGCGGATGAAGTAATCTGGTATCAACCTGAAGGGCTGGACTGGGATTTAAAACCTGTAATTGAAGCTGCACCGAACAAAGCTGTGGTTGCACGTAGCTTAGATGACATCATTCAAACTGTTGTCTCTGGGGCAGGTGAGGGCGATGCTGTGGTGATTATGTCGAATGGCGGTTTTGGTGGATTGCATCAGAAATTGATTACGGCTTTAAAAGCTTAAGTCACAATTAATATTTGAAAATTAAGGACTATTTTTATAGTCCTTTTTTATTAGACTCAATGAATCATCTATTTTTATAATAAAACTTATGACATAAAAATATTATCCACCAATATTCCAAAAAGAAGAGTTTCATTGCCTCTATTGTAAAGTCTATGCACACCAGAGGTGGAGCAATGATGCAAAGTTCCCAATTCCATTTCAAAATGATAGATATTTTCATGATCAAAAAGAGCTGAGGAGTAGCCAATGTACTTGTTGTCAACAGAGTACTTTATGGTTAGATAATGAAATTATTTACCCATTACTTGATGCTCAAATACAACCTCATGAAGACATGCCTGATAGCCTTAAAAATGATTTTGAAGAGGCTGTCAGCATTGTTAATAAATCACCATGAGGAGCTGCAGCATTATTACGTTTAGTAGTCCAAAAATTAATGATTGAAATTAATGAAAAAGGGGAGCGAATTAATGAGGATATTCTAAATTTAGTCAAAAAAGGATTAGATCCACATATTCAGCAAGCTTTAGATTATTGTCGTGTCATCGGTAATAATGCTGTTCATCCAGGCAAAATTAATTTAGAAGATTCTCCTGAAATTGCTCAGACATTATTTGAAATGATCAATTACATTATTGAAGATTTAATCGCGAGACCTAAAAAAATTCGCGATCGTTTTGAAACTTTACCTGAAGGTGCTCGGGCAAGAATTGAAGAAAAAGATAAACCTAAAATATGATTCGTTGAAAGCGACACGGATGTCGCCATGTTGAACTGTGGTATAGGGATATACCATCAGTTCAACAGAAGATTTTTGTTACTTTTGATCTTTCAAAAGTAAGGCAATACTTACTGTATATATTTTGAATATTTCTATAAATTTGAAGTTGTGCAATAAAATTTAACTATTTAGCCAATATTCTTCAGACTTTTATCACATTCTAAATATTAAAATAATATAAAAAATTTCAGACATTATTTTTATAAAAACAGTCCTTATAAATCACCTGAAATAAAAGTTCACATTTGTAAATTTTTTATCGTGAATAATTTAAGTTCACCTTCAAATCAGATCATTCTGTAAGAAAACCTGTCCAAGTAATGACTTCGTCAACGACTATTGCTAGCTTAGAGAGCGAAGCTCTGTGTATCCATGCCACAATTAAACAAGCGACAAATACCGCAGAGCCTCCAATATACTTCTTTCATGCTACTGCTCATATTTGGTTAGACTCAATTTAAAGCAACAGGTTTCAATTTTGAGAAAAATTTAAAATATATCAATACATAATGAAAGTAGGTGAATACTAAAAGGAATAAGCTAATGACAACAATGAAAGCAATGGTCTATTACGGCGAAAATGATATCCGCTTTGAAGACCGTCCCATCCCCCAAATTATTGATGCAACGGATGCGGTCATCCGGGTCACAAAAACCACCATTTGCGGTACAGATTTAGGCATATGGAAAGGTAAAAACCCCGAAATTCAGGAAGAGGCCAAGAAGAAGACCGGTGAATTTAACGGTCGTATATTAGGTCATGAAGGGATTGGTATCGTTGAAGAAGTCGGCTCAGCCGTCAAAAATGTGAAAAAAGGCGATCGGGTTATTATTTCCTGTGTCAGCCGCTGCGGGACTTGTGAAAATTGTCAGAAACAACTCTACGCTCACTGCCGTAACGGAGGTGGCTGGATTATGGGCTACATGATTGATGGTGCTCATGCAGAATATGTGCGCACTCCATTTGCCGATACCTCTTTATATCCCTTACCAGAAGGCTTAAACGAAGACATTGCCGTGTTTTTATCCGATGTACTGCCAACTTCACATGAAATTGGTGTGCGTTATGGCAATGTTAAACCGGGGGATAGCATTGCAATTGTGGGAACAGGCCCGATCGGGATGGGCTGCTTGCTGACTTCACAATTCTATTCACCTGCAACCATTATCGCCATTGATATGGATGATCACCGTTTAGCGCTGGCTAAAGAGCTGGGTGCCACCCATACCATTAATTCCGGTAAGGAAGATGCGATTGCACGTATTCTAGAGATTACCGAAGGGCGAGGGGTCGATTGTGCGATAGAAGCTGTGGGTGCAGAACCCACCTGGAACATTTGCCAGAACGTGGTAAAAGAGGGCGGTCATATCGCCAATGTCGGGGTACATGGCAAGCCAGTCAATTTTGAACTGCAAAAGCTCTGGATTAAAAACCTGACCATCACCACCGGCTTGGTCAATACCAATACCACCGGCATGTTGCTGAAAACCTGTTGTTCCGGAAAACTGCCTTTGGAACGCTTAGCCAGCCATCACTTTAAATTTGATGAGTTTGAGAAAGCCTATGATGTGTTTAAACATGCCGCAGATGAAAATGCCATGAAGGTAATTATTGATATTGCCTAGTGGGCTGGAATGAGAAAAGCCCAGTTTTTTTGGGCTTTTTTAATCTATCTAGAATTTAGGCCGCAACATCTGTCAGGCTTTGATCACGTTTAAACATCACATCCACATAGGAACAGGTCGGTACAATTTTTAATTGGTTTTTACGAGCAAATTCCACTAAAACATCAAGCAACTGACGTGCTGTACCCTGTCCACGCAAAGAATCATCTACCCAGGTATGATGGGCAATAATCTGATGTTCACCGCGCCATAAATAGCTAATTTCTGCAACACGTTCTCCTGCAGCATTCAGCTGGAAAAACTCGCCTTGTTGGCCGTTATCGTCATGTTGAAACTGCATAACTCTCCCTCATTTTTTGGCTTTAACTATAATCAGAATACTTTAAAAATACATTATTTCAATAGATCATGCAGAGTTAAATCTCGATCAAAAACGGATTTTGCAACAGGACAGAATGGAATAATTTTGACCTGTTTTTCTCGGGCCAACTGCACCACAGGTCAATGCCTTGTCTACGCAAAGTATCATCCACCAGGGTATGGTCAATAATCAGGATACTGTCACCGACCCAGGTATAGGTCATTTCAGCGAAATGATGACGATGGTCACTGATATAAAATTCACCTTTTTTGCCATCATCCTTATGTTTAATCTCTAACATGATTATGCTCTGCTGAGGAGCAAGATATTCAACATGCCTTAACTGCTGGCGCCAGAGTGTTAAGTTTTTTACTGTTTTTGACCGCGCAGGATTTCTTTTTTTTAGCTGACTGTAAACTTAACAAGTGTAAGATTTCCACCTAAACTTCAACGCAAATTCTTATATTATTTCACTATGTCATCCCCATCTCCTAAAATTTCAGCCAATCCCACCCAGCAATGGATTTGTGTCATCACTTTAGCTTTTGCAGCCTTTATTTTTAATACCACTGAATTTATTCCTGTGGCCTTGCTGAGTGATATTGGCCATAGTTTCAACATGCCGGCCACCGATGTCGGCATCATGATTACCCTGTATGCTTGGGTAGTCGCACCCATTTCACTGCCGATCATGTTGATCACCCGCAATATTGAACGACGTTTTTTACTGATCAGCTTATTTATCGTGTTTATTGCCAGTCATGGCGTATCGTATTTCGCATGGAATTTTAACATGCTGTTGGCCAGCCGGATTGGCATTGCATTTTCCCATGCGCTGTTCTGGTCTATTACCGCATCCTTAGCGGTTCGTGTCGCGCCTAAAGGTAAAGAATTTCAGGCATTGGGTTTGCTGGCAACCGGGACGGCATTGGCGATGGTCTTGGGCATTCCTTTTGGCCGCATGATTGGTGAGGCCTATGGCTGGAGAAATACCTTTGCTTTAATTGCTATTGGTGCGGCAATCATCGGTCTAACACTGGCAAAAACCTTACCCAAACTGCCCAGTGTCAATTCCGGTTCACTGAAAAGTCTGGGCATGCTATTTAAGCGTCCAAGCCTGATGATGGTGTTTGCTTTAACGGTGATCATCATTACTGCCCAATTTACCGCATACAGTTATATTGAACCCTTTGCGCTGAATATTGCCCAGTTTAGCTCGGCACAGACCACCAGTTTATTGCTGATTTATGGCGCTGCCGGTTTTATTGGTTCTTATCTGTTTGGGAAGTTTGGCAATCAATATCCCAAACTGATGATTCCCTTAAGCTGCTCTTTGTTAGCTTTTTCAATGTTGCTGTTACTGCCCCTTGCTCAAGGTTTTATCAGCCTGAGTACACTCAGCTTATTTTGGGGAATGAGCATTATCTGCTTCAGCTTGGCGCTACAAGCCAAAACCCTGAATCTGGCTTCGGATGCAACCGATGTCGCCATGGCGATTTACTCCGGCCTGTATAATGTCGGTATTGGCGGTGGGGCATTGTTGGGGGGAATAGTCACGGCACATTATGGCTTAAGTCAGATTGGAATCGTGGGGGGCTTGATTGCTGTGCTGGGTACAGTGTTGGCATTCATTTTAGTGCAACGTAAAGACTTCATTAAAATGTAAATGGAATAGATAAAATTTGCACAATCCACATAAATATGCGATTCTTCCCGCATATTTGGAGTTAATCCAAAACAAATTTGAGTAGAACAAGGGGAGTAGCCTCCTCCAAGCCATAGCATTTTGAAGTTTTAAAATGCGGTGGTGTCAGAATATCGTCATTACACTTTGCAAAAAGTCGGTATCTGAGCATCTGAATTTACAAAATGTGGATTTTCAGATGTAGGCAAGACCTTGATCATGTTGACATAGATGTTTAATTCATCTGGCAACAGGTCAAGGTTTTTTTATGGCCAGTTGCCGGGTGTGGAGTTTTGTTATGGAATCCATCGGTACCCCGGGATTGTATCTGGCTTTTTTTGCGATGGTGGCAGTCATGCTCATTATCGACTTCATTGGCTTCAAACACAAAGAAGACCAACCCGTCAAAATTAAATCAGCAGCCTATTGGAGCATTGCCTGGGTCAGTGTGTCCATACTGTTCGCTGGCGGTTTATGGCTGTATTTACAGCAAACAGCGGGTGTTGCCTTAGCTAATCAAAAGACCATGGAATATTTTGCCGGTTATCTGTTAGAGAAATCACTGGCGATTGATAACGTGTTTGTCTGGCTGATGATTTTTGCTGCCTTCGCCATCCCTCCGGCATTACAACGTAAAGTGCTGCTGTATGGCGTACTCGGTGCCATTGTTTTACGTACCATCTTTATTTTTATTGGCGCATGGTTCGTTCAAGAATTTTCCTGGATTCTGTATATTTTCGGTGCTTTTCTGGTCTATACCGGTTTTAAATTTCTTAAAGGTCATGAAGAAAACCCGAATATTGAAGATATGGCCTTACTCAAGTGGTTACGCAAACATATCCGTATTACCCCTCAGCTAGATGGGCATAAGTTCTTTGTGCGTCAAAACGGCGTGTTATGGGCAACGCCATTATTTCTGGTGTTGATTTTGGTTGAAGCATCCGATGTGATTTTCGCGGTGGATTCTATTCCAGCTATTTTTGCAGTGACCAGTGATCCCTTTATTGTGTTAACCGCAAACTTAATGGCTATTTTAGGCTTGCGTGCCATGTTCTTCTTACTGGCAGGCGCGGCTTCTAAAATGCATTATTTACCCTATGGTCTCGGGATTATCCTGCTATTCATTGGTTTCAAAATGTTGATGCTGGATGTGTTCCATATGCCAATCTGGATTTCACTTGGCTTTATTGTGATTGTACTGGCAATTACCACCTGGTTATCGCTTCGATATAACAAGCAGCAAGAGTAACTGTAATTTTTAAATAAAAGATCCAGCCTTCCATCTCAAAGATGGAAGGCTTTTTTATCGGTTCTATTGCCATATTTTCCTGTTGTTACAAACTTCGAAACCCTCTTCAAAGCCCTGCTTAATTTATAAAAGAGAGAAGGGGTTAAAACCAAGCTGTTACGGTTTAAATAAAAATTTCAGGTACAATCAATCGAAAAAACGAGAAATTAAAGGTTATTCCATGTCTTCCCTTCAAGCACAACGCGCCGTTCGTGGCCGCTTTCTTGATATTCAACACACCGTTTCCCAAGCCTCCGACATTGCTCCAGCCATACGTTATATTGAAGATGGTTTAATCCTCCTGAATGCGGGAAAAATCAGCTGGTTTGGAACATGGGAAGAGGGAAAAGATCTGCTCAGTGCCGATACGCCATTTGAGCATTATCCAGACAAGCTGATTGTGCCGGGATTCATCGATACCCATATTCATTTCCCGCAAACCGAGATGGTCGGTGCTTATGGGGAACAGCTACTGGAATGGCTGAATAGCTATACTTTCCCTACAGAATTGCAGTTTAAAGACAAAGCCTATGCCGATAAAATCGCGCAATTTTTTGTTCAGCAATTATTGAAAAATGGCACCACCACCGCTTTAGTATTTTGTAGTGTCCATACTGAATCAGTCGATGCATTATTTGAAGCCGCAGAACAGCAGCAAATGCGTTTAATTGCCGGCAAGGTGATGATGGATCGCCATGCGCCTGATGAGCTGTGTGATACAGCAGAAAGTTCCTATCATAACTCTAAGGCACTGATTGAAAAATGGCACGGCAAAGGTCGTAACCTGTATGCGATTACTCCACGTTTCGCACCAACATCCACACCGGAACAACTGCAAAAAGCAGGGCAGCTCAAAGCTGAATATCCCGAAGTTTATATCCATACCCATTTAAGTGAAAACAAGAATGAAATTGCCTGGGTCAAGGCGTTATTTCCCGATCAGAAAGGCTATCTGGATGTTTATCATCATTATGGCCTGACCGGAGAGCGTTCGATATTCGCGCATTGTGTACATTTGGAAGATGCCGAATGGGACTGTATGCATGCCACCCACTCAGCAATCGCCTTTTGCCCAACCTCCAACCTGTTCTTGGGCAGCGGTTTATTTCCCTTAAAAAAAACCTGGGAAAAACAGGTGAAAGTTGGCTTGGGCACGGATATTGGTGCAGGCACTTCATTTAACCAGCTGCAAACCCTGAATGAAGCCTATAAAGTGCAACAGCTTCAGGGCGATAAACTCTCGGCATTTGAGTCCCTGTATCATGCAACCTTAGGCGGAGCCAAAGCTCTAGATCTGGATGATAAACTGGGTAACTTTAACTTGGGTAAAGAAGCCGATTTTATTGTGCTGGATTTAAAAGCCACAGCACTGCAAGCACTGCGTCAGGAACGCGCCAAAGGCATTGAAGATGCTTTATTTGCCCTGATGACCATGGGCGATGATCGTAATATCCAGGCAACTTATATTTATGGAGAACCGGCATATGTCAAAGCATAAGACGACAAAAATATCCTATAAAAAGATGTTGTTGTTGGTTGGAATAGGTGTGGCTTGTGCTGTGCTGCTTAAGCGCGATACTGCACAGCTCAAGGTCTGATTACATTTTCAGCCGCAAAAAAGATGCATCTCTCGGGCAGATGTATTAAAATTACAACCTCTTTTGAGGTGTTGCTGGTCAACACCTTTTTTATTTTTTGATTTGCTTTTAGGTATCTCCCAATGACCGTTCATATGAGCGTAATGATCTCAGCAGAAGAAATTCACGCTAAAGTCAAAGAGCTTGGTGCAAAAATTGATGCTCACTATGCCAATAGTGACAAAGAACTTGTACTGATTGGTTTACTGCGTGGTTCAGTTATTTTTATGGCTGATTTATGTCGTGCAATTAGCAAACCGCACGAACTCGATTTTATGACGGTATCCAGTTACGGTGGCGGTACAGTTTCAAGCCGTGATGTGAGAATTTTAAAAGACCTCGACGGCGAAATTCGCGGTAAAGACGTGCTGATTGTTGAAGATATTATTGACTCAGGCAACACCCTCAGCAAAGTACTGGAAATTTTAAGCACACGCAGTCCTAACTCAATTGAGCTATGTACTTTAATTAGCAAACCTTCACGCCGTGAAATTGAACTTGAAGTCAAATTTCTGGGCTTTGAAGTCGAAGATAAATTTATTGTCGGTTATGGCTTGGACTATGACCAAAAATATCGCCATATTCCCTTTATTGGTGAAATTGGTCTATAAGACTCGGATCAGATACTTAAGTGGCTTCGGCCACTTTTTTTATCCTTAAAATTTGATAAGGAACAAAAAAACAACAGTTTTTAGCAGGACTCAGCTGTTGTATTTTTTATAAATGATTAATTATGAACATGAAAGCGAATTGAAACAAAATAAACAAACGATAACAAAAGGAGAAGCCTCATGTGGTCACTTATAGTTGCGATCGTGGTCGGTTTTATTGCGGGTTTAATCGCACGTGCGATTCATCCCGGAAATGATAAATCAGGATTTATTGTCACCACCTTATTGGGTATTGCAGGTTCTTTACTGGCCACCTACGGTGGACGCTTACTCGGACTGTATGGTGAAAACTCCGCAGCAGGCTTTATTGCCTCGGTCATCGGTGCCATTATTATTCTGTTTATTTATAACCTCATCACCAAAAGATCAGGCGTTTAACCGCTATCCCATGATTGATTTAATCTCATAAAAAAAGCACCTCAACAGGTGCTTTTTTATAGGGCTATTGAGCAATCGAGAGAGTTACAAACCTAGCTCTTTCCAGATTTGTTCAATTTCTTGGGCAGGGTAGGCACCCATCACTTTAAATCCATTCGAGAAAATAATGGCCGGTGTGCCATTTAAACCCAGGGATTTTCCTAAAGCCAAATTACGATCCACAGGATTGGCACAAGTTTGTTTACTGGCCGGCTGAATACCTTTCGCAATCAAATTTGACCAGGCCAAGGCAGGATCTTTTTCACAGAACACCTGTTTGGAAACGGCCACCGATTGGGTTTTGATTGGATAAATAAAAGTATAGATGGTGACATCATTTAACTTGCTTAGTTCAGTCTCAAGTTTTTTGCAATAAGGGCAATTTGGGTCAGAAAAGATCGCGATCTGGCGTTTTCCATTACCTCGCACAGTTTTGACTGCATCCTGCAAAGGCAGTTTTTTCCAGTCGATGCTGTTTTGTTTCAGCATTAAATCTTTGGTCAGATTTTTCTGGTCAGTTAAACGGAACATCGAACCAACCAGAATATGTTGCGCATCTTCGTTCAAGTACACCACCTGACCATCCATCGAACCGCTATAGATTCCTTTCATTTCGGTAGTTTGAATATTTTCAATTTTCAGTTTGGGATGTTGTTTGCTCAGGTTACTTTTAACCGTATCAACATTTGCCAAGGTTAAAGTTGAAATAAAACTGACCAAGGCAAATGCCAATGTTTTTTTAATCATATTTTTTTGCTCATTGCTTCAAAATTTTTCAGGCTGATTCTACTCAAAAATCAGCCAGCAATGCTTAAAATTTTAGCTCGCCTTACTGAAAACTCACAGATTTGCTCATCAAGGTTTCACGTGGAACATTGACATGATTTATAGCGGATTAATTTCTACCGAGATATGCACAATTTCCTCATGTATAGATAATGCTTCCCGTACCTGATCGGCATTTAGGCTGCTATTGGTGGCTAAAGCCAAAATGCAGGAAAATTTACCTTTGCCCACTTTCCAGACATGCAGGTCGGTAATTTCTACACTGGAAAATTCCTCAATGACCTCACGAATTTCCTGCACCACAGGATGATCCATTTCGGCATCCAGTAAAGTTTTTCCGGTTTCTTGAATAAGGCCCCAAGCCCATTTTGCCACCAGTATAGATCCAATAATCCCCAGCAACGCATCCAGAAAGCTCCAGCCCAGATATTTGGCGGCAAACAGCGCAATAATGGCAAAGACCGAAGTCACTGCATCTGCAACCACATGCATAAAGGCTGCTTTTTGGTTTAAATCATGATGGTGATGATGACCATGCCCGTGTTCATGGTGATGGTGATGGTGATGGTGATGGTGATGGTGATCATCATGCAGTAGCCAAGCACAGATCAAATTGATCACCAAACCCAAAATCGCAATCGGAATGGCTTGGTTATAATGAATATCAATCGGATTGAGCAGTCGCTCTATGGATTGAAAAGCCATAAACAGCGCCACCACCATCAACAAGATGGCACTGCTATAGCCGGCTAAAATTTCAATTTTCCAGGTGCCAAAACTAAAACGGCTATCTTGTGCATAATGTCGGGCAGAACGGTAAGCAAAATAGGCTAGCCCCAATGCCAGCATATGTGAACTCATATGCCAGCCATCCGCCAGCAAGGCCATAGAGTTGTAAATCCAGCCCCCAATCACTTCTAATAGCATCATCGCTGCCGTTAGAATGGTCGCCAGCAAAATGCGTTTTTGTGCCAGTGGATTTCCCTCATCAAACTAATGGGCATGTGTCCTGGTGAATGGGGCTTTTTGCATCGTCTTAATCTTAGTGTTTAAATATACTCCCCCGTAGTATATTTATTTTTGGAGTATTGTGTTGGGCCATTTACATCAAGACAAGAAAATTCTTAATCGTGTCAAACGCTTACAAGGGCAAATTCATGCCGTAGAGCAGGCTTTGCAACAGCCGGACAATTCCTGTATCAGTGTTTTACAACAGGTGGCAGCCATTAAAGGTGCGGTCAATGGTTTAATGAATGAATTAATCGAATCCCATTTACGTCATCACGTGATTGGGGAACAGGCCGACATCAATCAACAGGAACTGGATGAATTTTTAAAATTATTAAAGCGTTACGGCTAAATCTTTACATCTTGTAAATTGACCTTCCAAGTAAATCGCAATTAAACTCCTGGTATATCTCTTCTACTTTCTCAATACGTGAAATTTAGCTTTAAACTTCGCGTATTTTTGCGACCCTCTAAATGACACATTCTCAATCATGGCGACCTTTTATCATGGTCAGCCTAGCACTAATTATGGGAACAATCGGAACTGCACTGGCTAGTCCGTTATATCCCATTTACCAGGCACTCTGGGGTTTAATGCCTAGCCAGATCACCTATATTTTTGTCGCTTACATGTTTGGCTGTCTGGCTACCCTGTTATTTCTGGGCCGTCTCAGTAATAGCATCGGTTTTTTACGTACCCTGCAAATTGGCATAGGTTTTATTATTCTCGGTTTGGGTCTGTCCAGCATTGCTGCAAATACGGTATGGCTGGCTGTCGGCCGTTTTATTATTGGCATTGCCTCCGGTCTGATTAGTACCTCAGCCATGCTGGGACTGGTTTATACCATTCCTGAACCTTACAAAAACAGTGCACCTCAGTTGAGTTCAGTGATTACCGTCATCGGGTTTGGATTGGGACCGTTTATTGGCGGGGTAATAGCCCAATTTTCCGCACATCCCGTGCTAACGCCTTATCTTCCAGTGATATTGGGAGCCATTATCTGTTTAGGCGGTCTGTATGCGATTAAAACACCGAGCTTTGAATCACAACCATTTTCTATGGCACCTCATCTAGAGCTGCCCGAACCGCAGTATAAATCGTTGTTTTATATTGCCGGGTTTACCGCATTTGCTGCATTTGCTTCATTCAGCCTTTTTGCCTCACTTGCACCTTCCTTTGTGAAAGAAGCCATTCCCTGGCATGGTCCTTTGGTCAGTGGTTCAACCATTGCCAGTATTTTGCTGGTTTCAGCCCTGGTGCAGTTCTTTGCCAAATCAGTTCCCTCAGACAAATGTCTGAATTACGGTTTAATCACCTTAATGATGAGTTATCTACTCCTCGGTTTATGTATGACCCAGCACTGGAGTCAGCTGTTCTTTATCAGTGATATTCTGGTTGGCATCGGTCATGGGTTAGGGCTGCTGGGAGCCTTTGGTCTGGTGCATCAGATGACCAATAGCAACAACCGTGCTGCAGTGATCTCCACCTATTTGTTTATTGGTTATCTCGGCACCATTATCCCGATTATTGCGGCAGGCTATCTGTCTGACCATTTTGGCTTGGTGAGCGGTGTTTTGGGTTTTTGTATCTGTGTAGGCTTACTCTGTTTAAGCTTATTGCTTTGGCATAAAAAACTTGAGCACGCAGCATAAAAAAGTCCTCAGTTGAGGGCTTTTTTATTTCATACACATAAATTTACCTGCCATACAAAAAGCTATCGAAATAGGCTTAGAGTGTAATGGATAGAAGTGCTAGTTATACATGCTTGCATTTCTGATTGATTGAGATGGAAGATGAAAAAGATGAAATTGTTAAAGGTGATTGGTACATGTGCGATAGCCGGTTATTGTTTTAAGAAGGCTACATGTAAGCAGAAAAACCCAAAAACCAATGACTTTCGAGGCATTGAGGAACATAACAAGACACAAAATGATACTGTTTAATTGACTAACAGGCCTCACAATTTTGTGAGGTCTTTGATTTTTCAGAGGCATGCTTTTGAGCAAACAGCTAAATTTTTTTTAATTTATGGGGAAGCTAAAATCGATTTTAAAAATGATGATCATTGTCTATCAAAAAATTAAAAAATAACCCAAAACAAACAAGAAAAAACGATTTCTGTATATTTTATATACTTTGTAATTTGCTTCGAAGTGATAATTTTTTAATCACACTAAAGAGAATGCAGCGTTAATAAAAATAATAAAATGGTCATCAAACTCAAGCCCGCTTAACTCAATCCCCAAGTTAAGTGGGCTTTTTTAATATTTAATGGTTTTTTAGTAATTTCTACCTAATAATATGATTTAATTAATAATAATGTTTTAACTTTTGGTGTATTTTACCACTGAAAATTAGTTTATTAGTATATGAAATGATCAACAGAAACAGCTGTAGTTTCTGAATGGCCTTTCGAGGTCCTTAATTTTTGCCCATACATCCATGTTAGGGTATTTTTTTTGCCAGGAGAAAAGTGATGCTCCGATTTTTAGTGTGCTTATTTGGTTTTCATGGTGCCACTAAAAATGATTGCTCAATGGATAATGAAGAAATCAAGGTGTGTGGTGATTGCTTGAAATAAAATAGGAGGGTCTAAAGGTATAAAATTATTCTCTACATTTGGGATTTTGTATTCAGGTTATAATTGTATTTTTGGTAATGAATGGTGACCCAAATGACCTATCCCACCCCCATAACATATGAAGAATTATTTACTAAACTCCACGAAGCTATTGCTAAGCGAGAGAATAATCCGGTTCGTTTAAAAGAGCCTTTAGATGCTATCAATAAGGGCGCTATTTTAGAATTGGAAGAATATTGCCGCAAACACGCTTTTAATTTTCAAACTCATTTAGAGGGCGAAAATACATTTGTGATTACCGTAGAGTATTAATTTAATCCAGTTTTTAAAAAAATTATTCTGTATTCATGTATTTGATTATGAGTCTGACATATTCGCTTATATTGAATGCTGAAAGGTGTGGCAATAAGTAATTTCCCTCTTGCCCAACATGCTTGGCACATAAGATCCTGTCTAGATAACCCACTTGGCGAGGTTGAACGATTTGATTCGTACCACTGATACGAATGTGGATTCGTTCAGTAAATACCTAAACGACATTCATACATTCAGTAATAAGCATGAATGTTATCTACATACGCCAGATAATTTGATGTTTGCGTGGACACCTATTTATCAGTAAGAATGGAATCACAATATTCGAACCATACAGTTTCTTACCAGAATTACCTACATTGAATAATTCTAGTTTTGCGAAAGTGTTTCTCTGACCCATAGAAAGCGTTGAGTAAGCCAAGCCAAATCCATAAGATCAGGATATTGCTGCTGGGCTATTGATATAACTTCACCTCCATCAATTAAATCTCCTATATTTAATTTAGGAGGAATCTTGCTTTCTACAGTGATGATATAAAGATATTAAAAAAGCACTAAGTCTTTATAACTTAATGCTATTTAATTCTCACTGGAACTTATTAGAACTTATTGGAATATTGGCTCAATCTGAGATTACTTTCCAATACAGAACGATCCAAAGATTTTTCCTAATAAATCATCTGCACTGAAGTCACCGGTAATTTCACCCAAGGCATTCTGGGCAAGTCGCAGTGACTCCGCGACCAACTCACCGGCATGGTAAACCACCAATTGCTCTTTTGCCTCAGCCAAATATGCCTGAGTGCGTTTCATTGCGTCTAAATGGCGGGTACGTGCAATAAAGGTATCTTCTTCCGGCTGGAAGCCCGCATGCGCTGTAATCGCTTCTATGAGCGATTGAACCCCAGTTTCCTGCTTGGCAGAGACGGTAATATGACGGAAACCTTGATAATCGCCAATTTCAGCCGCTGCACCGGTTAAATCACATTTATTGGCAATCAACATTAAACGACGTGGTTCCAGATGTTCGGCAAAATAGTTTTGTGCCAGTTGCAGCGGATCATCACCCTGGCTTAGGTCATAGACCAGCAGCAACAAATCAGCCTGTTCAATTTCTTTAATCGCGCGGCGAATCCCTTCTTTTTCCACCACATCGCCGGTTTCGCGCAGTCCGGCAGTATCGGTCAGGGTAATCGGCAAGCCATTTAAAGTGATTTTTTCATGCAGCACATCACGGGTGGTACCGGCAATATCGGTCACAATGGCACGCTCATTTCCGGCCAGAGTATTCAGCAAGGAAGATTTACCGGCATTAGGTTTACCCGCAATCACCACCTGTAAGCCTTCACGCAATAACTGACCTTGGCGTGCCGAGGTTTGTACTGCAGCCACAGAACTCTGCACATCTTCCAGCAAAGCCAAAATTTTGCCATCGGCCAAAAAGTCGATTTCTTCTTCCGGGAAATCAATCGCAGCTTCCACGTGTAAACGCAGGTGAATCAGTTTTTCTAAAACCGTATTCACTCGGGTCGAGAATGCACCCTGTAAAGAGCGTACCGCAGAACGAGCCGCTGCCTGTGAAGTGGCATCAATCAGGTCAGCAATAGCTTCTGCCTGTACCAGATCCAGCTTGCCATTTTCAAAGGCACGCATCGAGAATTCACCGGCTTTGGCAGCAGTTGCACCCAGTTCCAGCAAGCGGCCGAGTAAAGCATTTTGAATCACCGGGCCACCATGACCTTGCAACTCCACCACATCTTCACCGGTAAACGAGTTAGGGTTGGGGAAGCAAATGGCCAGACCCTCATCCATCACTTCACCGGCTGCATCATAAAACTGGCGAAAACCGGCATAACGGGCTTTAGGCAGGGCTTTCTGGGTTAATGCTGCAGCAATGGCATAAGATTTTGGACCAGACAGACGAATTACCCCCACGCCACCACGCCCAGGCGGAGTTGCAATCGCAGCAATCGTAGTAAGGTTTTGCATAAAATTCACCTAAAAAAATCCCAAATCACAGCCAAATAAAAATCCGCCTAAGATTACCATCTTAAGCGGATTTATTCAGCTATTCGCAATCAGTCGTTACTTAAACAACGTCGCGTTTTTCTCTTTCTTTTGCCACACCTTTGTTGATCAGGCTTTGCTGCAAGATGGTAATACTGTTGTTGACAATCCAGTACATTACCAAGCCCGCAGGGAAGAACAACATAAATACAGTGAACATAATCGGCATGATTTTGAACACTTTCGCCTGCATCGGATCAGCCGGTTGCGGATTTAAAGACTGCTGAACAAACATGGTTAAACCCATCAGTAATGGCAGGATAAACCACGGATCCATTGCAGATAAATCTTGAATCCAGCCTAACCATGGCGCATGACGAAGTTCTACCGATTCCATCAATACCCAGTACAAGGCCAAGAAAATTGGCATTTGTAACAGCAGTGGCAAGCAACCTGAAAGTGGATTGACCTGTTCACGCTTATACAGCGCCATCATTTCTTGTGAGAAACGCATACGGTCTTCACCGAACTCTTCTTTCATGCGTTGCATTTCGGGTGCAATCACACGCATTTTCGCCATAGAGCGGTAACTCTTAGCCGATAATGGCCAAAGAATCATTTTCACCAACACAGTCAACAAGATAATTGACCAGCCCCAGTTACCCACAATGTTATGGAAGAACTGCAAACCCAAGAACAATAATTTGGCAATTGGCCACAACCAGCCATAATCCACAGTTTGATTCAAGCCTACAGCCAGGTCTTTCAATTCAGACTGTACTTTAGGACCTGAATAGAATGTGGCATCCACTTCCGCAGTTGTACCGGCAGGTACATTCATGGTCGGTGAAGTAAAACCAATAATATTCATTTTATCGGTAGATTGGCGAGATTCCAGTTTGGCACTATAAGGCTGACCATTGGCTTGAGTCAGTTTCAGATCACCAGGAATCCAGGCACTGACAAAATAATGCTGTACCACAGCCACCCAGCCACCTTTGGCTTCCACATTCAATTTTTCTTCATTGAAGTTGGCAAATTTCAGCTTGTTGTAATGTTCATCTGGCGTACCCCAAGCCCCGCCCAGGAATGTACCGAGGGTGAAAATACCTTGAGAAGACTTACCAGGATCATCCGAGTTATCACGTTTGATTTGACCAAACATCTGACCTTGCCAGTTCTGGCCACTACGGTTCACCACTTTGTGGTTCACAATAATCGGATATTCACCTTGTTTAAAGGTAAATGTTTTAATGATCTCTACACCATCGGCAGTTTTATAGACCATCGGTACTGATAAAACTTTAACCGCTTGACCATCTTTGGTTTTTTCTGCTTTGGCATCCGCCAGGGTATAAGATGCTTTTTCAATCTCATACACCGGACGGCCATTACGGTTACTGTCCGGTCCATTTAAACCAATCAGTCCAGACTGAGCAACATACGTACGTTTTGCATCGCTTTCCAGCATAACAAACGGAGCATTACTGTCTTTATCTTTATCATGGTTCAATAATTCAATACGAACAATGTCACCACCTTTAGGATTAATCCAAAGATGGTAAAGGTCAGTTTGTACTGAAATAAGCTGTTGACTTACAGGTGCTGTGGCAGCTGTTGTAGTTTGCTGAGTAGCAATATTCGCTTGAGGCATGTCAGACGCTGTAGTCGCGGTTTGACCATTTGGCAAATCTGCAGATACTTCATGTGAAACAGCGGCAGTTTCTTGCTGCGGTTTAGTTTCTGCATGACCATAATCTTTTTGCCAAGCCAAAATAAGCAAATATGCGACGACAAACATGGCCCCTAGAATTGCAAACCTGGCCCATTGTTGCATATCTATTATCCCAAGTAGTTAGAGTGATTTCGGTTCAATAAACGATCACGAAAGGGTACAACAACGTGAAGCGTTTGAGAATCTATTTGCTGAAATGAAATAAAACGAATTGCCTTTGGCGGAACCGGATCATAACCCGAGCCCCCCCAAGGATGACAACGGCAAATACGCTGAGTCGCTAACCACGCACCACGCACAGCACCATAGCTATGGACTGCTTCCAAAGAATATTGAGAACATGTTGGAATATAACGACAGCGGGGTCCCAATAAAGGACTAATCGCGATCTGATAGAATCGAATCAACCAATGCAGTAAACGTACCATTGGCCTTCTCTACTTTTGTGGGGAGGGAGCTATCTTTTTATGCTTTTTGGCAAGGCGTTGCAATTTCTGCCAAGCAAATTGTAATTGCTGCTGCAATTCCTCATTAGGGATTGCTTCAATACCCATTTTAGGCATGACCACAATATCTAATAAATCTAATTGCTGCTGATGCAGGCGAAAACTTTCACGAGCAAGACGCTTTACTCTATTTCTTTCATGTGCGCGACGCACTTTTTTCTTAGCAACAACAATACCCAAACGGCTTTTAGGCTGTTCGGAATTTTTTGCCAAAAATAAGAAATGGGGTTGATGCACTTTAAAAAGCGCACCATCAAACACACTTTTATAATCGGCAGCACAGCGTATGCGTACATCTGTGCTGAAGCCATAAAGTGTCATAACACCCAAAATCGTAATAGCTTTAACAGATTAAACAGTTAAGCTATGACGACCTTTTGCACGACGGCGAGCTAATACTTGACGACCAGCTTTAGTAGCCATACGAGCACGGAAACCATGAACACGCTTACGCTTTAATTCTGATGGTTGAAATGTACGTTTCATATTGAAACTCCAAAAATGATCTTTCTATGAAGGTTCGCGATTTTAGTGTTCATTCAGTGAGCTGTCAATCAAAAACAAACTTTCTTTCAAAATAAGTGGGTTTTTTAAAGATTGATCTGGTGAGTGTATTTTCTAAATAACTAAATGTTGTATCTATTTTATACACAGTGTAAATTATTGATTAATAAAACAACATAAGTTATAAACAGAAATATTCACAATATTATCCACAACTTACTGTTGATAAAAATGAATGTTGCTGGTTTTGAATTTAAATTTAAAACTTTTGCAAGTTATCCCCACAAAATCGTGTCTCTATAAATAAATTCAAATTTATAAATTTAAATTTATTATTATTAGGGTGGGTTTTTTCTGTGGAAAAGCATATTTTGTTTTTTATAAACAAGAATTTAAATTGTGGATATCTATGTTTTTATGATTTTATTAAATTGTGGATAACTTTATGGTATATTTTATCCACAGCTTGCGGATAAACTTATCCACACCGTGATTTAAATTTAAATTTAATCGGAAATTTGCTTTTTTGAGTGATATTTCCTGAATTTTGCCATGACAGATGTGGATAACTTCGATAGAATGGCGACCCGCTTGGTCGGACTCAAATGTTTTTTGTTATTAACAATGGAATGAATAGGGGTTTCACATGCTTTGGACAGACTGTCTAACTCGTTTGCGACAAGAGCTTTCGGGAAATGTCTTTACCATGTGGATTCGCCCCCTGGTTGCCGAAGAGCTTAATGACACTTTAAGACTGTATGCCCCCAATCCTTACTGGACCCGTTATATTCAGGAACACCATCTGGAACTGATCACCATTTTGGCTGAACAGATGTCTGAAGGTCGGGTGCGTAAAGTTGAGATTTTGGTCGATTCTCGTCCAGGGGCAATTTTATCTGCCAATGAACAACCAGCAACTACTACAGCAGCCTTGCAATCAGTTCCGGCGCCTGTTTCCAAACCGAAAAAAGAAAAAGATGAAACCGGCAGTAAAAATAGCCGTAAACGTTTACTTAATCCTTTATTTACTTTTTCACTGTTTGTTGAAGGCCGTTCCAACCAAATGGCCGCGGAAACCTGCCGTAAAGTTTTAACCCAGTTGGGGGCTTCACAGCACAATCCTCTATTTTTATATGGACCGACCGGTCTGGGTAAAACCCATCTCATGCAAGCTGTCGGCAATGCCTTGTTACAGGCCAAACCCAATGCACGGGTGATGTATATGACCGCCGAGAGTTTTGTACAGGATTTTGTCAGCTCTTTACAACAAGGCAA
Source organism: Acinetobacter sp. SM34 (assembly GCF_022012365.1). Taxonomy (NCBI): domain Bacteria; kingdom Pseudomonadati; phylum Pseudomonadota; class Gammaproteobacteria; order Moraxellales; family Moraxellaceae; genus Acinetobacter; species Acinetobacter sp. SM34. The sequence goes on along the minus strand of NZ_JAKLTP010000020.1, from coordinate 23,520 downwards.
GGTGGAAGAGTTTAAAAAGAATTGCCGCTCGCTTGATCTGTTGTTGGTGGATGATATTCATTTGCTGGCGGGTAAAGAGGCCAGTCTGGTGGAGTTCTTTTATACCTTTAACGCGCTATTAGATGAATCGAAACAGATTATTCTGACTTCGGACCGTTATCCCAAAGAACTCACCGAACTGGATGCGCGTCTGGTATCGCGTTTTTCCTGGGGCTTATCGGTTGGGGTGGAACCACCGGATATTGAAACCCGAATTGAAATTTTGCTAAAAAAAGCCGAAAGCAGTGGGGTGGAATTACCGCGTAACTGTGCCTTGTTTATTGCTCAGCAAGTGGTGGCCAATGTTCGTGAACTGGAAGGTGCACTGAACAAAGTGGTGGCAATTTCCCGCTTTAAAGGCACACCGATTGATCTGGATGTGGTGCGTGAATCGTTAAAAGACGTGTTGGCGATTCGTGCCCGTACCATCAGTACTGAAAATATCCAGCGTGTGGTCAGTGAATATTTCCGTATCCCTTTAAAAGAAATTGTGGGTCCAAAACGTACCCGTATTTATGCCCGTCCACGTCAACTGGCCATGGGCTTGGCACGTGAATTAACTGGCGACAGTTTCCCGGAAATTGGCATGGCATTTGGTGGTCGTGATCACAGTACTGTCATGCATGCCTGTGAAAAAGTGATCAGCCTGCGTGAGGAAGATCCGATCTTCAATGAAGACTATAAAAACTTGCAACGGCTGTTGCAAAGCTGATCCGATTTGATCAAATTCTATTCTTGCAATGCGGCATATTCTGCCGCATAGTACACTGCTAAAAACCCATTTATTTATTTTAATCTTCAGTCGTTAGAGGAATGTACCGTGCGTTTGAAAATCGCGAAAGAAAGCTTACTTAATGTTCTGTCACATGTCGTAGGAGCGGTTGAACGTCGCCATACTTTAAACATTCTGTCTAACGTCAAGATTCAAGTGAGCAATGAATCTTTAACCATTACCGGTTCCGATCTGGAAGTGGAATTGGTGGCGAGTACCACGCTGGCTGAAGGTGCTTGCTTGCAGGCTGGTGAAACTACAGTTCCTGCACGTAAACTGATGGATATCTGCAAATCATTGCCTGCTGCTGCATTGATTGACCTGCAAATCACTGAAGATCGCTGTATTTTAAAATCGGGCAATAGCCGCTTTGTACTGGGTACTTTGCCAGCTGAAGATTATCCATTGTTAAGCACTGAAAATGCTCAAGGTACGCAAGTGACCGTGACTCAGCGCGAATTAAAACGCCTGTTTGAAAAAACGGCTTTTGCAATGGCTGTGCAGGATGTACGTTTTTATTTGACCGGTACCTTGCTTGAAATTGACCAAAATCAATTGCGTGCTGTAACGACTGATGGCCACCGCCTTGCGCTGTGTGAAACCGTTGCACACTCTACTGCAACTCAGCCGATTCAAGCGATTGTGCCTCGTAAAGCGGTAGCAGAGCTGCAGCGTCTGCTCAGCATTGAAGATGAGCAGTTATCTTTGTTGATTGGCCGTGAACTGTTAAATGTAACCATTAGCACCCCAAGTCGCGATAAAGAGCAGGGTGACATCACCGTTCGCTTTACTACCAAACTGATTGATGGAAAATTCCCGGATTACCGTCGTGTGATTCCACGTGGTGGCGATAAAAATGTATTGATCGCGCATGATGTGTTTAAACAGTCATTGCAGCGTGTAGCGATTTTGAGTAATGAAAAATTACGTGGTGTATTCCTGAATTTTGGTGCCGATTCTTTACAGCTGCGTGCCAATAACCCTGAGCAAGATGAAGCGATTGAAGATTTGGCTATTCAATATGCGGATGCACCGATGGAAATGTCATTCAATGCCCAATACTTGTTAGACGTATTGGGAGCTCTGGATGGTGACGATGTTTCTATGACCATGACTGAAGCCAACCAGTCGGTATTGGTGCATGATCCAGCACAACAGGATCAGACCTATGTGGTAATGCCGATGCGTGTTTAATTTGACGATTTTCATTCAGATCAAAGCATGTATATCACGCGTTTAAATATAGAGCGTGTGCGAAACCTAAAGGCGGTTGCACTCCAGGAGTTGCAGCCGTTTAATGTCTTTTATGGGCAAAATGGTTCAGGCAAAACCTCGATTTTAGAAGCCATTCATTTGCTGGCGACCGGGCGTTCTTTTCGTACCCATATCCCTAAAAATTATATTCAGAATGAAACCGGCGACGCGATTGTATTTGCACAATCGGCGACAGAAAAAATTGGCATGCAAAAGCTGCTATCTGGTGAACAGCTGATTAAGGTCAATGGCGATCATATTGCCACCCAGGGGCAGCTGGCTAAAATTCTGCCTTTACAGCATATTGATCCACAAAGTACCGATATTATCGATTATGGCGCCAAGCCACGCCGACAGCTGATTGACTGGTTGATGTTCCACGTGGAACCGGAATTTTATCATGCCTGGCAGTACTATTCGCGTGCCTTAAAGCAACGCAACAGTTTGCTGAAATCCCGCCGTAATCTCAGTCTGCAAGATTTGGAACCGTGGAACAAAATGCTGGCTGAATATGGCGAAATGCTGAATTCGCAACGTAGTGGCATTGTGGAACAGTGGAAAGTCTATTTTGAGCAGGATTTAAAACATTTGTTGCCCAATCTGGATGTTCAACTGGAGTATAGTCCCGGTTTTCATACTGAGCTTGGCTTGCTGCATGACTTGACTGCACATCATCAGAAAGATGTGGATCGCCGCTATACCGAATACGGTCCACATCGTGCAGATTTGCGTTTAAAAACAGCCATGGGCGATGCCGATGTAGTGCTTTCCCGCGGTCAGAAAAAGCTGCTGATTATGGCCTTAAAACTGTCACAGATTGCAATGCTGCATGCCTGTAATAAGGAAACTGTGGTATTATTAGATGATCTGACAGCAGAATTAGATTCAACTGCACAACGACGATTAATTGAACGATTGAGTCAGCTGGGTAGTCAAGTTTTTATTACCACTTTAGAGCATGAATCAGTCAAAAAACATTTACATGATTTGTCAATTCCATATCAATTATTCAAAGTTGAAAATGGTCAAGTTCAGGTTGTTGTGCACTAATTTTTAAATTTTACCCATCTTTGGATAGACCTATATTTCACTAGGGAGAAACCATGAGTTCAGAAGATCAAGCTGCTTCTCAAACAGAACAAACCAATGAAAAAGCTTATGATTCCTCTAGTATCAAGGTATTACGTGGCCTAGATGCTGTGCGTAAGCGTCCGGGTATGTATATTGGTGATACGGACGATGGCTCGGGCTTACACCACATGGTGTTCGAGGTGGTGGATAATGCCATTGATGAAGCCTTGGCGGGGCACTGTGATGAAATCTTGGTAATCATCCATGAAGATGAGTCGGTCAGCGTATCTGATAATGGTCGTGGTATTCCGACCGATATTCACCCTGAAGAAGGCGTATCTGCTGCGGAAGTGATTTTAACCATTCTGCATGCCGGGGGTAAGTTTGACGATAACAGCTATAAAGTTTCCGGTGGTTTGCATGGGGTGGGTGTTTCTGTTGTAAATGCTTTATCAAGTAAATTATTACTAAATATTCGTCGTGCAGGAAAAGTATATGAACAGGAATATCACCATGGTGATCCTGTCTATCCATTACGCGCGATTGGTGATACTGAAGAAACCGGTACCACGGTTCGTTTCTATCCAAGTGCCGCAACTTTTAGCCAAACCATTTTCAATGTCGATATTTTGGCACGCCGTTTACGTGAACTTTCTTTCTTGAATGCGGGTGTTCGTATTGTGCTACGTGATGAACGTATCAATGCAGAACATGTATTTGATTATGAAGGTGGTTTGTCTGAATTTGTCAAATATATCAATCAGGGTAAAACCCACCTAAATGAAATTTTCCACTTCACCACACAATCGGAGAACGGTATTGGGGTTGAAGTTGCCTTACAATGGAATGATACTTACCAGGAAAATGTACGTTGTTTTACCAACAACATTCCACAAAAAGATGGTGGTACTCACTTGGCAGGCTTCCGTGCAGCCTTGACCCGTGGCTTAAACAGCTACATGGAAAATGAAAACTTGCTCAAAAAAGAGAAAGTTGCAGTTTCGGGTGATGATGCGCGTGAAGGATTAACCGCGATTGTTTCAGTCAAAGTGCCTGATCCTAAATTCTCTTCCCAAACCAAGGAAAAACTGGTTTCAAGCGAAGTCAAACCTGCAGTTGAGCAGGCCATGAACAAATCATTCTCTGAATATTTGTTGGAAAATCCGCAAGCAGCCAAATCGATTGCCGGAAAAATTATCGATGCTGCACGTGCGCGTGATGCTGCACGTAAAGCACGTGAAATGACCCGTCGTAAGAGTGCCTTGGATATTGCCGGTCTGCCAGGTAAATTGGCGGATTGCCAGGAAAAAGATCCTGCATTATCTGAACTTTACCTGGTCGAAGGTGACTCTGCGGGCGGTTCTGCAAAACAGGGCCGTAACCGTAAAATGCAGGCGATTCTGCCATTGAAAGGTAAAATCCTGAATGTGGAACGTGCGCGTTTTGACAAAATGATTTCTTCGCAAGAAGTTGGCACACTGATTACTGCACTGGGCTGTGGTATTGGTCGTGAAGAGTACAATCCGGATAAATTGCGTTATCACAAAATCATTATCATGACCGATGCCGACGTCGATGGTTCGCACATTCGTACGCTACTATTGACTTTCTTCTTCCGTCAAATGCCTGAACTGGTAGAGCGTGGTTATATCTATATTGCACAGCCACCGTTATATAAACTGAAAAAAGGCAAGCAAGAGCAGTATCTTAAAGATAATGATGCTTTGGAAACTTTCCTGATTTCAAATGCGATTGATGATTTATCCTTGCATATCAGTGCTGAATCTCCTGCAATTACAGGTCAAGCACTGGCAAAAGTCATTGAAGATTACCAAGTTTCACAGAAAAGTTTGACTCGTTTAACTGTACGCTATCCTGCAAGTTTACTTGATGGTTTACTGGGATTAGAGGCATTCAAACTTGATCAAAATCATGATGAAGATTATGTGAAACAATGGTCTGAACAGTTACGTGCTGCAATTGAAAAATATCAACCAAGTTTACGTCCTGAAATCACTTTAGAAGTGTTTGAAAAAGAACATGCTGATGGTTCTAAAGTGGCTCATTTCTGGCCACGTGTAACAGTTTACGTGCATAACTTGCCGCATCAGTATTTACTTGATTCAGGCTTGCTGGCTTCAGGTGAATATAAGCGTTTACTGCAAAACTCGAAGAGCTGGTTTACTTTGCTTGAAGAAGGCGCTTATTTGCAGAAAGGTGATCGCAAAATTAATGTCACTACTTTCCATCAGGTTTGGCAGCATATTTTATCCGACTCACGTCGCGGCATGATGATCCAACGCTATAAAGGTCTGGGTGAGATGAATGCGGAACAGCTGTGGGAAACAACTATGGATCCTGAAAACCGTAACATGCTGCAAGTGACCATTGATGATGCAATTGAAGCAGACCGAATGTTCTCTTGCTTGATGGGTGATGATGTGGAACCACGTCGTGCCTTCATTGAAGAGAACGCACTGAACGCAGATATCGATGCCTAATTGATACACAATACATTTAAAAAAGCACCTTTCGGGGTGCTTTTTTTACGAAAATTTTATGCTAATGTCATGTTAACTTGTCAATATAAACAGGACCTGATCGGTGAACTCAGGCCTTATGCCGGGTACTATTTTTAGACTTCATTCTCTCCCTGATCAAGGCCAGCTTACAACAATAAAGAGGTTTATCCATGGATAACCAGCTTGAAGAAGTCCGTAATATATGGACTGATGCATTTTACAACGGTAACTATGAGGTGCTGCGTCATTATGAGCATGATGATTTTAAGGTGGTCTATGAGCAGGATGGCCGCGTAGAAACCAGCTATGTGCGTTATGACCGGATTGCTCATGCCGTACAGAATGGTGTATGGAGACCGCACCGGCCAGAAGTGGAGTTTGAGGAGTATGAGTTTAATCCGGATCAGACAGAATGCCGTGTCCTGATTGGGCTTGAACAGGACAAGCAGCGCCTGCAGGAGTTGTGGCGCTATGATACAGAATGGAAAATTATTGAACTGAGATTCCTAAAGGCCTGATCTTTCAGCAAGTTGGATAAAATCATTAAAAGTAATTAAATTATATGTGAATAATACTTTTTATAATCAGTTCAAAGCTTGGTCAATATTGTGGATAACTTTTAAGTTATCCATATTTTTATGTGAATAATAAAATAAATATCCAAAATTTCTCTTTATAGAAATTATTATATTTTTTAAATTTAAAAATTAGTCTGTTTGCGGCTTGTGGATAAGTATTTTTAAATTTAAAATACGATTTTAAATTTAAAAGAGGTGTTTTAGTTAAATGTCACGACAGGGCACTTGAAGTCTCAATATTGTGTATTTTTATAATAAAAATTAATTACTTATTTTATATGTGTAGTTCTAATAAACAATCGGCGTGGAACATGAAAATTACAGATAAATTATTAGTGTAGTTAAACTACACAATTATTTTAATAATCAAGTGAACTTTCAAATTATTATATTTATCTTATTATTCTTGGCATCTTTGGTTGTACGACCTGTAAGGCTTGAGGAAATCCTGGTATGGATTCATAAAGATTGGAATGTGTCAGATAGGCTGGAAATGGCTAAAGAATCTAAGACTATCGAGGTTACCAGCATCTACTTGCTTCCTAGGTGTAGTGACATGCATTGTCTATCGTTCGCTGATTTAGATTTCAAAAAAGCACCTGATGCGGTGCTTTTCCTGCTTCAGTTCTGTCTAAGGGGTCAGAATAATTTTGCGACAGTCCTGTTCACGTTTATCAAAAATACGATAGCCTTCAGCCGCATCTGACAGATTCATACGATGGGTAATAATCACCTAAGGGGAAAGATCGCCATTTTCAATAAATTCGAGCAACTGAGGCAAGAACTTATGCACATGGGTTTGCCCCAGTTTAAAGGTCAGGCCCTTGTCAAAGGCATCGCCGAACAGGAAGCCGTGAATTGGACCGGCATAGACCCCGGGCACACTGACCACACCGCCACGGCGGACGGCCGCAATACATTGACGTAAGGCAAAGCCACTAGAACCTTCAATTTTCAGATTGGTCAATACAGTTTCCAGCACGCTGCCTTTGGCCTCAAAACCTACGGCATCAATGACAGCATCCACACCGCGGTAACCTGTACTATTCTGAATGATGAATTCAGCTGCATCGACTTTATCGAAGTTGACCGGAATTGCACCATAGGTCTGATGGGCAAAGCTTAGGCGATAGGGATGATGATCGACTATAAAGAGATCTGTTCAGCACCAAGCATGCGTGCACAGGCAGCGGACAGCAGGCCTACCGGGGACCTGCACCATAAATGGCAACCGTTGAACCTCGGCCGACTTGGGCATTGGTGACCGCCTGCCATGCTGTCGGCAGGATATCGGTCAGGAACAACACCTTTTCATCCGGCAGTGATCCCGGGCACTGTAAAGGGACCGACATTGTCTTTGGGCACGCGTACGTATTCTGCTTGGCCACCCGGCACCCCGCCATACAGATGGCTATAACCAAACAGGGCTGCCCCAGGAGGAATCTGTTTTTTGTTTATGATGGCACCACGTCCACTGTTGGTATTTTCACAGGCAGCAGTAAGTTCATGTTCACAAAAAAAAAAGCAGTGACCACATGCAATCACAAATGGGATAATGACCCTATCTCCTTTTTTTACCGAAGTGACTTCAGAACCGACTTCCTCGACTACTCCCATGAATTCGTGGCCAAAAATGTCCCCTTGTTCAATGGCGGGAATTTTGCCACGATAAAGATGCAGATCTGAGCCACAGATAGCGGTGGCTGTTACCCTTAAAATGACATTATCTGCTTCCTTAATAACCGGATCAGCAACAGATTCAACTCGTACATCCCGAGTACCATGATAGGTAAGTGCACGCATATGGTTTTCCTCTCTAGTTCAACATTAAAACAAACCTCAATAAGGCTGCCGAAAATGACAACGCCTTTTTATTAGAGCCACATGATGTGGGGCAGGGCTGTAAATTAATGTATGAAATAGGGAACTCAACTGTTTAAAAATAAGCTTATAGGGTGCTTGCGTAATTCATTATCAGATGGGTTAAACAGAATAGGTATTCAGGAGAGAAAGGCAGAGATCACACAACAATTGTGGATATTGCACAGAGGATAGGACTTGAATATTCCAGTAAAAAAAGAGACCAGTGATGCTGATCAGTGATCACTGGTCTCTGAATGCTGAAAAGCGGGTTTAGGGCTTAGCTTTCCTCAAAGGATTGCTCCAGACTTTCCAGTTCCATCATGAGTTCTAACATTTGTTCTTCAGCAGTTTCCAGCTGATTTTTTAACTCAGCCTGCTCATTCATCAGCTTGAGTAAATCATCTTTACGACTTGCTTCATAAATTGCCGTATCAGCCAGTAATACTTCAATTTCAGCCAAACGTGGTTGAAGCTTGGTGATCTGTGCTTCATTTTTTTCAATATTTTTACGAATCGGACGGCCCAGTTCACGGCGACGCGCAGTTTCCTTACGCTGAGCCTCTTTATCGAGTTTTGAAATTGCCGGTTTTACTTCAACTTGTGACTGAACAGGGGCAGCAGGTTTTTGACCATTTTTCATCATCTCGATACGTGCCTGACGCAACCAGTCTGCATAGGCAACCAGATCACCATCAAACTCACGGCATTGACCATTGTGTACCAACAATAATTCATCACATACGCTGGCAATCAATTGACGCTCATGCGATACCAACACCACAGCACCTTCAAAGTCTTGTAAGGCCATAGTCAGGGCATGACGCATATCTAGGTCCAAATGGTTAGTCGGTTCATCCAGAATCAATACATTTGGACGTAACCATACAATTAAAGCCAAAGCTAGACGTGCACGTTCCCCACCTGAGAAGCCCTCACTTGGTGTATCCATACGTTCGCCACTAAAGCCAAAGCTGCCCAGGAATGAACGTAAAGTTGCTTCACTGATTTTTTTCTCCGCAATGCGTGACAATTGCAACATTGGGCTGGCGCTACCATCCAGGGCATCCATTTGATGCTGGGCAAAATAACCAATATTGAGTAATTCTGAATCTTTGCGCGTACCTTTAAGTAGTTTGAGATCACCCACTAAAGATTTGATCAGGGTTGATTTACCTGCACCATTCATCCCAAGTAAACCAATCCGGCTGCTGGGTGTGATTTGCAAATTGACGTTAGTCACAATCAGCTTGTCACCATAACCAATATCTGCATTCTCAAGTTCAAGCAGTGGCGAACTCATTTTAGTCGGTTCACGGAATGAGAAGGTAAATGGTGTATCAACATGCGCTGCAGACAACTCTTGCATACGTTCAAGTTGTTTAATCCGGCTTTGCGCCTGTCTGGCTTTGGTTGCTTGTGCTTTAAAGCGGTCGATATATTTCTGTAGATGGGCCCGTGTTTCTAATTGCTTTTCATAAGCTTGTTGTTGTTGTGCCAAGCGTTCACTACGGGTACGTTCAAATGTGGAATAATTCCCTGTATAGAGGGTAAGTTCCTGATTTTCTATGTGTAATATATGATCGGTAACGGCATCCAGGAAATCACGGTCATGTGAAATTAAAATCAGGGTGCCTTCATAGGCTTTTAACCAGTCTTCCAGCCATAAAATGGCATCTAAATCTAAATGGTTGGTCGGTTCATCCAGTAACAGTAAGTCGGAGCGGCTCATCAGGGTGCGGGCCAAATTTAAACGCATACGCCAACCCCCAGAGAAACTTGAAACATTCAGTTGAGACTGATGTTCAAAGAAACCCAGACCGGCCATCAATTGTGAGGCTTTTGATGGGGCAGAGTAGCCATTAATTTCGTCAAAGCGGCCATATAAATGCGCAAGTTCTTCATTATCCAAGTCTTCAGAATGTTCCAGTTTGTGCTGGATGTCCCAATATTCTTCATCACCTGACAGGACAAAATCGATAGCCTTCATCTCTAGGGCTTTAATTTCCTGCGCCATATGGGCCACAGTCCAAACAGCAGGACGGGTCAAAGAACCGCCATCCGATTCCATGCCACCCAACAATGCCGCAAACAGGGTCGATTTTCCTGCGCCATTGACACCGGTTAGGCCAATTTTCCATCCTGGATGTAGCTGCATAGACGCTTTTTGAAATAAAACACGTCCACCGCGACGTATAGAAAGTTGATCTAACTGAATCATTGAAATATCTAAAAGAGAAGAATGATGGGCGTATTCTAAAGGAAGCCACTCAGAAAAGAAAAAGACAGTGCATTATTCTTTCCTATAAAAGCATAATTTTAAGTAGATCAATAAAAATGTGACAAATTGTACAAAAAAGTGCCTTTCGTCAGAAAGGCCTGAGCAGCTCTATTTTTAGTATAAAAAGAAAATTATAGTGATTTTCTAAGAGAAATAAGAATAAGGTACATCATGAAAAAAAGGACTTTTATTTTATCTACACTCACGCTTTTGAGTTTTTCCAGTTTGGCGCAGGCAAAACAAAATATCTGTGTATTTGACCTGTTAGGTAAAGCAGGTGAGTCCTATAAATTAATTGAAGAATGGGCTTTGGCCAGTAAAAACTGGGGTGCTGAGGTCAATCTAATGCCGTATCAAGATGAAGCAAAAATAGAAAAAGATTTTAAAGCCGGTGTTTGCGATGCTTTTTACATGACCTCAATGCGTGCCCGTGCCTATAACAAATTTGCCGGTTCAATTGATGCATTAGGTGGTGTTCCCAGTAATCAGATTGCACAAAAAGCCATTTCTTTTGTGCTGGATAAACGCAATAAAAAACGGCTTATCAGTACCATTGGCAATGAAAAATATGAGGTAGCAGGGATTGGGCAAATTGGAACTGCCTATCTTTTTGTACGTGATAAATCAATTAACTCTATAGAGAAGACAAAAGGTAAAAAGTTTGCCATTCTGCATTACGATCAGGCGCAAAAAATTACTGTACAGCGTATTGGTGCAGTACCGGTTATGGCCGATATTTCTAATTTTGTGAAAAAATTCAACAATGGTGAAGTCGACATGATTGCTGCACCTGCCTATGCCTTTAAGCCGCTAGAAATTTATAAGGGTTTAGGCTCTACAGGGGCAATGATTAATTTTCCAGTGGTCAACGTGACTGCAGATCTGGTCATTCGTCCGGAGAAATTTCCTGAAGGTTTTGCAGAGCAGTCGCGTAGCTGGTTTGTACAGTTATTACCGAAAAGTTTTGCCATGGTACGGCGTCTGGAAGCAGGTATTCCTGCAAAATATAAAATAAATTTAACCAAGGAAGATCATGACAAGTATCAAAAATTACTACGGGATGGACGTTTAGATCTGACTAAACAAGGCATTTACGAACCAACCATGATGAGCGTACTTAAAAAAGCCCGTTGTACAGTGGAGCGCACCAACTTTGAGTGTTCATTAAGTGGTGAATAAATCGATTGTTGTGTGTTAATTTGTAAAATAGCTCAAATTTCATAAGTTATACGTAAAAAACGTTATTGAATAAGACTATGATTTTTAATATGAATATCGAAAAATAAAAACCAATTGGCATTTGAGTTGTAATTAATTGGAGTAAATGCTCTATTTTTTTAGAATGAACTTGCTTAATATTTGTGGCGTGAACGGATACTCGTCAAACAACAAGATTCCAAAAGGACAGAAATAATGAAAAAAACAATTTTTGCATTCGCTACATTGGCTGCTGTAGGCCTAGCGAGTACAGCGCAAGCCGCTAAAGTCGATGTATGTGTATTCGATTTACTGGGTAAATCGGGTGAATCTTTTCAAATGGCTCAGGAATGGGCGCTAGCTGCCAAAGGATGGGGCGCGGAAATTAATCTTATTCCACGTCAAGACGAAGCAGTGGCTGATAATGACTTTAAAGCAGGCAAATGTGACGGCGTGTTTATGACTGCAATGCGTGCCCGTCAATATAACAAATTTGTAGGTTCTATTGATGCTTTGGGTGGTGCACCAAGTAATGCTATTGCTCAGCGTGCCATCACTTTTGCTTTGGATAAACGTAATGCACCGAAGATGGTCAGTAATTTAAGCGGTAAAAAATATGAAGTTGCCGGGATTGCACCTTTAGGTTCCGCATTTATTTTTGTGCGTGATAAAAATATTAACTCGATAGAAAAAGCGGCAGGCAAAAAATTTGCTGTGTTGGGTTATGACGATGCACAAAAAATTATGGTACAACGCGTGGGTGCACAAGCGGTGATTTCTGACGTATCTAACTTTGTCGCTAAATTCAATAATGGTCAGGTCGATATGGTGGGTGCACCTGCCTATGCTTATAAACCTTTAGAAATTTATAAAGGTTTAGGTTCAAATGGCGCGATGTTCAATTTCCCGGTACTTCAGGTGACTGCAGATTTTGTTATCCGTCCAGATCAATTCCCTGCAGATTTTGGTCAAAAATCACGTGATTGGTTTGTGAAAAACTTACCAAAAAGTTTTGCCATGATTAATCGCCTGGAAGCCACCATTCCAGCCAAGTTTAAATTGAACTTAACTGCAGAAGATAAAACCAAATATCAAAAATTATTGCGTGAAGGCCGTATGGATATGACCAAGCGTGGTATTTATGATTCAGGCATGATGGGCGTTTTGAAAAAGGCACGCTGTTCTGTCGATAAAGCCAATTTTGAATGTTCACTTGGCGGTGAATAACTTTGATTTTAAAAAAGAAAGCCTAGATTTAATCTAGGCTTTTTTGTCGCTTGGATTTTGTCATTTTTGCCATTGTGGTCAGTAAAAAAAGGCGTAATCTTAAAAAATAACAGCAAAATTTTATCAGTCCAATAAAACAACAAGTCTTAAGGACTGGTGATGGATGATGAATAAAAAAGCAAAAACAATTCAATCTCCGATTGAATAAAATAATGAAACAAGGAAGAAAAAAATCATGATGCCATCGTCTAAAACACTGCTGCTTGGTTTGGGTTTGTGTGCCGTAACCAGTGTTACTCAAGCCAAACAAGTAATTTGCGTATTTGATTTAGTCGGTAAAAGTGGTGATGTTTTCGCCCTGATGAAAGATTATCAATTGGCCGCCAAAAATTGGGGTGCAGATATTGAATTACGCGTGGGACAAAACGAAGCTGTCATCGCTGAAGATTTTAAAGCCGGCAAGTGTGATGGGATTAGTGTGACCGGTATGCGTGGTCGTCAGTTTAATGAGTTTACCGGGTCTCTTGATGCAATTGGTGCAATTCCTGATTTAAAACTGGCTGTAAAAGTGATGCAGGGTTTAGCCAATCCGACTTTTGCCAAACATATGGTGCATGGCAAATATGAAGTGGTGGGTGTTATTCCGGTAGGCGATGCTTTTTTAATGGTGAATGATCGTCGCATTAATACTGTAGCCAAAGCGGCAGGTAAAAAAATTGCAGTGCTGGATTATGATGAAGCACAAAAAATTATGGTTCAGCAAGTTGGGGCACAGGCTGTCAGTGCAGATGTCACCAATTTTGGCGCGAAATTTAACAATGGTCAGGTCGATATTATTGGTGCACCTGCTGCCGTGTTTAAACCTTTAGAACTCTATAAGGGTTTAGGAAATAAGGGCGCGATTGTGAATTATCCTATTTTACAGGTGACCGGTAATGTAATTATCCGTCCCGATAAATTTCCGGCAGGGTATGGGCAAAAATCACGTGAATGGGTGAAAAGCCAGTTACCGCGTGCCTTTGGTATTTTAGGCAAAATGAAAGCTGATATCCCGCAAAAATATTGGATGCAAATTCCTGAAGTAGATAAGTCTGGCTATCAAAAGCTCATGCGCGAGTCGCGAGTCGATTTAACCAAACGTGGGGTTTATGATAAACGGATGATGAAATTACTGTGGCAATTCCGTTGTAAGGAAGATCCGAAGAATTTTGAATGTAGCCTGCAGGATGAAAACTACAAACAATCTTGAGAAAAATAGTCTGATTTAACTTTAAATCTGCAAATACTGACCATATATTGGGTATGCTATACTTGATATATGGTCTTTTATATTTCAAGACACCTGAATTGAACAGAGGAATCCGACATGAATGCCCAAGCTCTGGTGCTGACCGACAATGCTGCGAATAAAGTACGCCAATTGCGTGATAGCGAAGGCAACCAAGAATTAATGTTACGCGTTTATGTTACAGGTGGTGGTTGTTCTGGTTTCTCTTATGGCTTTAACTTTGCTGAAAGCATGAATGAAGATGATGCTGAATTTGTCAATGGCGACGTGAAAATGCTGGTCGATTCACTGAGCTATCAATATCTTGTCGGTTCAGAAGTGGATTATGTAGAAGGTTTGGAAGGTTCACGTTTTATCGTGCATAACCCTAATGCAACAACAACTTGTGGTTGTGGTTCATCTTTCTCGATTTAAGCAAATTTAAAAAAAGCCCTCCTTTTTTGGAGGGCTTTTTATTGCCAGTCAGTAGGCGGAACTGCCATTTTAAACTGGTAAAATGATTAAGCTTCTAGTTTTGCCGCTTCTAAAATATCAAAAATAACGGTAGTCACATCTTGGCTTAAATCACGGTTATTAAAAATTTCATAAGCACTAATGGTGATATCGGTATCACTTGGAAGTAAGCGTTGTTCTTCTTCAATCAGATCCTGAATAGGTAACAGCGTCTGTTTGACTTGTAAATGTAGAATATCTTTGAATTCTATATTTTCATCTTCAAGTTCAATTAGTTGCTCATTGAAATAAGGCAACAGAATGGAATGGAGATAAGGCTGAATCTCAATAATATCAAAAATTTCAATATCACGAGTTTGTTCAATCGTACTGATGTGATCATTTACTTCAATAACAATATGGTAGTAACTCACATGCATCTCCAGAGATTTTCTGTTGTCATTTCGGGTATTACAATAACATGAAATCAGCTTTATTACCGCTGTATTGCGAGGCATATGCTTATAAAAAGTAAGGGCTTTTTTCATTGTATCGCGGTCATGCTTTAACGCGCTTGTAATAAGGCAATATCTGCGGTGGATAATTTGAAGTTTTGCAGATTTTGCTCTTTCATGAGCGGGTACATCAGTGCTTGAGGATCTTGATTATGTTTGAGTTCGAGTGCATGGCCAAATTCATGTGCCAGAGTTAAACGTAAATCATCTTGCGATTCAAATTCATAAATATTAATTTGTTGGCCATTAAACGAGCCTTTATCAAATAATCGCGGCTGAAAACGCTGATTAAAGCTTTGTACCGAGCTATCAATCTGTTGATTAAGCTGATTAAGTTCATCAACCTGAAAATTGAGTTGCTGAATTTTTTGGTTGTAAATATTAATTTCTTGTTGCAGTACAAAGATTTGCTGTTGTAATTGACTTTGTTGCTGGGTCATCTGCTCGCGTTGTGCAGCCGGGATTCCGCCATTTTGATTAATGATAGCAATATGCTGATTATATTTATTTAATTGTGCATCAAGTTGTTTTTTTTTCATTTCCAGCTCAGCATTGTTTCGGTCTAGTTCATCTTTAAAATGTTTCAGTTGTTGATTTTTATTGGACCACAATTGCTGGCTTTGTTGAATCTGCCCTAATTGCTGCCGGCGCTGCACCGATTCATCTTGGCGTTGGTCATAAATTAAATGAATGCTTAGCCGGGCCTGCGGATCATAGACAAAATAATCTTGGCCTGTGCCATCTTTCCAAATATCAGTGGCTTGTTGGCTAATCTGTTTTAACTCATGTTCAGTAAGACCAAAACGCGAATCCACTTCAGCAATCCGGTAACGTAGACGTGTATCGAAAGGATGCTGAATCCGATCCAACAGCTTGTTGTAGCGAATTTGAGGATGATTTCGGGTTTGATAGGTCATGCCAGATAGAAAGATGAGCAAAAGACCCAGTAGCACTAAGCGCATAAAAGCTTAAAGATATTTGTTTTTCTATACTGTATAACAATTGGACAAAAATAAGAATAAAAAAACCGCGCTTTCGTGCGGTCTTTTTCTTTACTCTTTCGAGTACAGTTAAAGCGACAAAGTATTTTTTGTCATGCTTAACTTCAGGAAATTTAGCATCTTAAGCTTTATTTTTTTTGTTTTTTAAACTGATCAATTTGTTTTGGCAAATTAGAATGATAGACCAAGATTAGACCTAAAAAATTGAATAAAAAAATAATAAGTTCAATTAAATATTTAACATTGTAGGAATTTTCATTTTGATGATTGAAAGCATATAAATTCACTTCATATTTATACACCTGGAAAATAATATAGCTGATTAATCCCAAGCCCAATAATATAAAGCCTTTTCCATAAGGGTAGCGCTGAGGTATCGATAACATCAGCAACACTATTGCTGAAATTAAAAAACCAAGAGCAAAGGCAGCCTCTATACCTAAAGCTTGCAAATAATTAAATGGGGAAAGAAAAACACTAGAGGGCAGTACGATAAACAGATTACCCATCGGGTAGAGCATCATAATTGCAAAGCTAGAAGCAATGAGTAGAAGTTTAATAAAATTTTGCATATTTTTATTTTTCAGTGATTTATATAATTATATAGTAGTTAAAATCCATCCTGTTGCCTATAAGATCACCAAAAAAAGACCGCACAAAGTGCGGTCTTTTTTTCAAAGCGACAAATTATTTTTTGTCATCTTTTACTTCAGTGAACTCAGCATCAACTACGCCGTCATCCGCTTTTTGTTGTTGACCAGCAGCATCACCTTGGAATGCATTTGGATCAAAACCTTGCGCACCACCTTGAGCACCTTGCGCTGCTTCATAAGCACGTTGGCTAATCGGCATGATGATGTTTTGAAGTGCTTCAGTTTTCGCCTTGATGTCATCAACATCATTCTCTTTGGTTGCAGCTTCAAGCTCTGAAACCGCAGTTTCAATTGCAGTTTTTTCGTCTGCAGTCACTTGTTCGCCAAGATCTTTCACTGCTTTTTGCGCGCTAGAAACAAGTGCATCTGCTTCGTTACGTGCTTTAGCCAGTTCTTCGAACTTACGGTCTTCTTCAGCATTCGCTTCAGCATCTTTAATCATTGCTTCAATTTCAGCATCGCTCAAACCTGAGTTTGCTTTAATTTGAATGGATTGTTCTTTACCAGTGCTCTTGTCTTTTGCAGATACTTTCAAGATACCGTCAGCGTTGATGTCGAATGATACTTCAATTTGTGGCACACCACGTGGAGCAGGTGGAATGTCGCCCAATTGGAAGTTACCCAACAATTTGTTTTGTTGAGCCATTTTACGTTCACCTTGGTAAACTGAAATGTCTACAGCAGGTTGGTTGTCAGCAGCAGTAGAGAACACTTGAGATTTCTTCGCAGGAATCGTGGTGTTTTTCTCGATGATTGCTGTTAACACGCCACCCATAGTCTCAATACCTAGAGTCAATGGAGTTACGTCAAGTAAAAGTACGTCAGTTTTGTCACCAGACAATACCGCACCTTGAATCGCAGCACCCATTGCTACAGCTTCGTCCGGATTCACGTCTTTACGTGGTTCGCGACCGAAGAATTCTTGTACTTTTTGTTGTACAAGTGGCATACGAGACTGACCACCAACCAGAATTACATCAGAGATCTCTGAAGTTGAAAGACCGGCATCTTTAAGCGCAATACGGCAAGGCTCAATCGTACGAGCAACTAAATCAGCAACCAAACCTTCAAGTTTCGAGCGAGTTACGTTGATCACTAAGTGTTTAGGACCAGTCGCATCAGCAGTGATGTATGGAAGGTTGATTTCAGTTGCGTTAGAAGAAGAAAGCTCGATTTTTGCTTTTTCCGCAGCTTCTTTCAAACGTTGTAACGCAAGTGGATCTTGTTTCAAGTTCACGCTTTGCTCTTTCTTGAATTCTTCAACCAAGTATTCAATTAACGCGTTATCGAAGTCTTCACCACCCAGGAAGGTATCACCGTTAGTAGATAACACTTCAATTTGTTGGTCGCCGTCCAAGTCAGCAATTTCGATGATTGATACGTCAAAAGTACCACCACCCAAGTCGTAAACCGCGATTTTACGGTCGCCTTCTTTTTTGTCCATACCGAACGCAAGAGCCGCAGCAGTTGGTTCGTTGATGATACGTTTAACATCAAGACCGGCAATTTTACCTGCATCTTTAGTTGCTTGACGTTGTGCATCGTTGAAGTATGCAGGAACGGTAATCACTGCTTCAGTAACTGTTTCACCTAGGTAATCTTCTGCAGTTTTTTTCATCTTTTTCAAGATTTCAGCAGAAACTTGTTGTGGTGCCAATTTTTTATCGTTTACATCTACCCAAGCATCGCCATTGTCCGCTTGAATGATTTTATAAGGTACTAAACCGATATCTTTTTGTACCGCTTGGTCTTGGTATTTACGACCGATCAAACGTTTGATCGCGAATAAGGTGTTTTTAGGGTTAGTTACTGCTTGACGTTTAGCAGATTGACCCACCAGAATTTCACCATCTTTATAGGCAATAATAGATGGAGTTGTACGAGCGCCTTCAGCGTTGTCGATGACTTTAACTTTGTCGCCTTCAAGTACTGCAACACAAGAGTTTGTTGTACCTAAGTCAATACCAATGATTTTAGCCATTTGGATGCTTCCTCAAAATTATTTTTTGCAATGTTTTTTGCTTGTTATCCGATATGAGAGCCATTCAAAATTTTTCAAGTTCTTTCAATGAAAAAAATGGAAAAACTCCCGAATTTCTTTGTCTTATTGACCCACTAAGACCATAGCTGGACGGAGTAAACGGTTCGACAAGGTATAACCTTTTTGCAATACCGTACCGATTTCACCGGCTTTAGCATCGGGTGCAATACCGACTGCCTGATGCAAATCTGCATTGAAACCGTTGCTCATATTGACTTCTACAACGTTAAATTTTTCCAGTGTATTAAGCAGGGATTTCAGCGTCAGTTCCACGCCTTCAAGTAATGGAGACTCAATACCTCCAGCAGCTTGAATGGCACGTTCTAAATTATCTACAGAGTCGAGTAACTCTTTCGCAAATTTTTCAATCACTGTTTCTTTATGCTTTTCAGCATCACGTTGAATACGTTCTACACTTTTTTGTGCTTCATAGACCGCATTGGCTGTACGTGCTTTTTCAAGTTTTAAACTTTCTTCCAGCTTGGTGATTTGATTTTGTAAATCTTCAACTGAAACTTCGGCTTGCTCTGTTTCAGCTTGAGTTTCTACTGTTTGCTGCTCAGCTTGCTCTTGCCCTAGATCTTGAGCATCTTGATTTTGCTCAGTTGCCATAGATTTACTCCGTTTGAATGGGTTTTTAAACATGTCAGTCCTTTTGGCTTCAGTGCTAACCGCGTTAATCCTGAACTGCCATGAGTGATAATATTCATGATTAATACAAGAGTTCGGGGCAGACGGTAAAAATTCAAGCGAGACAACTAATTAAATATGTTTAATTTGATTAAAATTATTAAAAAGTATTATTTTTTCTAAAAATAGAGTGCAAAATTGTGATGCGATCGCTGGTGAATACTGGAATTTATCCTTGGTTAAGCCGAGCAGTTCAGATTTACCCATATTGCGCAGCTGATCGTCTTGTCTACATATACTATTTATAAGGTAGTAAGCGAACGGCTCAAAACGAAGTAGTAAAAAGCTTGGATAAAGTAGAGATATACAAAGGTCAGGGGAAATCATGACCAAATGGAAATCCTGAATGTATAGCTTAGACTTAAAAACGATCAATATTGAATAAATAATATATTTCACAAAAATGCTTCAGATGCTTATTATTTAACCCAGATTCTATCGCTGTAGTTTCTTCTTGGTATTTAAGAAATGTGTTTTCTAAGCTTATCCAACCTCCGGATAAGCTTTTTTTTGCCTTAAATTAAATAACTTACCGAAACTGATCTCATGCTTTGATTGCGCAATGGCATTTCTCTCATTTTTTAAATAAAAACCCTCAGAGATAAAAGAAGATTTGAATTGGGTTGATTCTTTGAATAAAAAATAGGTTGAGCTATTCAACATTTTGACTTGGTCATTTATATAAATAATGCCCTTTTTAGAAAGGGCATTATGAGAAGAAATAATTTAATGGTCGCGACGATGATGTTGCTGTCGATTGGTCTCTCGACGACGGTCATCCCAGCGTTTTTCTTGTGCTTGACGTTGCTGTTGTACTCTAGGGTTAGGCTGTACATTCGCTCTATTGCGCTGCTGTTCTAAACGCTGCCGGTCAATTTCATGGTTTTTACGATCCCAGTCAGACGGACTTTTATGATTCTGTTCAGCCACTCTTTTACGTTGTTCTAATAAACGCTGTTGTTCACGTCTTCTGCGTTCCCAATCCGATTGTTGTTGCCGGTTCTGTTCCCATTGGCGATGCTCAAGCTCACGTTTTCTACGCTCTAGTTCCAAGCGGTTTTGTTGCTGTTGATATTCCCAGCGTTGACGGTCTCGCTCACGAGCATAGCGATCATCATAATTTGTGCCATAACCCCGATCATAACGAGGGTCATAGCGATCATCATAACGGCCATCGTCATAGCCACCATTCTCCGGAAATGCGACACATCCCACCGCTAAAAATGTTGTTGCTAATGAGAGCATGATCAGTCTTTTAGCCATAACATTTATCCTTCTTGTGGTAAGGAGTAGCAAAACACTCCCAAATATACGTGGAAATTGTCAATGACAAGGTATAAAAAGAAGATTAGCGTATGAATGTTTTTACTGTGTATACAGATGACTAGACTTATATAAGATTATGGTCACCTATTGGCTTGATCATGTAGAAAATGTGAAGATTAAAATAAAAGGAAGGTGCGTTTATGGTTGCTTTTAATCGAACTCTACAGGCTGTGTTAGAAAAAGGACAAGGCACAGCTGCACGCACCTTGGATCGCTTGCCTCGCTTTGCACAAAAATCTCTAGTTAAAATTTTAAGATATCCTCATCAATATCCTGAGCTTGATCCACTCGTGCAGTGCATGATGGCGGCCCAGTTAAAGCGGGGAAATAGTGGTTTTGTCACTGAAGATCTTATTCAAGCCCGTAAAAGTTTTGATCTGCAAATACAGTCTATCAAGAGTAAACCTACACCGGTGAAACGGGTCGAAGATTTACGTTTACCTTTACACAGTGGCACCATCTTTGCGCGGCATTACAATCCAGCTCCCAGTAAAAAGCTGCCGATGGTAGTGTTTTACCATGGCGGTGCTTTTGTGATGGGAAGTCTGGATTCACATGATGAAGTGTGCCGTTTACTTGCTGTGCATGCCAAAGTACAGGTCCTGAGCGTAGATTATCCTTTGGCACCTGAAAACAGTCCAATGAAAATGATCCAGACCTGTGAAGATGCGCTGGCATGGGTATATCAAAACCGAAGACAGCTGAAAATCTTAAAGAATAGAATCTCGGTAGCAGGGGATAGTGCCGGCGGTAATATCTCTGCGGTGGTTGCACAGCGCAGTACCCATAAAATATATGCACCGCAAGCGCAGTTACTACTTTATCCGGCTGTAGATTTTAAAAGCCGTCATCCATCTTTTTATGCTTATAAAGACGGCTTGGTGCTTACCGGGGAAGATGTTGATTTTGTGACGCACTATTATGCAAATACCCATCAGGTTGAACTGGATGATCCACTCATTTCACCTACTTATGGTAAGCATGAAAAATTAGCGCCTGCATTTGTGGTTACTGCCGGTCATGATGTATTACATGATGAAGGGGAAATTTATGCTTACAAGTTACGCCATCGTGGGGTAAAGGTGCATTATCAGGAGTATCCCGATCAGGCCCATGGTTTTGTCAATCTAACGCCTATTTCTTATCGGGCTAAAAAATATTTTATTGAAATCAGTAAAAATTATAGAAAGTTTTGGGATAAACACGCTTAATTTTTTAAGTCGGGTATTGATCTGGGAAAAAGTGTTTCACGTGAAACACTTTTTTTATTTTTTCTCAATTTGGGCTTTAGGTAAGGTGAGGCTAAATTCTGGCACATAAAAGCTGTGTAAATAGCGGGCTTGAGAAAAATCAGGGAAAATGCCCTGAGTGTTTTTCCAGCTGGCTTGTTTTAATTTACTCAGTTTGCCGCGAAATTGTGGCGTGAATTGATAACGTAAACCTTGCCAGGCTTGTTGAATGTTGAGCAGCCGTGCTGGCAAATGATGACTATTAATATAAAAAGTTTGACTATGTTTATATTTCTGCAAGCACAAACTCATTTCTTGCTGTTCAAAGTACACATTGCAATACACCACATCATCATTGATCAGCCATTCAAATTGGGCCAGCTGTTTTGGAATTCCCCAAAAATGTTGACCATTGAGCATAGAAGCTTTGGTAGAAACATAAATTTTAGGAATGGAAGATAAGCGTCTTTTACTTATTAAAGGATGATCCAAGATCAGCAATTCATCATACGGGCCCACAGGAGAATCATGATAACGCACCAATATGACCTGTACCACGCGACCAATCGGAGAAGGCGCAATATAAAAAGCCCGATGCTGATCAATAAAGTTTGGCGTTAGCCAGTAATTCAAAATAAACGCGTCACCATGTAAATGCCAGGGTGGATAAAGAGGAAAAGAAGTCGTGTTTAATTCGTCACTCATTGTAATTCTCGTTTTATCTCAAAAAGAGAGACTGTTATATTTATATTGAAAGATTAATATATAGACATTCACAATTACAACTTAACGTAGAAGAGTAAAGAAATGTTAAAACAAACCTTATTCGCTATCGCTGCTGCTGGTATGAGTTTGCAAGTGATGGCTGCAAATACCCTGGTAGAAATGAAAACTTCAATGGGTAATATAGAAATAGAGCTGTTTAACGATAAGGCTCCTATTTCGGCAAAGAATTTCGAAGCTTATATAAAAGATAACTTTTATAACGGCACTGTTTTTCACCGCGTCATTCCTGGCTTTATGATTCAGGGTGGGGGAATGGATGCCAACATGGTCGAGAAGCAGACTAAAGCACCAATTCAGAATGAATCTTATAATGGTTTAAAGAATGCGCGTGGCACTTTGGCCATGGCTCGAACCAACAATCCTAATTCTGCAACCAGCCAATTCTTTATTAATACAGTAGACAATGACTTTTTAAACAGAAGCCAGATGAATGCGGGTTATGCGGTGTTTGGTAAAGTGACTAAAGGTATGGATGTGGTTGATAAAATCACTCAAGTACCAACGGCAAACTTTGGAATGCATCAAAATGTACCAAAACAAGCAGTGAAAATTGTCAGTGTGAGCATTAAAGCAGCAGCTGAGAAAAAGTAAGAAAAAAATAAAGCAGAAATATTTTATTCATATTTCTGCTTTAAAATTAAATATTTATATTTAAAATAGAATAAAAACGATCCAATATGGTGCGCAAAAATACAACACTCAATAAAACAATCAGTTAAAAGCACTTGCACGGGTACGAAATTGCCCTATAATGAGCT
>NZ_JAKLTP010000002.1:0-281970 GCF_022012365.1 Acinetobacter sp. SM34 | reverse complement strand
CTAAAAGTTAAGTATGTTCTGAATAGTATATTTAAAATAGATATCATCTATTGGTTTATAAAAAATTACATTGCCAAGAAATCTAACATCTCTAAATTATGGATAAATAAAACGTATGCTATAAAAAAGACTGGTTAAATAAAGATGGCAGAGAATAATATGACTCAACTGATTGAGGTGAAGGTTAAAGACCAATTTAGCAATATTTATGCAGTCCAAGCATTATTACGGGTGATTCCGGAAAATTCGGCCTTACATAAACTCTCATTATTTCAAAAGATTGAACATATCGTTGTGAATGGCGAAATTATTCGTCCAAGTATTGAGTTGCTTTTTGAAAGCCGTATTTCCGACAGTATTTATCGTATAGTTGAATAGTGAAAATATTTAAAAAAGCTCAGCAGACATCATTGAGGAAAGATAAAAACTCACTTATTTCTTATTTATGAGTAATAAGTAAAGGTGAGTTTTTATAATGGGAAAAACCAAGCTTAATAAATATTTTCAAGAAATTAATACGATTAAAAAAGCTCACTGCCGTGAGCTAAAGACCCATGCTTAAATTAAATTTAGCTCTACATCATATTTATTAAATTCCTGCATAACGTTTTCAATCACTTTGATTCCAATGGCATCATCACAACTAAAAATTTCATCATGGCCTTGTGTACTGTCATAACAGATGATTTGCTGGATTAGCCAACGATTTTCAACTTCTGTTTGTTCAATAATGACCCGAAGCGGTTGCAAATTTTCGCTGACTTGGCGGGGCAATACACTGGTAATAGCAAGTTGAATATGGGTCAGGTCTTGTTGAGGACTTAAAAATGTAAGCACCCAGTTACCTATTTTTTTTAAGTACATAGGATTGTCTGCTGGATGAAATTCTAAATAATGTAAGGATGTCATCATGAATTCCCCTGAAATATTTACTATATGGGGCTTTTAGCGAATATTTGCCATTCAGCTAAGGTCTTATTTAGAATAAAGCAATTGATTGTAGTTTAATCGAGCGATAGTGAAATAAATCCAATCTTATTGTTTTATAAGTATAAAAATGAATATTACCTAAATGGCTAAGACCTTAAATAAATAATAAAACATAAAAAAGCTCTTAATCTTATTCAGCTCATCAGTTTCTGTAAAGAAGAATTGATCTGGCTGAGGCATCGGTTTAATTCCTGTGGTGCAATGCGACTTTCCTGTAATGTGGTGATCCATTGCATCTGACACTGTTTTAAACTGCGTAAATCGGTAGTTTGAAGAATGCGCGTGATCAGCTGTTTGGCCATTAAACCGCAGTGCTGTTGTAACAGTTGTACCATTAGCTGTTTAACTTGTTCAAAGTCCAGTATTTCTGCACTAAGTTGCATTTCATTTTCATGAGATGGTTGCTGTGCACTTGAATCCCTTATTGATGATTGGGAAATGCTGATCGGTTCGGCAAAGTGATCTTTAAGTTGAGTACTTTGGAGGGGAAGATCGGTTTCAATTTCTGTATTCAGGTTATTGGGTGCGAGTGTTTCCTGAATCTGCTGCTGAGCAGGGCAGCTAATTAAACCCATCTCGAGCAATTGTTCGAGTAATTCTGGCGGGGCAATACGACGTTTAAATTGTTCAGAGAGCAGATCAAAATCATCGGTGCCAATCAATAGTAATAGTCTGCGCTGACGAGCATTCAGATTCATTGAACGCTGTTTTAAACTTTCAATGCCTAAATCAGTTTTATGAAATTGAGTCATGCTTTAATTTACGTTGTAATAAATTAAGGCTGATTGTAGGGTTTAATCATGACAGGAATGTTAAAAAATATTACAAATCATAAGATTATAGCGTAACAATATTGGCATTCTCGAGTGCCTTACGCAAATAAGGGTCCAGATCTTCCTGACGAAGTAACCATTGCTTATAATCTGCCGGTAAATCCGCGATAGTAGTTCCGCGGTGTTTGCCGAAATTAATGCTACGGGGAATACGTGCTTCTTCCGATTTATTATAAAGTTCTTCAATGCTTTGAATATTTAGATGATGGATTTCATGCATTAAAATATTGGCAGTTAAAATAATATCCATATCGGCACGGTGCGCTTTTTTAATCATCTCGCGGGCTTTTTCACTGCCTTTGCTAATCATGTAAATAAGTGCAGAAATATTGTGTGCTTCGGCATCTGGCCAGACTAAACGTGCCAGTGCAAGGGTACAAATGGCTTTAATCTTGCTGGTATCTACGCCGCATTTTTCAATGGCACGAATATCATAATCAATATTGTGGCCAATAATATAAGTGGTTTCCTGTGGCAGGCTGAAAGTGCTGTAGTGAGGTTGGCCGACCAGCTCGGATTCCAGAATATGATGCACTGCCATGGCGGCAAAAGAGATCGGTTCATCGACACTATACAACTGGTCGAAAATTTTAGTCTTATCCAGTGTAAGTTTGCTGTCATGGATTTCAATCGGGGCATACGCAATTTCAATCGGCTGTCCATTTAAAGTATGGGTTTCGGTATCGAGAATAATTGCTTGCATGACTGGTCCATAACCGTAGCGATTGTTTGAGTCAATTTAACATTTTCAAATATGCGGAGACAAACTGAAAATACAGCCTTTTACCCATTCATGATTATTTCCGCACCGAGATGCTGTTTAAATGTGCTGCTTTGATGTCAGTACCCGAAATTAAAGCTTTATATTGATAAAAGCTAGCTAGTCTTTATGAATGAGTATCATTTTTTGAACAGCATCAGGATATTTCCATATTGCTGAGAATCAGCATATTTCAAAATCATCAAAACATTTTTAAATGCGATTTTAGCATG
This sequence comes from Acinetobacter sp. SM34, assembly GCF_022012365.1. Lineage (NCBI taxonomy): Bacteria > Pseudomonadati > Pseudomonadota > Gammaproteobacteria > Moraxellales > Moraxellaceae > Acinetobacter > Acinetobacter sp. SM34. The sequence continues at coordinate 279,154 of NZ_JAKLTP010000002.1, read as the reverse complement.
GCAAAAGGTTGTCCATAATCATGGTAAAAATAAGCGTTGATTCGGTTTTTAAATAATCATGTTGTTAGTGATTTTTATCTTTAAAATTTTACCCTCACAAAAAATCGCAAAATATAAGTTCAAGCAAGAATATTTTACTAAATTGATATTGTTAGATATTTGTAAAAGCATAAAAACCATCACTTTAAAAATCAATTATTTAACATTCAGTAAAATTCATCCTGTTTTTATGCTGTTCATTTGGTCTGAAATTGCATTGTTCCAAATGCGGAAGAGGGGTAATAGTTTGTATTTATGATTACTTAAATCATCAAAATAAAAACATATAAGGAAATGCAAACATGAAAAAAACATTTGCTACGGTGTTGCTAAGTGGTTCGGTCATTCTTTTAATAGCATGTGGAAGTGGAGATGGCGACTCAAATTTTATTCCAAGTAATGGAATACCAATAAACAATATTCAAAATCCAGTGGTGCGAGTGGATGCTTATACTGATCCCAATACCGGAGATGAATACCCAGATCTAAATGCAGACAGGCAATTACTGACTTACAAAATGTTAGGTGTTGATGACAAGGAAGTACAGGCGACTTCTTTAGTCTTTACTCCAACCACTGCCGTTCCTGCAAATGGATGGAAAATTGTGGTGTGGGCCCATGGAACGACTGGTGTGGCTGATAAATGTGCGCCAAGTGAGCAAGGTTTGGGAAATACAACAGTTTTGATTCAAAAATTACTGGATGCTGGCTATGTGGTAGTTGCCCCGGATTATGAAGGTTTAGGATCGGAAGGAAATCATCCATTCCTGAATCTGAAAAGTGAAGCTTATTCCATTACCGATGCTGTAGTTGCGGCACGTAAATATTTAACCGATCAGGGAGAAAAAGTATCTACAGAATGGCTGACGGTTGGGCATTCTCAAGGCGGGCATGCAGCTCTGGGTGCTGCACAATATGCATCCCGAGCAAATTTAAATTACAAAGGCACTATTGCGGTTGCGCCAGCTTCAAATTTGGCAGCTATTTTGACAGGAGGTGAAAACTCAGTCAAAGGCCTGCCTGGAAATGTACAAGCACCGGTATATGCAAAATTAGACATGTTTACGGCTTTAATTGTGGCGGGTATGCAAGGACATACTGTGTCTGTGAATTACGATCAGGTATTTAAACCTCAATCAGCCGCGATTGTGCCAATTGCAGAAACAGAATGTGCTCCTGATGTTGCAAATACCTTGGGTACTGCGATGGGACAATATGCAGCAACCCATAATAATTCATTGACCGGTTATGGTCGTACTCAAGATAGCTTTATGACTGTGCCTGTGATTAACAATTTTCTGGTCGGTGATTCGCAACCGGGCAGTGTTAAGTTAAATCAGCGGGTGATTATTTATCAGGGTTCAAATGACACCACCGTACCTGAAGCTGCAACCTTATTGTTAAAGGCTGTGCTTGCATCTAAAGGAACGACATTTGAGTATATTGACGATAAATTTATTACAAATGTGGCCGATCGTTGGGATCACAGCACAGTCGTGAGTGCAAATGTCGACAATATTGTCACAGATGTAAAATCTCTAATGCCAATTCAATAACTTGATTTGACTATCAATGTTCATGCTTTTTTCAAGGCATGAGCATTTTTTATTTAAAACTGAGTAAAGTTCATTCTCAATATTTATAAACTTCATGCTACAATACGCGCCAATCTTAGCACGGCTTAAAAGCCCTAATTTAATAGGACCTCGCTAATGTTTGCCAATATCTCTATTGCTGAATTTGATCCGGAAATCGCTCAGGCAATCGCTAACGAAGATGCTCGCCAAGAAGCGCACATCGAGTTAATTGCTTCTGAAAACTATTGCTCACCAGCAGTAATGGAAGCACAAGGATCAAAACTCACTAACAAATATGCAGAAGGCTACCCAGGCAAACGCTATTACGGCGGTTGCGAATACGTAGACGTAATCGAACAATTGGCAATTGACCGTGCTAAAGAACTCTTTGGTGCTGACTACGCTAACGTTCAGCCACATGCTGGTTCACAAGCTAACTCAGCTGTTTACTTGGCGCTGCTTAACCCAGGCGACACAGTTTTGGGTATGAGCTTGGCTCACGGTGGTCACTTGACTCACGGTGCAAAAGTAAGCTTCTCTGGTAAAACTTATAATGCTATTCAATACGGTTTAAACCCAGAAACTGGTGAAATCGATTACGAAGAAGTTGAACGTTTAGCTGTAGAGCACAAACCACGCATGATCGTTGCTGGTTTCTCTGCATACAGCCAAATTGTAGACTGGCAACGTTTCCGTGAAATCGCGGACAAAGTTGGCGCTTACCTATTTGTAGATATGGCTCACGTAGCAGGTTTGGTTGCTGCTGGCGTTTACCCAAGCCCAGTTCAAATTGCTGACGTAACCACAACGACTACCCATAAAACACTGCGTGGTCCACGTTCTGGTTTAATCCTTGCGAAAGCAAACGAAGAAATCGAGAAAAAATTACAATCAGCTGTATTCCCAGGTAACCAAGGTGGTCCATTGGTTCATGCTGTAGCTGCTAAGGCAATCTGCTTTAAAGAAGCAATGGCACCTGAATACAAAACTTACCAACAACAAGTCGTTAAAAATGCTCAAGCAATGGCTGAAGTATTAATTGCTCGTGGTTATGACGTGGTTTCTGGTGGCACTAAAAACCACTTGTTCTTGTTGTCTTTAATCAAACAAGACATCACAGGTAAAGAAGCTGATGCCTGGTTAGGTGCTGCTCACATCACTGTGAACAAAAACTCTGTACCTAACGATCCACGTTCTCCGTTCGTGACTTCTGGTATCCGTATTGGTACTCCAGCTGTTACAACTCGTGGTTTCGGTGAAGCTGAAGTACGTGACCTTGCTGGCTGGATCGCTGACATCCTGGATGCCAAAGGTGACGAAGCTGTAATTAACGCTGTTAAAGCTAAAATTGAAACTGTATGCGCTAAATTCCCTGTTTACGCAAAATAAGTTTCTTACTTAAAAAAGTCTCCTGTATGGAGGCTTTTTTTTGCATTTTTTTATGACACCAGCTGTGGAATGTTCTGTTGCATGGCTTTTGGATAAGGGAGTTTATTCGGTTTGTAATATTGTGCCCAAATTTGGGAAGCGGCTGGGCGTTTTTGTTCGCTATCTTGAATACCTTTATAAAATGCACCCATTGCACGATAAATCTCGGTTAAATTTTTGTTGGTAATTGCATCACTACTCAGAAAATAAGGCTGCAAAATACAAAAGCCACGATAGTCAAATACCTGAAAAAAGGGTATGACCAAATGAATATTCATCTGCTGTTCCCCATAATTACGTACATGCAGGGAAATGGCATCAGTACGTATATGCGGTAGGCAAGCATACATTTCATAACCCAGCACATTATAGGGATATTTTTCAGGGTTGGTATCCAGCTGCCTTAATGGTCCATCCGGTCCTTCCATATGGCTAAAAAAGGTATGACCCGGTGGAAAACTGGTGGGTGTCAGGCTTTGCTCGGGAGAGGTACGGGGAACCATTCCGTGAATATGCAGCAACAAAAAATGGCATAACTGACCTGCACGATATAAAGCGTCATAAAATGGTGATTGATGTAAATTGCTATTGGTTTTTTGCGTATCTTCCGCCAAATAAATAGGATTTCTGGTGGCTTTGATGGTTTGCAGGGCATTTAAAACATATTGTTTGCTTGATTCAGAAATGACCGGTTCAAATAAAAACTGGCAAATATGCTGGGTCACAAAAAAAATCGAGGCATTAATCTGGGCAATCCGACAGGTAGTTAAAGCATCCGAGATTTGCTGCCCCAGCATCTGGCTGACTTGCTTAGGACGGAACCAGCGTAGCGAAGTTTCAGCTTGCTCAGCAATGACTTGTCCAACATAAGCAGATAGAAACAAAATAAAGAAAAAATTGGCATCGTCTTCCAAGAATTTATCAACTGAAACCATATAATTCTGGCGAATTTCACGCATCAGATCATCTAAACGATCCAGACTAGAAATGCTATGGTCAAGATTAGAAATCTGGATCAGATTTTGAAAAGCAGAGCCGCAAAAGAGTGGATAAGCTTTGAAATACATGCTTTGTAAATCGTGCATTTGTTCTGTAAATTTATGGCGTTCATCTGCAAATATAATTTGATAATTCAAAATAATTGCTTCAATTTCCTGGCTGATGCTGAGCGGTAAATCATCTTCACAAAAATGCTTTGCCACATAGTGCAGCGGTAAAATAATTTGATTATTGCAATTCAGCGCATAGCTATGTACAAAGTTATTGGGACGATCGCGAAATTTTATAAAATTGGTTTGTAATTCTTCAAAAATTTGCCATTTTTCATCAAAGCCCAATTTCTGGCTGATAAATTGCCCTATATAACTGGCGATCAGGTAGACTGTCTTCAGTTTTAGCGGATCTTCAACAAAATCTGCAGTTTGTGTACCTATTTGCTTTTTAAATGCTGTAAATAGCTGATCCAGTCGCTCAAAACTGGCAAATGTACCATCAAAATTAACGGTTTTAAGTGCAGAAGCAATATAAAATTCATGTTGGTGTTCTGGAGTTTGAAAATGACTGCGAATATTCTGCATAAAATCGTGAGAGCCAGGCTCCACTGCTGAATGAAGTTCAGTAAGCGACATCGTATTATTCTTGTTGAGTAATTGTTTATATACATATGTATACTTGAAATAAATTATAAATCAACTAAATAGTTAGCCTTATTATTACTGAATGAAAAAAAAGTGGAAAAAGAGGAATTTTAATATGCAAAGACCCACAATTGTTATTTCACAACAAGATCTTGAACGTTTAGAAACCATGCTTGAGCATCAATCTAAACTGACACCCACGATGCAACATCTGGAAGATGAGCTTGCACGTGCTGAAGTGGTTGCTCCGAAAGATATGCCGGCAAACGTGGTGACGATGAATGCACGGGTATCGATTATCATTGCGCCTGCAAGTGAACCCACAACAATTACCCTGGTTTATCCGCATGATTTTCTCGGTGAAAAAGGGCAGGTCAATGTACTTGCACCTGTCGGTGCTGCCATTTTAGGATTGGCTGAAGGTCAGGAAATAGAATGGCCGCAGCCAGATGGTCACATTATGAAAGTTAAAATAGAACGCGTGTTGTATCAACCCGAGCGTGAAGGTGATTATCTGTAATCAAGTTTTATCCTCTTGGTGAGAAAAAGCCCCAACTCAGGGGCTTTGAATATTTGAATGGGACAATTAGTGTTTACTGATCTTATCTAGATATCCCATCATAAATGCAGAGAACACAAAGGTCAGATGCATAATGATGTACCACCTGATTTTGTCATTCGGAATATTTTTAGCGTCCATAAAAATGCGTAGTAAATGAATGGATGAGATGGCGACAATCGAAGCAGCAACCTTGAGTTTAAGCGAGTTGGCATCCATTTTTCCAAGCCAGTTCAGGCGGGTATCTTCATTTTGAATTTTCAGTTGTGAAACAAAGTTTTCATAGCCGGAAAATATCACCATCACAATTAAACCTCCCACCATGGTCATATCGACCAAAGAGAGAATCACCAGAATTAAGTCGGCTTCAGAATATTGCAAAATATGCGGCAAAACATGCCAGACTTCCTGAAAAAAATTTAATCGCCAACAGCAACAGTGCAAATGAAAGCCCAAAATAGACCGGGGCTAAAATCCAGCGTGCTGCATACATGGTATTGTGAAAGAAACGTTCCATTCATTCATCGAGTGACATTCTTTATATTTTGACTTGATCATAAATAATTCAATTTTAAAATTCGACATTATTTATATTTTTTTAATAGTTTGGATTTATTTGAATATTTAAATTCTTCCTTGAGCGATGAGTCTGTGTGATTCATCAAGATGACTAAATCAGAAAATTTCAAAACTTCAGCACGTATTGTGCTGATCACTGTCAAAGCTTTGACAGTGTTTATGGCCTATTCAGGGCAGACTGTATTTCAACAACACAACCTTGCAATAAAAATTGAAATATAAGGAATAACCCATGAGCCAAACTCAGACAAAACCATATGATCCAAATTATCAGTATCAGCATATTCAAGTAAAACCAATTACCGGCCGTATTGGTGCGGAAATTGAAGGGATTAAACTCTCTTCAACGCTAGATCAAGATACGGTTTATGAAATTAATCACGCTTTGGTCAGGTACAAGGCAATCTTCTTTAAAAACCAGCAACATTTAACCGATGATGAGCAAGAGGGTTTTGCTGCATTATTAGGAACGCCTTTGAACCATCCAACCGTTCCGGTAAAAAGCGGAACAGCACATGTACTTGAGCTGGATTCACGTGGCGGACGTGCCGATACCTGGCATACCGACATTAGCTTTATTGAAGATTATCCAAAGGCTTCCATTTTACGCAGCATCGTTGCACCGGCGGCAGGCGGTGATACCGTTTGGGCAAACACCACATCAGCTTATAACGATTTACCAGCAGAACTGAAAATTTTGGCAGATAGCTTGCGTGCTGTGCATAGCAATGATTATGACTATGCCTCTAAAGTGACGACCAATCCACGCATTGATGCTGAAAAATATCGTGCACTATTCAATTCAACTGAATATGAAACAGAGCATCCATTGGTGCGGGTACATCCTGAAAGCGGAGAGAAAACCTTGTTGTTGGGTCACTTCTTCAAACGCTTTGTCGGTTATAACAGCCAAGATTCACGTCGCTTATTTGAACTTTTCCAGGACTATGCGGTAAATTTAGAGAATATCGTACGTTGGCGCTGGAGCGTAGGGGATGTGGCAATCTGGGATAATCGCGCAACTCAGCACCGTGCCATCAACGATTATGGCGACGACCTGCGTGTGGTACGCCGTGTCACCATTGAAGGCGATATCCCAGTTGGGGTGGATGGTCGTCCAAGCGTGAACTTGAAGAAAGTGGTGAAACAGGACATTTCTAATTTTACTTTCGAAAATGGTCAAATTTTAGAAAAAGCCTCTTAAAGACTAAATTAACCAATTGGCTATCTAGAATCGTAATGATCTGAATTCGAGATATACATAGCGCTAAAAATTGGTTGGTCTAAAAATATAAAAAACCTAGTATTTGTTTACTAGGTTTTTTTATTTGAATGAGATCGATAAATTTCCATGCTCAGTCGCGCAGACAAATTACAGCAGATCTTTGCAGAGGATGCGGTCTTTTCCGGATTCACAGCACAGTCACATCAAACATTATTGCAGCAGGTGAAATATCTGCGCTTTTTTCCACAACAACAGATTTTGCGTTATCAGCAAAAACTGGATGATATTTATGTGTTGCTGTCTGGAAGGATGCAGATTGGCTGGTTGCTCAGTGAGGGCGAGTTTAAAGTCAGTGACTATGTGAAAATGTATTCAGTGTTTAACTTGGTGCCATTTTTACAGCAAAAACCGCTAAATTTCGATTTTTATGCCGTAGAGCAAGTCGAAGTCGCCGTGATTTCAGGTCAGGTTTTTCTGGAGCAATTACAGCAGCAGCCACCAGCCATGTGGCAGATTATTCAGTTACTGGGAGAACGAATGTATGGCTTGATGGAGAAAAACCGTTATTTACAAACCGCGAGTATCAATCAAAAAATTGCGCGACATTTAATCATCTTGGGACAGCAGGCAACGCCCCTAAGTCAGACCCATTCAACCATTCAATTTAAAATGAGCCAGCAGGATTTTGCCGAATTACTGAATGTGTCGCGGCAAACTTTAAATAAGCAACTGCAATATTTTATCCAACAACACATTGTCGAGTGGAATTATAGCCAGATTCGAATTCTCGATATGCAGCGCTTAAAACACATAAGCCAGTTATAAATCTGTTACTTAAAAAAGTAATGAACGGAATTTTTTTTGCCCAATCCATTTGCACTCAAAAATTCAAGGCAATAAAAAAGGCAAAGTAAACACTTTGCCTTTTCTGACCGGTGCCGATCTTAGTGGTGATGACCACCTGCACCGTGTACGTGACCGTGTTCTAATTCTTCAGCAGAAGCTTCACGAATTTCAACGATTTCAACTTCAAAAGTTAAATCTTGACCAGCAAGTGGGAAGTTTGCATCTACAACAATATTCTCGCCTTCAACCGCTTTAACAGTAACGATTTGAACGCCATCGTCAGTTTGAGCTTGGAACTGCATACCAGGTTGGATGTTGTCTACACCTTGGAACATTTTAGCTGGAACTTCTTGTACTAGGTCAGGATTGTATTCGCCATAACCTTCAGCAGCAGGAACGTTTACAGTGAATTTTTCACCAACAGTTTTGCCTACTAAAGCGTTTTCTAAACCAGGGATGATGTTGCCTGCACCGTGCAAATATGCAAGTGGCTCACCTTGTGATTGGTCGAGAGTTTCTCCCTCTGCGTTAGTCAACGTGTAGTGGAAAGAAACTACGAGGTCATTTGCAATAGCAGTCATGTTATTGATCCATTCAATTTTTTAAGGGTACATAATAAAGTGAAAAGCGAATTTTGTAGACTAAATTTAGCAAAAATCTGCATTTTCCATACTTTTATGGCGTTTTTTTAATAGTGGGGATGGTTTTTCTAATTTCAATACAGTTTTTTCATTGAAACTGTATTTCTGATCATAAAACAACGCATCTTGATTTACCCCTCGTCATACTCCAGCAATTTGATGATGGTTGAATGACAGGGTGAAGTTGGATAGGCAATTTGAGTTTGTTTTGAGGAGAGTTGAATTCGAGCTTTCAACATATTCACCATGAATTTTCGGCCCAAAAAAAGAAGATGGCTATATATGCCATCTTCAATTCATTGCTTTTATCTAAATGATTATTTGATTAATTTGATAGTTAGATTACCTGGCTCAAGTCTATCCATTAACCTAGAGGATACATTTTGACTTCAGCTTTTTCAGTGGAAAATAAACTAAACAGTTGCTTGAACCAGATGGCAATTTTTTGCAAGAAATTGGCTTCTTCAATTTGCACATGATCTTCAATGGCAATGGTTCGGATCAGCTGGTTATTTTGATAAACCTGTACAGTGGCCAGTTGCATGACTTTGGCAAGCGGAGCAGAAAGCAATTGCTCATTGATTTTCACATTTAAGTGCGTTTTGGTTTCTTGTAAGGGTTCGATTGCCTGAATGGTGCCATTGCCTGTATTCAGCATAATACGTTGATTGGCTGTGTCATAGGCCTGCAAGTCAATGGCATAGGGCTGATCGTATAAAGACGTGGTCACAATTTGCGGTTTTTTGGTTTCCAGCTTAAACATTTTTAAAGTAGATTTAATCACCGGCAATTCAGCAATTAACTGTTTATCTTTAATGGCTACTTCATTGCGAGTATAGGTATACGCCATATCTAGCAGGGTGTGGGCAACTTCAGCACGTTTTAAGGCATTTTTTGTCCCCATCACTACAACAATCAGGCGACGTTCAGGCATTGCGGGATTAGCGGTAGGGCGGTGTGCAGTCAGTGCCAGGTTATAACCCGCCGCTTTGGTAAAACCTGTTTTTAAACCATCCACACTTGGGTCAAATTTGAGCGCCAAGTTGGTTGCACGGTGAAAACGTTTGTTATAACTAAAACTTGGCATCACTGAATAGTGCAAATATTCAGGGGTCTGAATAGTCAGTGCTTGACCCAGTAGCGCCATGTCGTGTGCAGATGAAAAATGATCCGGCATGGTCACACCAGGTGCATTGGCAAAATGCGTATCGTTCATTCCCAACGCTTTGGCTTCCTTATTCATGCGTTCGATGAAAGCTGGAACATTGCCTGAAATACGTTCTGCCAAAGTCACAGCCGCATCATTGGCTGACATCACCACCAGACCTGCCAGAAGCTGATCTACAGTAATCTGATCACCTTGTTTAAGATACATCTGTGACTCATCCCACTGCACCATTTTTACCACTGGTGTCGCCGTGATGATCTCATCTTTCTTTAAACGACCCGCTTCAATTTCTTTCAGTGCGATATAAGCGACCATCATTTTGGTCATGGATGCCGGTGCACGTTGCTCATGGCTGTTGTGCTCGGCGATGACTTGTCCAGATTGGGTATCTAGAATAGTCCAAGCTGGGGCTTCAACACTTTCAGGTACAAGGTTAAGCAGGGTGGCATTTGCGAAGGTAGAGCATAAAACGCTGAGTGCTGCGATGAGGTAGATCAGGTGTTTCAATGAAGTTCCTTATTGACTAATCCCTTAGCCATACATACAAAAAAATCTTAGGCATGCTATGCCTTTTTTTTGGTGCTGACTAGTCCAAACTGTAGACAATTGCGACAGTTCAGCATTGTAATGTAAAAAAATGCTAAGCTAACCTCAAGTTAGGTTTTTTTAAATTTTATATTGCCCATTATGTTGCATTATCAAATCGAATTTGACGATTATCGTCAACATCTGCTCCATGTCACTTTACGTTTTGTTGCTGATCCAACCCAAGTATTGTCATTGCCGACCTGGATTCCGGGAAGTTACCTGATTCGTGAATTTTCCAAGCATATTGAATCCGTCCGTGCTTATGATGAAGATGGCCGCATTTTACAAATCCAGAAATTCGAAAAGAATAAATGGCGCTTGTTTAACACCGATCATGAGCTGATTACGGTGGAATATGATGTCTATGCGTATGATTTATCTGTACGTGGTGCTTATGTCGATCAAACCCGTCTCTATGTGAATCCGGCCTGTGCATGTTTGGGACTAGAAGGGCAGGAAGATAAAGCGGTTGAAGTGGAAGTATTCTTGCCAGATGAGCTGAAAAATTTCCAATTGGCTACAGGCTTAGCTTCTAAAAGTTTAGTGAAAGGTCGGTTTACGCTTAAAGCAGAAAACTATGCCCAGTTGATTGATTCGCCATTCGAGCTGGCAGAGCAAACGCGCTTTAGCTTTGAAGCCAATGGTATTCCGCATGAATTTGTGCTGTCTGGCAAACATGCCATGAATGCCGCGCGCATGCAGCAAGACATCGAAAAAATCTGTAGCACTGAAATTTCAATGTTTGGTTCTGCGCCATTTTCCGACTATACCTTTATGACCATGGCGACAGGCAATAGTTATGGCGGTTTGGAGCATCCGAACAGTACCAGTTTAATTACCCCGCGTGATGACTTGCCGAAAGCGGATGAACCTGATGAACCGTCTGCAGATTATCAGCGTTTCTTGGGGCTATGCAGTCATGAATATTTCCATTCATGGCTGGTAAAATTTATCCGTCCTGAAAATTTCGTCAATTATGATTTAAACAAAGAAGGCTACACTTCATTATTGTGGATTTTTGAAGGTTTCACTTCGTATTATGATGATTTGATACTGCTACGTAGTGGAGTAATCTCTCAAGAATCTTATCTGAAATTATTAAAGGCACAGATAGACCGCTACTTACAAAATCCGGGACGTGCGATTCAAAGTGTTACAGATTCAAGTTTTGATGCCTGGGTTAAATTCTACCGTCAGGATGAAAACTCGAATAACGCCGGTACCAGCTACTATAACAAGGGCTGTTTAGTGGCGCTGTGTCTGGACTTAGGTTTGCGTTTACGGGGTTCAAGCCTGGATGCCTTAATGCGTAAATTGTATAAAAATGCGCAAAATGGTGTTCAAGTGCATGAGCGCACCATCTTCGAATTGTGTAATGAATTGACGGGTGATAACTGGCTAGAACAGATCAATCATTTGATCAATACCACAGATGAATTACCGCTGGATCAATTGTTCCCTGATTTTGGTCTAAGTTTTGACATTAAAAATGACAAGTCATTGCCATTTGGTTTAAAAACTGTCGATAAGCCTGAAGGTGTATTGGTTCAATCAGCACGTCGTGATGGTGCAGCTGCTCAAGCGGGATTGTCTGCCAATGATGTCATTATCGCGATTGATGGCCTGAAAGCGACAGTTAAACTTGTTGAGAAGTATGCAAACCAAGAGGGTACTTATACGGTACTTGCTTTCCGCCGTGATGAGCTGATGACTTTTGAAGTTCAGGCAGGCGGTTCTGAATTGACTGAAGTTGAGCTCAAAGTTGAAGATCAGGCCAAAGCTGAAAAGTGGTTAAAGGCTTAATTTGCATACTATTTAAACTTCATGTAAAACCGGTGTTTAGGCATCGGTTTTTTATATTTAGTTCTATTCAATTTTTTTAGATTTAAGCTAAACCTTCGGTTCGAGTTACTTTTGTTTCGTCAAAAGTAACCAAAACCATTGTCATCTGCTGAACTCGTCAAAGTACATGACTAATTTAAGGGGTCGCAGAAACTTTAATGATAAAAGTCGTCCTGCCTCAAACAGCAGCAGATGACGTTTACGTGTATCAAAATTTTGTGAGAGTTTTCAGTAGAAAATGAATAAGAAAAGTTTATTTATTGGGATTGGTGTAACGATAGTTTGGTTTTTAGGAATCACTATTTTTTGCATTTGGGCTAACTTTGGATTTGAGAAGAATGATTTAAATTCTTTAGGTGATTTTCTTGCAGGTAGCTTCGCACCCGTAGCTTTCTTTTGGCTGATTTTAGGATATGTCCAGCAGGGTAAACAGTTAGATCAAAACACCAAGGCTTTAGAACAGCAGGAAAGAGCTCTTCAGCTGCAAATTGATGAGATGAAGGAAAATGTTGAACAACAAAAAAATATTGTTTTACTTTTAAGTAAAGAAAGAGAAGAAGCCAAAACTAGGATTAAGCCACAGATTCAAATAGATAATGGCCTTTGCCAGTTAATTGAAAATGAGAGGTTTCAATTTAATTTTAATATTTCAAATATAGGTGTTGGGGAAGCACTTGAAACTATAGTGATATGTGAATCAGAATGCCAAACTATACCAAAATTGTCAGTTGATATGTCTCAAAAAATTCAACTTAGTGTGCCACTTAAGGAAAAATTTAAACGGGATTTTAATACCTTAGAATATAATTTAGAAATAGAGTACAAAGATATACTAGGTAATTCATATCATTTAGAAAAACCAATACGTATTGAAAACAATGGTCAAAATTTAAGGCATTTTAAGATTAAATTTAGCTAAATCATACTTAAGAAATTTATCAATTCCCCCGATAAATCGAATAACCATAAGGACTCAACAAAAGCGGAATATGGTAATGCTCTAAACTGCCATCAATTACAAAAACTACAGGCACTTCTGGAAAGAATGAACGCTGATTTTTTGTTTTAAACCAGTCACCGGTTTTAAAGGTAACTTTATAAATGCCTTTCTGAAGAGTGGTTTCTTTAGGATATAAGTCCGTAATCCGGCCTTCACTATTGGTTTTCGCTTCATTGAGTTTGGTCCATTTATCACCTTGTTGTGCTTCTAGTACTACGGATACATTGGAAGCAGGCAAGCCTGAATCCAGATTCAGTACATGAACACTTAAAGGATTTTGAGCAAAACTCAAAGTCGAAAAACTGGCGATCAAAATAGAAAGAATAGTTGTTTTCATCATGCTGACTTCAATTCAAATTTTAAATCGGTCTACATCATATAAAACACTTCTATTTTTGGATTGGCTATAAAAAAAGGGTGCATGGAGCACCCTTTTGTAAAAGAATATAATTAACCGCGCCCACGCCCACGACCGCGCGGAGCTTTGGTATTCGGACGTGTTGTACCATTGGTCTTACGACGTGGTTTTTCACTTTCATCCATTTGCCAGATACGTTTAGTTCCTGACTTCTTCACAGAACCGTCTTTGTTCTTGCGAACCATTGGCTTGCCACCTGTACCACCCGGTTTTTTCACATAAGAACGTGAACGGTATGGCTCTTCGGCAGGTACATCTTTAAAGTCTGGATATAATAAAGGTTCAATTTCTTTGGTTTCACCAGGCTGAAGACCCAGTTGAACTAAATCAATAGCACCAATCTTGGTACGAATTAAACGTAAAGTTGGAAAGCCTACAGCAGCAGTCATACGGCGAACCTGGCGGTTACGACCTTCACAGATTGAAATTTCAACCCAAGAGGTAGGCACAGATGCACGGAAACGAACCGGTGGATCACGATCCCATAACCATTCTGGCTGTTGCACTTTAATGGCTTTAGCTGGAAGGGTCATACCGTCTTTCAGTTCAACACCTTTACGAAGTTGTTCTAATGCTTCTTCAGTAACATCACCTTCGACTTGAACAAGATAAGTTTTAAACTTCTTGTTGGCCGGATTGGTGATATATTGGTTTAAACCGCCGTGGTCGGTTAAAAATACTAAACCTTCTGAGTCCATATCAAGACGACCCGCCAAACGCAAAGTCGGGTCATCTACGAAGTCCGCCATGGTCATGTGCGCTTCGTCTTTACGGAATTGGGAGAGGACGTCATAAGGTTTGTTGAGAATGACGATTTTCATAGGAAATAACTTCTTTAATTACATAAGACTAAAAAAGGTTAAGTTTTATTCAATGGGGAAATGTTGTTATTTCCCGTATAAATCTTAAACACAGTGGAATTCAATTAAACTATTATGCGTTAAGAAAGGATGAAAGTATTGCCTAATCGGCAAATATTTTTTATATGCGCGAGCTACAAAGGGAGAACCTATACAATGGGTTATAAGAAGATCGTTGTTCCTGTAGATGGTAGCAAAATTACCGTAAATGCAGATTTGTCACTCAATGTTCCAAACAATCCTATTATTCCTTTTATTGAAGGCGATGGTATTGGGGTGGATATTACCCCAGCAATGAAAGCAGTGGTTGATGCTGCGGTGCAAAAAGCTTACGGTGGCAAACGTTCGATCGAGTGGATGGAAGTATATTGCGGCGAAAAGGCAGATAAAATCTACGGTACTTATATGCCGGAAGAAACTTTTGAAGCACTTCGTGAGTTCGTTGTTTCTATTAAAGGTCCATTAACTACTCCCGTTGGCGGTGGTATCCGTTCTCTCAATGTAGCATTGCGTCAAGAACTGGATCTTTACGTATGTGTACGTCCAGTGCGCTGGTTTGAAGGTGTGCCTTCTCCAGTTCAACACCCAGAATTGACTGACATGACGATCTTCCGTGAAAACTCTGAAGATATCTATGCGGGTATTGAATGGAAAGCAGATTCACCAGAAGCTAAAAAAATTATCAAATTCCTGAAAGAAGAAATGGGTGTAACTAAAATCCGTTTTGAAGATAACTGTGGGATCGGTATTAAACCGGTCTCTAAAGAAGGGACTCAACGTCTGGTACGTAAAGCCATTCAATTCGCGATCGACAATGACAAGCCAAGCGTGACGCTGGTTCACAAAGGCAACATCATGAAGTACACCGAAGGTGCCTTCAAAGAATGGGGCTATGAAATCGCGCTTGAGCGTTTTGGTGGTGAACTTCTTGATGGTGGTCCATGGGTTAAAATCAAAAATCCTAAAAATGGTAAAGATATTATTATTAAAGATGTCATTGCTGATGCGTTTCTGCAACAAATCCTGATGCGTCCTGCTGATTATTCAGTCATCGCAACGCTGAACCTGAATGGCGACTATATTTCTGATGCCCTTGCTGCTGAAGTAGGTGGTATCGGGATTGCTCCTGGTGCAAACATCGGTGGTGCAATCCAGATGTACGAAGCGACTCACGGGACTGCGCCTAAATATGCTGGGCAAGACAAAGTAAACCCGGGATCAATCATCCTTTCAGCTGAAATGATGCTTCGTGACATGGGCTGGTCTGAAGCTGCCGACTTGATCATTAAGGGTATTTCTGGCGCGATTTCTGCGAAAACAGTCACTTATGACTTTGAGCGCTTAATGCCTGATGCGACTTTGTTACGTTGTTCGGAATTTGGTCAAGCGGTCATTAACAACATGGAATAAGTTTTTGATGATTTAATCATGGTCTAAAAACCCGCATTTGTAGTGGGTTTTTTTTATATGTTGGACTGAGGGAGAAAAATAAAAAAAGTAGTGATTTGGAACTATTGCTGATATTTTATGCAGTAATTACAAGGAGTATAAATATGAAAAATCATTTGGCTATAGCTGTGCTATTGGGGATTCCGTTATTTACACATGCAGGCAATGTGTATAAATGCAATCAAAATGGAGCAACGGTTTATCAGTCTAAACCATGTCCAGGGAAAACCGCGGACGCTGATTTTCAACGAGAAAACCGAGTACAAATTAAATCAAATCAAGCCTATCCACAGCCTGCAAAAAATGGAACTACAAACGAAATTCCAGATACGATGGACGGGAAAAAGAAAAGTTTAGCGATTGCTCAGGAAGCATACCGTATGACGAAAGATCGTTGAATAATCCAAACCATCTTTTCGCTTGAATCTGTAATTTTAGGGTATATAAAATCGATTATTGAGTTTGTGGTATGGGATTACGCTTCAGAGAAATAATAAAGATGAATGTTCCGATCAATAATACGATAGCTGCCAGCATAAATTGCTGATGGTAACCAATCCCAAACTTTTGCAGGGTACTAAAACTTAATCCGCCAATCAGCTGCACAGAGGCAAAAACCAGTGTTGCAATGCTCCAAAGCTTTTTATAGGCAAGACCATAAAGTTGTAAAATGGTATAAGAAGTCAAAAATACGACTGCCGGATTCAGCATGCCAGTAAAAAAGGAAGAGGCAAAAGTCAGCAGTGGACTAGCGTTTAGAGTTGCAATAAAAATTGCCAGGATATAGAGACTATAAAGAATTTTCAGGGCAGTAAAATTGCCAAATTTTCTTGCCAGTGAGTAAGCGGAAAAAGCCCCCAAAGCACTGCCCAGTCCATAAAGAATCCAGTTCACGTTGATCCAAAATAAATTCAGCCTCAGTTCATGACTAAGATAATCAATCCAGAATAATGAATGTGGAATATAGGCAAATGCACTGCAGGCATACACAATCAGCAAGCTATAAAAGAGTGTGTTGTGCGTTACTTTACTGCTGGTGGCAACGGTTTGCGCAGACAAATGGTGCTTAAATTGTTGCAGTAAAATACTCAAGCCAACACAAATAATCAGCGCAAATCCACATAAAATAAGCCAGGCTGTCTGTATGGAAATCTGATCCAGATAAGGCAAGAAAAGTGTAGCTAATAAAACTCCAAGGCCAATGCCGCTAAAGCCGATAAAATTGATTTTAAAACGATCCTGAATATCACAGCACTGCGCCACGATACTAGGCGAAAGAATCATCAATAATCCACCACTTATTCCCGAAATCACGCGCCACACGATATACCAGGCCTGCGGAAAACTTGCAAAAGCACAGCACATTAAACTGAGCATGCCGGCAATTGCGGCTATCTGAATGTATAGGGTCATGCTTTTGTTTTGAGGCAATCGCATGGCTGCAAAAGCACCAATTAAATAGCCCAATAAATTGGCACTGCCTAAAAGACTGGCAAAACCTGCACTCCAGCCGAAAGCTTCACGTGTGCCGGGTAACAGCGCGGTATAAGAGAAGCGCAAAATACCAATCCCTAAGCACATGCTTAAACATAGAAAAATACTGAGCTTGATATTGTTTGAGGACATCCATGTACTCGCAGCTATTTCGCGTTAATTCATCACAATAAATAACATGAGTGTCCAATAATGAATAGGACCAGTACGAAGAAATACTATAAAAACTTGTCTACACGCGTTATTAAGTAATATTTAAGACTACTTTTATAGCATTGTGGGATATATAACCCTTTATTTTGAAAATTGAATTTTTTCAATAAAGGCATACAATGCCGCTACTTTATTGTACTTATTTGAATTATGAATTTTTCATATCGCGCTGATATTGATGGCTTAAGGGCTATCGCTGTTTTATTGGTGATTTTTAACCATATCGGATTGTCTTTCTTTTCTGGAGGATATATTGGTGTCGATGTCTTTTTCGTGATTTCAGGTTATTTAATTACCATCATTTTAACCCACGAGATTCAGTCCAAACGATTTTCTATCGCACGATTTTACAAGAAGCGTGTGGTACGTTTAGCACCGGCTTATTTTACCGTACTCAGCGTTGTGAGCATCATTGCCTGGCAGGTCATGCTGCCTGGGGATCTGACCCAATATTTTGATAGTGTCATGTATGCCACCTTGCTGATGGCAAATATCTATATGCGCAATGAAGTGGGCGATTACTTTAGCCAGACTGCCGAAGGGATTCCTTTATTGCATTTATGGTCGCTGGGGGTAGAAGAGCAGTTTTATATTTTCTGGCCCTTGTTGTTATTGCTGTTTGTGAGAAAGACGCCCCGTAAATATATGTGGGCAATCATCACGACATTAATCATAACCTTATTACTTTATGCCCAACATAAATTGACCCAAAACGCAGAGAAGGCGTACTACAGTATGCCGGTTCGTGCCTTTGAGTTGCTTATTGGTGCATTGATTGGCTTTCTGCCACAGCTCAAACTGCCAAAAAAGATACTGCAAATTCTGGTTTGGCTAGCTTTAATCACATTGTTTGCAGCAGCAGTGTATTTTAACAAACAGACGCCATTTCCTGGAGCAATGGCCCTCATCCCGTGTCTAGCGACAGCGTTGATTATTTATCTAGGCCAATGTTCACCTTCAAGTAATGTATTATTGAGTAATCGTTTCAGTACCTGGATTGGAAGAATTTCTTATCCTTTGTATCTATGGCACTGGCCCATTATTGTGTTATTCGGCATTTATATGCGGCCATTAAACGCAGAAAATCAGGCCGTGATTGTAGTATTGTCCATTATATTGGCATTTTTAACTTATCAGCTTATTGAAAAACCCAGCAAACGTTTTGTCATGGCAGCGAATTATAAAGTGATTATCATCGGTTTTCTGGTGCCAGCCCTGAGTTTTATTGCCATTGCCAAGACCATCAATATCAATAAAGGTTTTCCAGACAGGTTTCCACAGTCTATTTATATCAAGCAAGAAGCACTGAATTCATTTGCGCATGTAATTCGAAATAAATGTATGGATATTGAGGATCCGGAAGCTTTACCGGATCAGGATGATTGTGTATTGGGCAAAGCCAAAGCTCAAATAGATTTTCTATTGCTCGGTGACTCTCATGCCAATGCTTATACCGCGATGCTGGATGTATGGGCTAAAGATGCGAATTTGCGCGGCTATGATGTCACTCAAAGTTCGACTTTTTATTTACCGGAGGTACAGCGTCTGGATGCCAATTTCAACGATTGGGAAGAGCTGAGCGAGTTTAAATTAAGAAATGAGGCCATTACTGCGTATCTTGCAAAAAACCATTATCCAACCATTATTTTAGCGGGTTCATATGTACCGTATTTTGGTCATGAAGTGAAACTTGAAGATGGCATTCATCATTCAAATGAGGAGATATTCAAAGCTGGTTTTATGAAGGCTTTGAAAATTGCTTATCAGTCCAGTGATCAAGTTATATTGTTGAATGATGTTCCTCGGCTAGATCAAGATGGGGTACCTGCCGATTGTAATCTGCGCAACGAAATTTTAAATACCGATGCCCAATGTACTGTGTCTAGAAAAAATTATGAGACACAACTGATGAAATTTAATCGAATTGTTGCCGAAGCGAAACTGAAATACCCTCACTTGAAAATCATTGACCCAACCAAGGCGATGTGTAATCAGCAAGAGTGTAAAATTATGATCAATAATGTGCCTTTATATCGAAATAAAGACACGAACCATATTAATAATCAAGGCTCTCGGCAATTGGGCATTGCATATTTAAAACAGTTTGGTAATCCGCTGAAGGATTAAAAAACAGCCATAAAAAACCGCGTTTGATAACGCGGTTTTTTATCTATCTGGGAAACTAGAAAATTAGCGCATTTTGGAAAGGAAACGACCTAAGCGGCCAATCGCTTCACGAAGTTCATTTTCGGCAGGCAAGAACACCACACGGAAATGATCTGGAGTTGGCCAGTTGAAACCGGTTCCTTGCACCAGTAACACTTTTTCGGCACGCAATAAATCGAGCATGAATTTTTCATCATCTTGAATTGGATAAATTTCAGGATCAAGACGCGGGAAGCAATACATGGCACCTTCAGGTTTTACGCAACTTACCCCTGGAATGTCATTTAACATTTCCCAGGCAATATTGCGTTGTTCATATAAGCGGCCACCCGGACGAATCAGGTCATTGATGGACTGATAGCCGCCCAAGGCTGTTTGAATGGCATATTGCGCCTGATGGTTGGCACATAAACGCATAGATGCCAACATGTCTAAGCCTTCAATATAATCCATGGCACGTGATTTATCACCGGTAATGGCCATCCAGCCTGAACGGAAGCCGGCAATACGGTAGGCTTTAGACAAGCCATTAAAAGAAATACAAAGCTGGTCACCTGCAAGTGCGGCGACCGCGACATGTTCAATGCCATCGTAAATGATTTTGTCGTAAATTTCGTCAGCAAACAAAATCAGGTCATATTTTTTTGCAAGATCAACGATTTGTTGCAATATATGGCGTGGGTAGACCGCACCGGTCGGATTGTTTGGATTGATAATCACAATACCGCGGGTATTTGGCGTGATTTTACTTTCCATATCCGCAATATCCGGATACCAGAAGTTTTCTTCATCACATTTATAGTGAATTGCGGTACCGCCAGACAGGTTGACTGCAGCTGTCCATAATGGATAGTCCGGCATTGGAACCAGCATTTCGTCACCATCATCCAGCAAGCCTTGCATCGCCATCACGATCAGTTCAGACACACCATTCCCCACATACACATCGTTGACATGCATGTTGAGAATGCCTTTTTGCTGATAATACTGGCAAATGGCTTTACGCGCAGGGAAAATCCCTTTTGAGTCGGTATAACCAACAGCATTAGGCAGGTTTAAAGCCACATCATTAATAATTTCTTGCGGTGCTTCGAAACCAAATGGGGCGGGGTTTCCGATATTCAGTTTAATAATCTTATGCCCGGCCTCTTCCATTTCGTTGGCCGCTCGTAACACAGGTCCGCGAATATCGTAGCATACATGCTCGAGCTTAGACGATTTTTTAATTTCGCGAGGGGTTTGGAAAGTGTTCGGCATTTTGATGTTCTCGGAAAGAGTGGAGGTCACTTTTGCATAACGATATAAATAACTTTTAAATGTCTCAGTTGTGACTAGATCGAGATTATGTTCATCTCTTAGTAAAGCAACAATTTTTTCATGCGTAAATCCTAGCTGTTGATACTGTTTAATCACAGGTAGTAGATTTTTAAAAATTACGCTCTTTTTTTGCGACATTTTTTAATCCTGAGCAAGAATGGTACTAAGCCTACCACTAAATTTGCTCACAAAAAAGCATTTAATAAATAAAATGCTTACTTTGTTTTTTATTTTTGCTTACTTTTTGCTTTTTTAGATATTATATGTCTTTTGTAAAATGTTAAATAAAGACTAGAATTTTTAAAATGAATCACGTAAATATAGGATTATCCTATTTTAAATAGCAAGATAGAAAGGTGCGTAATCATGGGAAAACTCAGTAAATCAGACAGAGAATGGCAAAGAGAGTTATCACCTGAAGAATTCCGTATTACACGTCAAAAGGGGACGGAGCCAGCATTTACCGGTAAGTACTGGAATACTAAGCAAACAGGAACCTATCTTTGCCGTTGTTGTGGCGAAGAATTATTCTCTTCCGAAACCAAATATGACAGCGGCAGTGGCTGGCCAAGTTTTTATCGTCCTGTAAATAGTTCAGCTGTTGAAGAACATCAGGATTCGACCCATGGTATGGTCAGAACGGAAATTGTTTGCCATCATTGTGGCGCGCATTTAGGGCATGTTTTTGAAGATGGCCCACAACCTACAGGATTGCGCTATTGCGTTAATTCAGCTTCTTTAGAATTAAAAACACAAGAAAAAAATGATGAGGAAACATATCCATGACCAACATTTATCAGTTTGAGGCTGAGTTGTTAGATGGAAAAAATAAATCATTTGCCGATTATCAGGGTAAAGTTTTATTGATCGTAAATACTGCAAGTAAATGCGGTTTTACTCCCCAGTTCGCAGGTCTTGAAAAGTTGTATGAAAAATACAAAGATCAGGGATTAGAAGTTTTGGGTTTTCCTTGTAATCAGTTTGGTGGGCAAGATCCCGGTTCTAATGAACAGATTGGTGCATTCTGTCAAAAAAATTATGGCGTGAATTTCCCGATGTTTGCCAAAGTGGATGTTAAAGGACCTGAAGCACACATCATCTTTCGCTATTTAACCAATAATAGTAAAGGGGTTTTGGGAAATGGCATTAAATGGAATTTCACTAAATTTTTAATTAATAAAAAAGGTGAAGTCATTAATCGCTATGCACCCACCACCAAGCCAGAAGATCTGGAAAGGGATATTGAAGTGGCTTTGACCAAGTAAGTTTGATAATAAAAAACATATAGGGCGATTTATGGATCGCCCTTTCTCATTTTATCTGCTGGGTTTAAGTGGATGTGAAAAAAATTATCCACTGTTGTAGCAGTGGATAATAGTTGATCTTATTGCTTATTTAACCCATTAAAGAATGGCTTTCAAACGCTGAATGGCTTGTTCACATTGTGCGATATCGGCAACCAATGCCATACGGACATGATTTTCACCTGGATTGCCTTGCTCGGTATCACGTGACAGATAACGGCCAGGCAGGACTTTAATATGGGCTTTTTCCATCAGCATTTTGGCAAAGTTTTCATCATTGTCCACTTTTAGCCAGTAATAGAAGCCTGCATCCGGTTTTTTCAGTGGCAATAAATGACCCAGCTCATTCTGGAATAATTCAAATTTGGCACGGTACAGCTTACGGTTTTCTTCCACATGCGCTTCATCATCCCAAGCGGCAATAGATGCCAGTTGATGCTGAACCGGCATGGCAGCACCATGGTAAGTACGATATTGCAAATAAGGTTTAAGCAATGCAGCATCACCTGCGACAAAACCTGAACGCATGCCCGGCAAGTTTGAACGCTTGGACAGGGAATGGAACACCACACAGTTTTTGTAATCATCACGGCCGATTTCAGCGCAGACTTCAAGCAAGCCTACAGGCGCTTGCTCAAACCAGAGTTCCGAATAGCATTCATCTGAAGCAATCACAAAGTTATATTGGTCTGAAAGTGCAATCAGTTTTTTAAATTGCTCTTTTGACAATACGGCACCGGTAGGATTGCCGGGTGTGCAGACAAACAATAATGCAGTTTTTTCCCACACTTCTGCAGGGACGGCATCAAAATCACCCAGATAATTGTTTTCTTCAGTGCAGTTAATGAAGTACGGTTTGGCACCTGCAAGCAAGGTTGCCCCTTCATAAATTTGATAGAAAGGATTCGGCATCACCACATAAGGTGCATCTTCGCGGTTGACTAAAGCCTGAACAAAAGAAAAGATGGCTTCGCGAGTACCGGATACAGGCAGAATATGGTTTTCAGCGCTAATGCTGTTGAGCTTGAAGCGACGGGTTAACCAGTTGGCAATGCTTTGACGTAGTTCAGGTAAGCCTTTGCTGTTCGGGTAAGTCGATAAATGCTTGAAGTTGTCAATAATGGCCTGTTTCACAAACTCTGGTGCAGGATGCTTTGGCTCACCAATCGATAATGGAATGAGTGGTAAATCTGCAGGTTGAATCCCCTGAAAAAGTTTATTTAACTTTTCAAAAGGATAAGGATGCAATAATGACAAACTAGAGTTCATGAAATAGGTACCGCGTAAATTTAAGTTAATGTTGGCCAGAGACAAGATTTGAGGCTTCATCCAGTGCTAACTTCAATTGAGCAGCAAAAGTTTTAGCTTCTGAATCGGACATTGGGATGCCATCTTTTTTAGTGACAAAGAAAATATCTTCTGCACGTTCACCCAAGGTCGCAATTTTAGCAGAATGGATATCTAAACCTTGCATCATAAATAAACCACCTACTTTGGCAAGTAAACCCGGATGGTCGAGCGTTGAAATTTCAACCATGTTTTGTTGAAGTGCAGCATTCAGGGTGATATCCACGGTATTTTCAATATCAAAATGGCGTAATTGGCGTGGAATACGACGTTGCATCAGACCAGGATATTTGTCCGATTGGCTTAAAGCTTTAACCAAAGCCTCAATCACGGTTTCTTCACGTTCCGGGTCGGTGAGCAAGGTGCCAAAACGGTCAAGCACCACATAGGTATCCAGGCTAAAGGCGGTTGATGCAGTAATAATCCGTGCATCTTGCACGTCCAGATTCATCCGGTCAAAAATCGCCACGGTAGTGGCAAATAAATTGGGTTGATCCTGAGTGTAAATAAAGATCTGTACCGCATCTTGTGCTGACTGACGATGGGCACGCATCAATACCAGAGGTTCCGGATTATTGCCATGTTGCAAAATGGCACGGGTATGCCAGGCAATTTCATCGGCTGATTCTTTAATGAAGTATTCATCACCGAGCTCTTGCCAGACTTTTTCTACCTCTTCGAGCGCAAAGTCATTGACCAGCATTTCACTGGCAGCAAATTTGGTGTCTTCAATCAGCATCTGATAATCCACCGGATGTCCAAGACCGGTACGAATCACATCACGCGCATGAGTATACAACTGACGCATCAAGGACGCGCGCCAGGTATTCCATAGTTTTGGATTGGTCGCGTTGATATCGGCAACGGTGAGTACATACAGATAATCCAGATGCTCCATATCCCCCAGCTTTTGGGCAAAATCTTGTACCACATCCGGATCGGAAATATCTTTTTTCTGTGCCGTCATCGACATCAGCAAATGATTTTGAATCAGCCAGGCCACCAGATTACATTCACGTTCGGTAAAGCCATGGGTTCGACAGAATGCAATTGCATCTTCTGCACCCAGCTCACTATGGTCACCACCACGACCTTTGGCGATGTCATGGAATAAAGCAGCCAGATAAACAATGTCGCGACGGCGAAGACGCTGGAACACCGAACTGACCACAGGGAAGTCTTTGGCAAACTCGGGTTCCTTAAAGCGATTCAAATTACGCAATAACAATAAGGTATGTGCATCTACGGTATAAATATGGAACAGGTCATACTGCATCAGTCCCATAATTTGACCAAATGCCGGAATATAATTGCCCAATACCCCATAACGTTTCATCGCCACCAGTGTGTTATACAGGCGATGCGGTGAACGCATGATGGCCATGAATAGCGCTTGATGTTCAGGATTATTACGGTAGTTCTGGTCAATACGTTTTGCTGCAAGAGTCAAAAGGCGTAAGGTACGGGCACGGATGCCTTCAATTTCAGGACGGTTTGCCAATAAATAGAACAGTTCTAAAATTGCACTTGGACGTTCCGAGAAGATTTTATGGTGCTGAACTGCAAGTTTGCCATCAACCAGTTTGAAGTTTGCATTAATTTCTTCAATCTTGCGTTCATAATTGGGTAAACGTGGTGTGATGACAGACTCGTTAAAATAAGCCAGCAACATTTCATTTAAGGTAGATACTTGTTGCGCGCTCCGATAATAACGCTTCATGAACTGTTCGATCGGATAATTCGGTGATTTATTTTCTTCACGTGTATAACCAAATAGGGCAGCGATATCACGTTGATAATCGAACAATAAACGGTTTTCATCACGTTTGGTCAAACGGTGCAAATGATGGCGAATCTCCCATAGAAAACTTTCAGCTTCTTCTAATACACCCAGTTCAAAATCTGAAATAAAGCCTAAATGAACCAGGTCATAAATACGGTTGACCCTGAAGTGCCGTTTGGCAATCCAGCCAATCTGGTTGATGTCACGCAGACCGCCCGGTGCGTTTTTAATATCCGGTTCCAGGTTGCTTTCGGTATTGTTGTGCTGAGCATAGCGTTTTGCCTGCTCATCCATTTTGGCATCATAAAAGGTTTTATCGGTCCAGGTTTGGGAAACAATACGGCGTGGCCATTTGGCTAAATTTGGGTTGCCCGTAATCAAACGCGACTCAATCAGCGCGGTCGCAACGGTTAAATCATTGGTGGCCTGTTCAACACATTCGAAAATGGTACGTACGCTAATGCCGGGTTTGAAATTACCAACATCCCAAAGCGAGGAGATAAAAGTGGAAATCAGTTTTTCCTGCTCGGCAGTAATATTATCTTCCGATAAAATCATGATATCCACATCAGAATAAGGCAGCATTTCCCGGCGGCCATATCCACCCACAGCAAACAGACCCAGATCGGTCTGATCAAGTTCAGCATGTTTCCAGAGAAACTTTAGGGCTTCATCAATCAGGTTGGATCGGGCCAAAATGATCTCTCGGATCGACTGTCCATTTTCAAAACTTTCCTGAAGCTGATTTTCAACATCGGTGCGCCATTGATTGATCGCCTGTATGTCATGGTTACTTTTAACGTAATTCAGCAGTGGAGAGGTATTGATCATGAACAGTGGTCCGTTAATAAGATAGCAAGTTTAGTTTTGTTTAACACTGACTAGAGATGCAGTCTCTAGTGCAAGTTCACGCGCCTGATCTGTGGTTTCAGCACGTGCAGTTGCAACCCCCATGCGACGACGTTTAAAACCTTCGGGTTTACCAAAAAGGCGTAAATCAGTGTTCGGATTTGTTAAAGCAAGATTTAAGCCAGAAAAAGACAAATTGGTATCATCAATGCCTGCATAAATGACCGCACTGGCTGCAACACTATGACGTGAAGTATTCACTGGCAGACCTAAAATGGCACGCGCATGTAATTCAAATTCGCTCTGATATTGTGATGCAAGGGTGACAAGCCCTGTATCATGCGGACGTGGAGATACTTCACTAAACCATACTTTATCGCCTTTGACAAACAGTTCCACACCGAAAATACCGCAGCCCCCTAAAGCTGTTGTGACTTTATGGGCAATGCGTTTAGCTTCTTCTAAAGCCGCCGGAGTCATGGCTTGCGGCTGCCAGCTTTCTACATAATCGCCAGAATCTTGACGATGTCCGATCGCGTCACAGTAGTGGGTTTCAATTTCACCTGTTTCGGCATTTTTGGCACGTACTGTCAGTAAGGTAATTTCAAAGTCGAAATCAATTTGCGATTCAACAATGACTTTACCCTGATTAACCCGGCCGCCAGTTTGCGCATATTCCCAGGCAGCATCGACTTCATCAAAACTTTTAACCCGTGATTGGCCCTTACCTGAAGAGGACATTACCGGTTTAACAAAGTTTGGATAGCCAATGTCATCACAGGCAGCACGGAAAGATTCTAAAGAGTCGGCAAAGCGGTAGGCAGAAGTCGGTAAGCCAAGTTCTTCAGCAGCCAGACGACGAATGCCTTCACGGTTCATGGTGAGGTTGACTGCTTTGGCAGAGGGAATCACGGTGGCAATATTTTGTTGTTCGATATCGACTAAAACTTGAGTCGCAATAGCTTCAATTTCAGGAACAATCAGATTGGGTTTAATTTTTTCAATCAGTTGTTTGAGTTCTTCGGCATCTGCCATGTTTAAAGTATAAGAATAATGGGCCACTTGCATGGCAGGGGCATGATCATAACGATCCGCAGCATGAACTTCTACACCTAGGCGTTGTAAGGAAATCACAACTTCTTTACCTAATTCTCCCGAACCCAATAATAAAACTTTAAAAGCAGAAGACTGAAGTGGAGTACCAATGGTCACGCTCATGTAAATCATCCATGCTTGATTTTATGGACTTTTAGCATAGCAGAACTGGTTTAAGAGTTAAGGTTTCGTTCACATAAATTAATGATATTGTCCAACAATTTTATTTATAAGTTATCTCTATTTTTAATTCACTCTAAGTCTCCCCTTTAAAAAGGAGAGACTTTTAAAATACTTAGAAGGAAACCGGCAGATAAGTATAAATCAATCCGTACGCAAGCGCTGCAGTTAAGGTCGCCGGGACAATTTTCTTAAACTTAAAATACAGACCCGCCAGGGTGAGAAAACCGACCAGCATGGCAAAACTTTTATTCGGACTTTCCATCAGTGGCGGTAGGGTAGCAACCACCAGCATGGAACTGATTGCAGCAATACCGATACTGCCTAAAGCAATCTTGATCCAGACTGCACCGCGTTTTTGTGAATTCTGACGGCTTTTTTGAATGAGATAAAATGGCCCAAAACGCGAGGCAAAATTGGCAATCCCGACAATGATCCCGACCAGAATAATTTCAAGATTCATGCGCCTCTCCAAATTCATCATCATATTGTTTTAAAACATAGTGTTTAAATAGGCCAGCCAGAATACCGGAGAAAATCCCGATAAAAATCGCAGCCGATAAATTAATGAAATAGCAGGCAATAGCGGATACCACTAAACAGACCGCGACAATAAAGCTATGCTTTTTCTCAAAGGCAGCAAGCAGGAAACTCAGGAATAACGCGGGCAGCAAGAAATCCAGAGCGGCCTGTAAAAACTGAGGTAAGGTACTGACCTGATCGGCAAATAATCCACCTAAAAATGAACCTAAGGCCCAGGACATCCAGCTAAACAGGCTTAAGCCCAGCATCCAGGATTCTGACCATTCCTGACGCCGTTGCGAAAGTTTAATCATCCCCGAAGCAAAGACTTCATCGGTTAAACCCCAAGCCCAGACAGCAGTTTTCTTTAAATTCAATTTGTCCTGGATCAGATTTTGTAAAGCTGGCCCGTAAAGCACGTGCCGAATATCTAAAGCAATCACGGTGAGGGCAGTCATCCAGATGGATGTGCCACTGCCCAGTAAAGCTACGACTAAAAACTGACTGGCGCCGGCATACATGGAACAGGATAAAAACAGCGCTTCCCAAGAGCTAAAGCCAAATTGGCTGGCCGAAACACCGAAAGCAAATGAAACAGGAAGATAAGTAAAAATAATGGCTTGGCTGTCTTTAGCACCTTGCCAAAAGCCAGCAGCTTGAACTGGAGGAATTTTGTGCTCAGACACGACACACCTTTGCGGGAGAGTTGAACAACGGGTCAAATGATGATTGAGTATTGTACTCGAATTCACTAGCATAGTGCCGAATTGT
The DNA here is from genome assembly GCF_022012365.1 of Acinetobacter sp. SM34. Classification (NCBI taxonomy): domain Bacteria; kingdom Pseudomonadati; phylum Pseudomonadota; class Gammaproteobacteria; order Moraxellales; family Moraxellaceae; genus Acinetobacter; species Acinetobacter sp. SM34. The sequence continues at coordinate 250,257 of NZ_JAKLTP010000002.1, read as the reverse complement.
TTATCTGGGTGAGCCTGATATGTTGATGTTGAAGACACGTGGAATGCTGATTGTTTCTTTATTATGCAGTAGTGTTTTGCTGCAGGCTTGTGGAAATGATGGCAATAAAACTGAAAAAGCTGAAATTAAACCCGCACCTAAACTGACCAATGATGCAACCACTTATGCCAATGAAGCGTGGAAATTCATTAATCGGGTGGATGGTCTGGTGTATGCAAAAAAAGTTGATGCCTTGGAAGAGCAGGTCCGTAAACCGGCACGCAAGCTGAGTACAGATTGGCGCATTAATGTCAAAATGACTGATTCCGTAACTGAAGGGAAATATGCTTTATGCCGTAAGGCATTGACCAGTCTGGAAATTTGGGCACGTGAAACCATGGATCAATCCAGTTCAGTGGCGCAGAAACAGGCAGATTACGAGCGTGATAAGCAGCAATGTAAAGATGCAATCGATAACCCGGTACTTGGAAATACTGATCCGAAAAAAATCGGCTCTTAGAATGGAAATCAAAACGAGGCTTATGCCTCGTTTTTTATGTACTCTACTTTTTAAAATATACTTTTACTTATAGTTTTAAGGGATGAATAAGATAATAAAACGATAATATGATAAATATATAAAATTATCATTAAATGATAATTTGTGTATAATAATAACAATTTAATATATTATTATTTTGATAAAAATCTAAATAATTTCTACTTAGTTGCTGATTAGGAGTAAAAGATATGTTTAATAAAGTGTTTTTTTCAATAAGTATGACTATCGCAATCAGCACTTTTAGTCAGCTAGCGACTGCATCAGCACAAGTACAGGCTGTTCAATCTTCCTCAGAGAGCGAACATGAAGTTGCAGCATGCACCAATGGTTTTGATGATGTGAATGTGTGTCAGTTACTTTCATAAGATCTTATCTGTTCAACCTGCGAATGATCAGACAAGTCACTTCATTTGTTCTGGTTGGCGGTAAATATTTAAAGCTTAATCCTTACTTAATCTGTTGATCAACCAGTATTTTTACTTCAGTTGCCTGGAAAAGCATGGCCAATGCGATGCAGTTCCGCCAAGTTTAAAATTTCAATTTTCTTAAAAGATAGACGCAAAATATTTTGCTGTTCTAAAGCTTGCAGTTCCTGATTGATGGTTTGTCTGGAACAGGTCAGCATTTGCGCCAGCTGTTCTTGCGATAAATGAATAATGTTTTTTTCAATGCTTAAATGATTGCCATATCCATTTAAAATAAACAGCAAGCGTTGTGCCAAGCGCTGGGTCATGTTTTGGGTTTGGATTGAAATTAGCTCTAAAAAAGCAAAGCGTAGTTTTTGACTGGTGAGTTGCGCAATGTGATACCAAAAAACTGGATGTTGTTGCAGCAGAAATTGTAGCGCGGTACTCGGTATATGCAGAATCAGGCTTTTTTGCGTGGCAATGGCATCATGGGAACGCGGCTTGGCATCGACCAGAGAGATTTCACCAAACCACATAATCGGTTCTACAATGGCAGCAACTGCGGCTTTGCCATGAATATCAATATAGCCTAAGCGAACTGCACCTTCTAGAACGGCATAGATGCCATTAAATAAATCCCCAGCATGAAAGATGGTTTGTTCCTTGTCGAAATGCAGCTGCACAGCACTGTTCACAATAAAGTCCTTAAACAGTACAGGCAATTGGGTGAACCAGACATTTTGTTCTAAATGATCGATATAAATGGTCTCGAGCACGTTAATTCCTTTTTTTATTTGAGTTGTCGGCTAACTGACAACTTGTCCCTGGATTTTTTTATATAGTAGAACAATAAGTGGAGCAAGGAAGAATAACATGACCAAATTAGAACAGCTGTTAAGCCAGTATGCAGCTTATCACCTCGATCAAAAGAATATTTTTACCCATTTTATTGGCATTCCGCTGATTGTTTTTTCCATCGTCTGTTTGACTGCACGCGCAGGTATACTGTTTGCAGGCTTTGAACTGACCCTTGCCTTATTATTAATGATAGCAAGTTGCATCTATTATTTCATTCTGGACCGCATTTTCGGGATTGTAATGCTGGTCATTTTTGCGCTTATCTATCCATTAGCCTACCAGATTGCACAAATGCAAATGGCGAGCTGGTTCAGCTTGAGTATCGGCATTTTCGTGGTGGGCTGGCTGTTTCAATTTGTTGGTCACTACTATGAAAAGAAAAAGCCGGCATTTTTTGATGATGTGATTGGTCTGGCGATCGGCCCTTTATTTGTGTTGGCAGAATTTGTGTTCTTGTTGGGATTGCGCAAAGATTTACAGCAAAGAATGGTAGTTGAGGCACGCAAACAACGTGCTGAAATGGATGCCAAGATTGTGAATATTAATTAACTTAAAAGCTTCAAGATAAAAAAGCCGGTTTATTAAACCGGCTTTTTTTAGCAATTATGGTTTTGGTTTGCTCATCTCGGTATTGGCTTTGTTCATATCCATTTTTGCTTTGTTCATTTCAGTGTTGGCTTTGTGCATATCTTTTTCTGCCGGTTTGATCATATTGCTATGTTCTTTTGCAGCATGTGCTTTGCTTTTTTCATGCTGCGTAGCAGCATGTTTTTTGGCTTCTTTTGTAGTAACACATGTGCCGCCTTTATGATTTGGACCTGTACCACCCGTCATGGTCATGCCTTTAGGGCAAGCAAATGCAGTGGCACTAAGCATTGTGAAGATCGCTGCGGTAAAAATTGTGCTGAGTTTTTTCATTGCTATTATTCTTTGAAAACAGGCATCAGTACCTGTATGTAAAATAGGCAAATTTTATTCACAATTGAGTTGTAGAATCGTTGCTGAAAAGCAATAAGTTACAGTGAAATTGTTGGTGTTTTTTGGGTTTTAAGCAGGTTTTAAGTTTGAGCTGCTGAAACTTAAACAATAGACCAGATAAAATAGCCTAAGGCCTAAGTTTAATGAGAAAAATAACCGAGTATATCTCGATGTGTAAATCGTCTATGCTGTTTTAATGCGCTTTGATGATTGGACACAGGACTAATTCTCCAGACAAACCATCGTCAGACCAAGTAGTAATAATTTAAAGATTTACCCATGATCTAGCCTGCTTGTTCTGAAGCGGGTACTGATATTGGCTATTGAAAAAGTACATTAAATCTAACGATCAATTCACATGCTATACCGATCTTACTGAAAGATGAGCATTCAGCTGATTGAGACAATAAAAAACCCCAATAATGGGGCTTTTTTATTAAATCACGAATTAAACATTAAAACGGAAGTGCAGAACGTCACCGTCCTGAACCACGTAAGTTTTACCTTCCAGACGCCATTTACCAGCTTCTTTCGCACCGGCTTCGCCGTTGTATTGAACGAAGTCATCATAAGCAATACATTCAGCACGGATAAAGCCTTTTTCAAAGTCAGTGTGGATCACACCGGCTGCTTGTGGTGCAGTTGCACCTACTTTCACAGTCCAGGCACGAACTTCCTGTACACCTGCGGTGAAGTAAGTTTGTAAGCCAAGCAAGCTGTAACCGGCACGAATCACGATATTCAGACCTGGTTCTTCCATACCCATAGCTTCCAGGAATTCAGCACGGTCTTCATCTTCAAGCAATGAAATTTCAGCTTCAATCTGGTTGCAAAGCGGAACCACAATCGCATTTTCTTCGGCAGCCAATTTTTTAACCGCTTCTAGATGCGGGTTATTTTCAAAACCATCTTCAGCCACGTTGGCAATGTACATGGTTGGTTTTAAAGTCATTAAACCAAAACCACGAACCAGTTTACGTTCATCATCATCAAGATCGGCTGCACGTGCAGGTTTGCCTTCATCTAGCAAAGGCAAGATTTTGTCTAAAACAGTTTTAGTGGCAACGGCTTCTTTGTCGCCACTTTTAGCTGATTTTGCTAAACGTGTTACTGCTTTGGTTACAGTTTCCAAATCAGCAAGGGCAAGTTCAGTATTGATGGTTGCAATATCATCCAACGGGTCGATTTTACCATTCACGTGAATGACATTTTCATCTTCAAAACAACGCACTACATGCGCAATGGCATCGGTTTCACGGATATTCGCAAGGAACTGGTTACCCAGGCCTTCACCTTTAGAGGCACCAGCCACAAGACCGGCAATATCCACAAATTCCATGGTGGTTGCAAGCACACGTTGTGGTTTAACGATTTCCGCAAGTTTGTCCATGCGTAGGTCAGGTACAGGAACGATACCGGTGTTCGGTTCGATGGTGCAGAACGGGAAGTTTTCTGCAGCAATGGCAGCTTTAGTCAATGCATTGAAAAGTGTAGATTTACCAACGTTCGGCAAGCCGACAATACCGCAATTAAAACCCATGAAAAGACTCACAACGTGTTATATAAAAATTGCCGATGATTTTACATGAAAGCCATGACAAAGTCAGGTCATGGCTAGATGGTTTGTTGAAAACTCCTAAAATCGGACAGCTTAAATTTTACGTTTATCCAGCTGACTGGAGATTGAATCGCCCGCGGCCTGAACCAGCATCACAAGAATCACCAGTACCACAATCACGGCGAGCATGATTTGCATATCAAAACGCTGATAACCATATCGATAGGCAATATCGCCCAAACCGCCTGCGCCAATGGCACCGGCAATGGCGGATGAGTTGATCATAGTCACCAAAGTCACGGTAAAGCCTGCCACAATTCCGGGCAGTGCTTCAGGTAACAGTACATGCCAGATAATCTGTTTACGATTACAGCCAATCGCTTGTGCCGCTTCAATCAGCCCTTGATCTACTTCGCGTAAACTGACTTCGGCAATACGGGCAAAGAAAGGGGTGGCCGCCAAGGTTAAAGGCACTACCGCGGCCCATACGCCGTAACTGGTGCCAACAATCCAGCGGGTGAGTGGAATGAGCGCTACCATTAAAATTAAAAACGGGACCGAACGGGTAATGTTGACCACCCAGCCCAAGCCCTGGTTGATGCTTTTAGAGGGATAAATACCGTGTTCGGCAGTACTGACTAAAATCACAGCGATAGGCAAGCCAATGATAAAGGCAACAATGGCGGACACACCGACCATCAGCAAAGTATCAATTGTTCCGGTCAGTAATAAATCAATGAGCTGGTCGTGCATAGCCAATGACCTCAATCTGTGCAATGTATTGTTTTAATTTTTGTTGAAGTAAGCCGGTGTTAATATTCAGATCAGGAACAGCTACAATAAAACTTCCGACCAGATGCTTCTGGATAGTATCAACATGGCTCTGATATAAATGTACCGGCGTTTCAAACTGATCAAAAATAAGTTTCAGATCAGGTGAATGTTGAACATCGGAGGCATAGCGCAGTTTTAAAATGCTATGTGAACTTTCAGAAATCACATTCGGGCTGATGGCAAAAGGTAAATCCAGCTGTTCCAGATTTAGCAATTCTTGGGTAATTTCTTGCTGTGGATTGGAAAACACCGACCAGACTTCGCCAGATTCGACAATTTCACCATGTTCAATGACCACCACCTGATCGCAGATTTCACGAATCACCTGCATTTCATGGGTGATCAGCACAATGGTAATACCCAGTTTCTGATTGATTTCTTTCAGTAATGACAAAACCACTGAAGTACTTTCCGGGTCTAGGGCCGAAGTTGCTTCATCACATAGCAAAATTTCCGGATGATGCACCAAAGCACGGGCAATGCCGACACGTTGTTTCTGGCCGCCAGATAACTGTGAAGGGTAGTGCTGTGCCTTTTCACTTAAACCGACCAGTTGCAGCACTTCATTCACACGTGCATCAATGTCTGATTTTTTATAATTGGCGACCTTTAAAGGTAGGGCAACATTTTCCCAAACCGTTTTCGCTGACATTAAATTAAAGTGCTGAAAAATCATGCCAATGCGCTGACGCAACTGGATCAGTTTGGCATGTTTCAATTCTGCCAGATCCTGCTGATGAATATGGATATGACCTTCACTGATTTGCTCCAAACCATTTAAGGTGCGTATCAGTGAAGATTTACCGGCACCACTTTTCCCGATAATGCCAAAGATTTTACCTTCAGGAATATCTAGATTAATGTCTTTTAAGGCATGAACCGAGTTACCCTGAACATCATAATATTTGTTCAGATTTCGGATTTTGATGTGCGGGACAGAGAAGTCCACCTGAGAACCAAAACTCACCATCGTTTTCTCCTTATTTCCAGCCAGGGAACCACATGTTCTTACCAAAATCTTTGTCTAAAATATTTTGAACTTGTGATGAGTTTTGAAAGGCGTGAATGAATTTTTCTAACTTTTGATTTTTGTCTTGATAATCTTTACGCGTAACAAAAAGGATGGCGTATTTCTTATCAATTGGATCTAAAAACAAAGCACTGTGTGGATCGGCTTTTTTAGCCATATTTAAATAATGGGGGAAACCAAAAATCAGATCCGCATCGTCATATGCAAGTGCTGTTTGAGGACCTTCAACTTCTAAAAATTTGAGTTGTTTCGGATTCGCCACAATATCTTGCAGGGTTGACAGTTCATTGTTGCTGTCTTTGATTTGGATCAGACCTGCACGATGCAACAAAATCAATGCACGAGCCGAGTTAACAGGGTCACTTGGAATAACCACACGTGCATTTTGTGGCAAGGCATCTAAAGATTTATATTGCTTGGAATATAAACCTACATGGCTGCCACTTCCTATGCCGAAAGCATGTAAGTCGTAATTGGTTTGTTTAATCGCATTCTTTAAAAACACGCTTTGCTGAAAAAAGTTGGCATCAATATCACCGTTTTGTACTGCCACATTGGGTGCCTGCCAATCTGAAAATTCAACCAGTTTGACATGAATGCCATCTTTCTCTACTTCTTTTGCAACTGTCTGTAATAGTTCTGCATAGGGTGGGCTAATACCAATCGTCAGGACATTATCCTGTTGCTGGTTTTGCTCATAACGATAGGCAAACAATCCTGCAATGACTACAACTATAGTGAGGCCAATCAGCAGATTTTTAATATTAAGCTTGGAAATTTGAGACATTGTTTAAACCCTTATTTCCAGCCCGGGAACCAGAGTTTGGCACCGAAATCTGCATCCAAAGCCTGTTTTACCTTCGGCGAGTTCTGATAGATTTCGACAAATTTCTTCAGTTTGTCATTCTTGTCTTGATAGTCCTCACGTACCGCAAACAAAATGGCATAACGGTTGTCCTTGTTAGAGTCAAATAACAAAGCTTGTTCCGGATCTGCTGTTTTTGCCAAGCGCAAATAGTGCGGGTAGCCAAAAGCCAGATCTACATCGTCAATGGCACGAGCCGTTTGAGGGCCTTCGACTTCAACGAACTGTAAGTTCTTCGGATTAGCTGCAATGTCTTTTAAGCTAGACAAGTGGTTGTTTGGATCTTTAAGGGTCACCAGTTTTGCCTGTTGTAAAAGTAATAGTGCACGTCCTTGATTCACTGGATCGTTTGGAACCACAACTTTGGCACCATCTTTTAACTCATCAAAACTTTTGATTTTCTTTGAATACAAACCGACATGTGTTGCTGCGCCTTTAGCGAAGGCCTTGATCTTAAAGTCTGTTTCTTTTTTAGCATTGTCTAAAAAAGGCTGGTGCTGAAAGAAATTGGCATCAATATCGCCATGATTAAGCGTGATATTCGGTGTATTCCAGTCAGAGAATTCCACCAGTTTCACGTTCAGACCTTGCTGCTTGGCTTCATCAGCTGCGACCTGTAAAGGCTTGGCAAAGGATGGACTAATGCCAATCACTAGTTCATCTGAACTGGATTTCTTTTGTTGATTCCAGACCACCAGTCCGATAACCACTACCGCAATAATCACCCCAATAATGGTGAATTTAGTTTTAGCGCTTTGTGCCATGTTGCACCTCAAAATTTATGCTGATTGTTTTTGCTTTAAGTTGGAATTCGAAGTTGATGCAGAGCTTTGACATCGAAATTGCTGAACAGGATGTGAGGCAGACAGTCGGTCGCCTTGCTGAAACAGCTTGTGTCTTAAACTGCCTTGTTCATATGCAGTCTTATAGCGTCCGCGCTGCTGTAATTCGGGAATAACCAGACGGATAAAATCCTGATGCGATTCAGGCGCAACGGTACGGGTCAGGTTGAAGCCATCAATCCCGGTTTCATCAATCAGCTGAATCAGTTTTTCAGCCACGGTTGCACCACTACCGACAATCAGGGGATAACGTCCGCCAAGCACATGCTGGGCTTTCAGATCGTTCGGTGTGATCTGCTGTTCTTTAAACTTGTTATTCACCGAAGCAATGCTATTGGTTTTTTGATAGGGAATTGCTTCATCATCGGCAAATTTAGACAGGTCAATCCCGACAGAACTTGAGAAATGCGCAAGTCCTGCTTCGGGGCTTGCATAAGAGCTGTATTCATCCAGTTTTTGCTGAGCCAGTTCATCCGTTTCTGCGGTAACGACTGTAATGCCTACAAAAATCTTAATTGCTTCAGGATCACGCCCTTGTTCAGTTGCCTGACGACGGATCTGATCGACCTGTTTTTTGATTTTTGCAGGTTGATCACCGCCAATAAACATGCCTTCAGCATGCTGGGTGGCAAAGGCCATACCACGCGGTGAAGCACCTGCCTGGAATAAAACTGGAGTACGCTGGATAGAAGGAGAGACCTGAAACACGCCCTGGCTTTGGTAAAATTGGCCCTGATGATTGACCTGATGTACTTTGGCTGGATCGGTAAAAATACGATTCTGCTTGTCTTTTAAGACTGCATCATTTTCCCAAGAACCTTCCCAGAATTTATAGCAAAGCTGTAAAAATTCTTCGGCTTGTTCATAACGTAGGTCATGGTCTTTCAAACCTTTTTCACCAATCAGGCGTTGTGCACTGTCCAAATAGCCGGTGACAATATTCCAGCCAATCCGGCCTTGGGTCAGATGATCCAGACTGCCGAAGCGACGGGCAAACTGATAAGGCGATTCATAACTTAAATTGACGGTAATACCGAATCCAAGGTTTTTTGTCACAGCAGCCATGGCAGAAACCAGAGTACTGGGGTCATGACTTGGTAACTGAATCGATTCTTTTAAAGTCAGGTCGATATTGTTTTGATAGACATCATACACTCCGGTAATGTCGGCAATAAACAGGCCATCAAACAGCCCTTGTTCCAGGGTTTGGGCTAAATCTGTCCAGTAGCTGAGTTCATTAAAACGGTGCGACTGATCACGCGGATGGGTCCATAATCCGTGATTGATATGGCCGACACAGTTCATGTCAAAAGCATTCAGCAAGATTTTCTTGGGTACGGATTGTGCTGTTATTGTCATTACAATGTCCCCCGACGCGGTGGTAGTACGCCATTTAAAATATGATTGGCAATGAAATAATATTTCCAGCGCGAAGCATCATGTAGGGTATGTACGCGTGCATTGCGCCAGAAGCGATCTAGGCCGTCTTCACGTTGGCTGCCGCGGCTACCAGCCAGTTCAATCAGTTTTGAGGATGCTTTTAATGCGGTCTCACTGCTATGCGCCCGCACTTTGGCAACATCCAGAGAGGCTTTAGCGACATTTTCTGCAGTAGGTGCTGGCTTTGCGGCATCAATCGAACGCGCTGCCTGTTTGAGTAACACTTCTGAGGCGCGGACATCGGCCACAATTCGGCCCAGTTCAAATAAGGTCAGTGGATCATCAGTCGCTTTGTCTACGCCTGAATCAATCCATGGTCGTGCCAGACGGATGCGGTTCAAGGTTTCTTCAAAGGCCGCACGGGCAATCCCGGTTTCAATAGAAGCATGCATCAATTGCGCAAAAGGCCCCGAGATGGTCGGCTGAGAATAGGCAGTATCGAATCGAACCACATCTTCCTCTAATACCTGCACGCTATTAAACTTTACCGTTCCACTGCCTGTAGTGCGTTGGCCAAAACCGCTCCAGTCATCAATCAAAGTCAGACCTTCATTATCACGTGGCACAAAAGCCAGGAATTGCTGATCCTGTTCATCGACCACCAGTGTGGGAATCCGATGCGCGAACAGGCTGCCGGTGCAATAGAACTTTTCACCATTAATTACATAGCCTTCAGCATTTTTTCGGATAGCTGTTTGGCGTTGTGCGGCAGTTTTGGTTTTGAATTCTGCCAAGGCATTGCCAAAACGGGCACCTTTTAATACTTCGGCATAGAGTTTTTGTTTTTGCTGTTCTGTGCCGTTATTGCGCAGGATTTCCAGACCATAAAAATGGTTTTGTGGAATCTGGCCAATTGAACCATCTACACCACTCATCAGTGCAATTACTTGAGCTACGGTATAGCTGGATACCTCTGCACCACCATACTGTTTTGGTACGGTAATGGCCCAGAGTCCAGACTGGCTATAGGCTTCAATTTCTTCAAACGGAAGGATACGCTCGGCATCGCGTTGTACGGATCCTACTCTGAATTGTTCAGCTAAATTGCGTGCAATTTCTAGCGCTTCTGCATCAGACTGAATAATGTGTGCATGCGCCAGCTGTTCGGAATTAAATGAAGTAAGATTTTGATATGAAGTCATGGTGAATATCCTTAAATCCAGGCGTGGCGGGCAGGGAGTTTATGATTCAGGTAATAATCCCCAAGCGCATGCAATTTCCAGCGCACCGGATCATGCAGGGTATGTACACGGGCATTGCGCCAATGCTGATCCAGGTTGTGCTGACTCAGACTTGAACGGCTACCACCGAGTTCCAGTAATTTTTCAGATATATGCAGCGCTGCATCATTGGCATAGACTTTGGCTTCAGCAACTAAAATAGAGGCTTTTGCAGCCTGCTCATCTGTCACCGATTCCAGTTGATCAAGCTCATCCAAATATTCAGCTGCTTCATCCAGCAGTAAGATGGCTGCATCTAAAAGAACGGAAGATTTCCCTACTTCCTGTAAGGTGTAATGTTCAAAACTGGCTTTTTCGACTTGTGCATCGACAATCGGACGCGCTTTATGAATCGTGCTTACGGTATCGGCAAAAGCTGCTTCGGCTATGCCGACATCAATTGCCACCTGTAATAATTGTGAATAGGCACCGCGGTAATTGGGTTGACTGGAAAGTAGACGCTCATCAAAAATCAGTAGCGGATTAACTTCAACGTGTTGAAGTCTGACTGTGCCACTAGATGTGGTGCGTTGACCGAAACCATTCCAGTTATCAACCACGTCAACACCGGTAGCCTCACGATTCACAATGGTTAAAACCACATGGCCTTCAGGATGAATAGCTTTAATCGCCAGCCAGTGAGCAAAGCTACTACCAGTAGAATAGAATTTTTCACCATCGACAAAATAGCGACCATTTTCAAAGCTTAAGGTGGTTGCTAGGGTCCTGGTATCTTTGGTATTGCGCTCCGGACCACCGTTGGCCAGACGTTTGCCTTGTAAAATTTCCTGATAAATAAATTGTTTCTGCTGCTCTGTCCCCATAATTTGAATCATATTCAACAGCGCAATTTGATTCTGTGGAATTTGTCCTACACTGGAATCTGCTTTGTTGATGATGCGAAATACATGAGCAAGGGTTTTATTGGAAACAAATGCACCACCGTATTGTTTAGGAATACGAAGACCACCTAGGCCTTTCTGGCTGAACAGATCAATTTCAGCAAAAGGTAGCAAGCGCTGTTGATCACGTTGATTGCGACCTTCCAAAGCAAAATCTGCTACATGATAAGCAGCATGAAATGCATCGAGATCGTTCTCAATCACATGAATATTTTCAGAAATTAAACGAGACATAATGACACCTTAAATCGATGTCAGAACGCTACAGGCAATTGAGTTTGAAAATAAGCAATTGCTTTTGCAAAGCTTAGAAGAAATATGATTTAGGATAAAAACTGCTAGATTTTTATTTATTTGGAATATATTAAGTGTTTAAAAATCAACATTATTTCACTGGTTTTAAATTTATCTTCCTTGATTTTACTGAAGATATATCAGCTTTAAAGATAATCAAGACAAAAAAACATATAAAAATAAGACACAGGCGATTCGATATTTAGCCATTTAATTTGAATAAAAAGTACATTGTAATTCCGAAGCAGGGTGACTAAAGTATCGGACTGAGTTAGATGGTTTTGATTTGGCAGAACTAAAAAAATAAACGCGGAGCTTTTATGCGAATTTTATACCAGTTTCCTTTATCTCATTTTTGTGAAAAGGCGCGCTGGTTGCTTGATCATAAAGAATTGGATTATGTCGCACAAAATTTAGTACCGGGTGTACATCGTGCTTTCGCACAGCTAAAAACGGGGCAGAATAAATTGCCTATTTTACGTGATCAAGACCTCTGGATCGCGGATTCGACTGAAATTGCCTTATATCTGGATGAAGTTTATCCAGAACATTCTTTATTGCGTGCTGATCCGCAACAACGTCAATTGGCTTTGGAAATCAATGATCTGGCTACCGAACTGGGTAGGCATGTGCGCCGCTGGAGACTTTCTCACGCCTTGTCAGAAAGTGAAGAATCTTTAGATATTTTAATTGGTGAAAAGGGTTATTTACGGCAGTTTGAAAAATATTCCAAACCAATTATTAAAGCTTTGCTTTCAAAAGGCTATCAACTGAATGCAGACAAGGTGGCCGAGTCTAAACAGCAAATGGAGAGCTTAATTCAAAATTTAAATGAAAGATTGATTGAAAATCATGGGCGTTATTTTGTCGGTGAACGTCTGGGCCTTGCCGATATTGCGGTATGTTCGATGCTTGCTCCCATTCTTGAAATTCCGGGTACGCCGTGGGAAAAAGAGTACGAAGAAACATTGTCGGATGAATTTAGACAATACAAAGAGTATTTAACGTCATTACCCTTAGGACAATATGTGCTGCGCATCTATCAAACCGAACGTAATGCACGGGTGGATTGGCGTGGTGTCTAGACTTTTCGCTCATCTCATCTTTGTGCTTTGAATAACAGACACAAGACTGATAAAAAGTTAAAAAAGTATTTTTAATGAGAAAAAAAGATTAAATAAAAATTAATTCTGGTGATTATTTTTACAAATAAGTAAATTTATGAAAAAAGTTGCCATCCGCTCTTTCATTTTATTCTGTTGAGACAAATAATAGAAAGCCCAAGAAATTTATCCCGATCGTGATTAAGTCCGGTGTCCGCGATGCTAGCTTTCATCATTTTAGAACAGAAAAATAGGGAGTCCATGATGGAGCTCGACCGTTTTGACAAACAGATCCTTGAAATATTGAGTCATGAAGATGTGAACTTAAATGAGCTGTCTGAGCGTATTAATCTTTCGGTCAGTTCTGTACATCGACGTATTAAGCATTTGATTGAAGCAAATATCATGACGCATTTAAAGCGTGATATTAACTATGCCAAGCTGGGTTTTAGTTTGCATGTGCTATTGCAGGTTTCTTTAAATAAGCATGATACCGATACTTTTGCCAAATTTTTAGAAGAATTGGAAAGTATTCCAGAAGTAATCAATGCTTTTTTGGTGACGGGGCAATCCGCTGACTTTATTGTCGAAGTGGTGGCTAAAGATATGGAAAATTATAGTGAAATTCTGTTAAAGCGCATCGGGAAAATTGAACATGTGGTGGCATTGCATTCCAGTTTTGTGATTAAGGAATATAAGGTGTTGAACTGTAGTGGCTTACTCAATCGGGTCTGAGGCGAAAATTTATTCTTATATTCAGGTAGTCGCTATTTGATTTTTTAGAGCTTATAAAAAACGCACCTTCAGGTGCGTTTTTAAATTCAGTCAGTATTAGCCTTCAAGCTGTTCTAATACTTCGTCTGAGAATTCAACATTGGTGTAAACATTTTGAACATCATCAAGATCTTCAAGCATATCAATCATTTTCATGATTTTTTTCGCTTGGTCGATATCTGTGATTTCAGCTTTGGTAGAAGGACTCATGACCACTTCAGCATTGTCAGATTTTAAACCTGCTGCAGCTAAAGCATCTTGTACTTCACCGAATGCTTCAGGAGTAGTAATGACCAGAATTTCATCTTCATCTACTTCGATATCTTCAGCACCAGCTTCTAATGCGACATCCATGATTTGATCTTCTAAAGAAACATCTTCAAAGCTAATCTCACCACGTTTAGTAAATAAGAATGCAACTGAACCGTTAGTACCTAAGTTACCATCAGTTTTAGAGAAGCAGTGACGTACATCAGGAACAGTACGGTTTAAGTTATCAGTCATTGTTTCAACAATAACGGCAACACCACCAACACCATAACCTTCATAAGTGACTTCTTTTAAGTCGTCGTTGTCTTCACCACCCGCACCACGCTGAATAGCACGGTTGATCACGTCACGTGTCATGTTTACAGAGAGTGCCTTTTCAACTACAGCACGTAAACGTGGGTTGCTTGCGGCATCACCACCGCCAAGTTTTGCAGCTGTGGTTAACTCACGAATGTATTTGGTAAAAACTTTACCACGGCTAGCATCTTGTTTTGCTTTACGATGCTTGATATTGGCCCACTTGGAATGACCCGCCATGCGAACTATGCTCCTTGTAGATTGGCTTTATGCCTAATCGAATGTTTTAAATTCTACCATAAGCCCTTTTTTCTTAGAAAGGGCTAGCTTTTGAGTTTTTAAACAAATGCTACTTAGTTTTTGGTTTCAGGAATATTTTTAGGTTCGGGAATAATAATATCCAATCCTACTTTTTCTTTGTAAAGCTGTTTTAACAAAGCCAGGTCATGATTAATTTCCGTAGGATAAATTTTACCTAAAATTCCACCTTGTTTAGTTTGTGAATTGGCATACATTAAAACGATAGGTACACCTGCAGCTTTGGCTATATGCCAAAAACCTGTGCGGATGGGTTTTCTAGTTTCACCTGTTTTGGCCCGGGTCGCTTCAGGGGCAATTACCAGATTGAATTTTTCATTCTGCTGAAAATGTTCAACCATTAATGACACGATATCTTTATTGGATTTACGATCGACCGCAATCCCGCCAATGGCCTCTAATAAAGGTTTCATCGGGCCTTTAAATAATTCTTTTTTAATCAGGGTATGAATTTTTATATCATAAATCTGGAATAGCGCTAGGGAAAGCACGGCATCCATCATGGAAGTATGTTCAAACCCAACAATTACCTGCTTATTTTCAAGTACATCTGGTTCAACGTGATAATTCCATCCTGCAAGTTTAAATGCAGATTCACCAATAAATTTTTTTAACATGGATATGAGGGATATTTGGTAATATGAAAGTGGGCTAATTTCTGCCTGTTCGTATTTATAGTCAAGTGCTGATGCGTTAAAAACAATCAAATAAATACATTTTACATAGCTTTTAAAAATACAGCCATTAATTGGTTTTATATATAAAATAGCTCAAATAAAGACTTAAAAAATATTATTTAATATAAATTAAGACTGAATAATGGCTATCCAGATTAAAAAATACCTATTAGACTTTTGTCGAAGATAAAGTTTTTTTAAACACATGACCCGACCGGGCAGATGTTTAATGAGGATTGAAAAGAATGATGTATGTTTCGGCTTTTCTATTAGCATTTTGTTTGTTTATGCTCGTGGTTGTGTGGTCTTTAATCGAAATTCGCATTGAAGAGCATAAGCAACGCAGTTTTGAGTCTTGATCACCAGTCAAAGCTTAAAGAATTTTACTATTTTGATTTTTTAAATCGTTATTTAAAATTTATATAAAAATTTAAATAAGAGTTTTTAGATATAAGTTATCCATCTTTTTCCCATGATTTGCATTTCAAAAATGTGATGAGAGGGATGACTTGATTTAGTTTGGTTATTTTTAAAACTGAATACTCAATCACAATCTGTTAAAAGGTGATTGTTAAAAGCGACACGATCATCATTCAATTTTCTTCATTTACTAACCTCTCTTAAAAATTGTGAGTTGTTCTCAATTTATTAGCGGGAAATATTGGTATAGCATCTTCATATAAATGTTTTTAGAATTTATTATAGATACACAAGCTCAGTAAATTTGTAGATTGTTTAGGGTAGGATGGAACTGAGTTCTATGAAAAAATAATAACCTTTTAAAACGTGCTAAATAATTGTTGTGTTACTGTGCAAGTGAAAGCAAAAATGCTTGTTTTTTGAAAAAATCTTCGTTAGTATTGCCTCGCTTGAACTTGTTGATATATAACAAATTCAGCTTATAAGGGCCTATAGCTCAGTTGGTTAGAGCAGCGGACTCATAATCCGTTGGTCGACAGTTCAAGTCTGTCTGGGCCCACCATATAAAACAACCACTTACGTGCATTAATCGTAAGTGGTTTTTTAATATCTGAATCCATGTAAGCACTATGTAAGCAATAAAAATAAATACGTGTAAGCAGAGTTGGCAATAAAAAAGCCACTATTAAAGTGGCCTTCTTCAATGATCATCACACACCAATCAAATTACGAATATCCGTCAAACGCTATTTGGCACCATTTTGTGTACGAACTGGGGGTTAAATCACCCTTTCCATAACTAGCCCATTTACGAAGGGTGACAGGCTTATATGGCAGTGGTCGAAAGACTACCACCAAGCGCAACAAATTTAATGCTGTGAAGATTGAGAGGGATGGAATGAAGTTTGGATAGCCAAAAAGAGTATGGGCGCTATATCGAGCTTACAGCGCAAATGCAAAGAGGTGAAATTCAAGATTTAAAGTGTCAGGTCAAATTTGAGTTGGTACCCAAAGTAAAAATTGCAGGTGAAAAGAGGGCCAAATCTGCTTTGAGGTATTTTGCAGATTTCACATACCTGAAGGATGAGCAGCTAATCATTGAGGATGTGAAGTCACCAGCAACGAGAAAATTGCCAAGTTATCGAAACAAGAAACACTTAATGAAATCAGTACACGGCATAGACGTTAGAGAGATTTAAGGGAAATAGGGATGAATGCGATGGTTAAGACTCAAGTAATGGAGTGGTCAAAATTTACAGCGGAAGAGTGGCTGAAGCAGTACGGTGCATATATCTAGACCTGTCGCATGAAGTCGGGTAATGAGCCAGATAGTTTAGGCGTTAATCAGATCTACTGGTTGATCTGTGAAAATAATAAAGGGGTGGCTGCGCGTAAGGACCAGATCATTTGCAAGATTAATGATTTTGAAGCTGAGCAAGTGCGGAAGCTCATCATTGATGTAAAACAATCAAAACTGATTTGTGATTCAGCGAAGGTGGCAGTTCAGTTATTTATTGAGAGAAATGTACGAGGTTTGTCAGATCGAAAAATGGAAGATGAATTTAAACTGGGCCGGAACGTTTTAAGAAATATGATCTATGCTGGGAAGTTTTATTTGGCCGGACATGATAAGCGATTACGTATTGATTAGTATTTGACTGGCATGCCGAGATATGGTGTATTTCTGTTATAATGACCGAATTGTATGTGATGCACTAAGTTAATTAAGAAGCTCGCCAAATGGTGGGCTTTTTTCATATTGTAGATGGTATAGTGGGCTACCAACTCAGTAATTTGTTTTATGTCAGAATTTTATAAATACCGATACACTCAAATAAGTGTATTGGGTTCATTACCAACACACAAAGTGCTTATAAGTAACATCCCTAATAAAGCAAAATTGGTATTTGCCGATAATACTTTTATATATGGCTCAATTTCTGATTGGGTGTTAGGTAATTCAGATTTTGATTCACGAGCATCAACATGGCTAGAAGAGCCAAAGGCTTTTTTGGAAGATGAGAGAAGAAGATTGAGCCTTTATAGGATTTCTCATCCGTTGTTTAAGACTGAGTCGAGTATGGGTTAAGATGTTTAATTAATCTAATTGCCTCTGTAAGTGACTATATTTCTAATAAAGTTTGCTTTGATGCTGCTTATGACGTATAAAGTCACCTCGTTGATGCGGGATGGAGCAGTCTGGTAGCTCGTCGGGCTCATAACCCGAAGGTCGTTGGTTCAAATCCAGCTCCCGCTACCAACGAAAAAAGATTCAAAGTTTATAGCCCAGCCTACCCAGACTGGGTTTTTTTATGGCGGATTTATTTATAAGGCAGCAGTATGAATATTTGTATTGGTGGTGATCTAGATAGGTAAACTTTTGAATTCGATAAAATTCGATTCAAAGCCCAAGATCGGATCGAAGCCATATTAAGAAAGCCAAAGAATTAAATTTAAGAGCTCATCGAAAGGTGGGCTTTTTTGATATGAGATATTCATAAAATTAAAGTATGATGTTTTTTTAATGTTTGGGTTCAATTCAAATGCCAAATATCAATGTAAAAAAACTAGATAAACTTATTGGTGATATGGTCTCAAAAAATCAAACACCTGAAAAAATATTAATTGGTTATAAGGCGTATGGTGAGCTGATGAAAGATCGCAAATTCTTTGAAGAAGTAGTCGGTTCAGCTATGGAGCCTAGTAAGCGAAAATATAAGAAGCTTAAAATTAGAGTTACTCAAGATGATTATCAGCTTGAGGTGAAGTGTTTAACCTAATTTTTTCTATACCAACAAAAGCTTGCCAGATGGTGGGTTTTTTATTTAATACACATAAATTTACTTGCCATACAAAAAACTATCGAAACGTGCTTGGAGTGTAATGAATAGAGGTGATAGTTATATATGCTTGCATTTCTGATTGATTGAGGTGAAAGATGAAACTATTAACTTTGATTGGTACAGGTGTGGTAGCCGGATATTGTTATAAAAAGCTTAAAGATAAGAAGAATTCAAAAAACAATAATTATCATTATATGAAGGGGGATACTAAGTCTTCATAATGCAGATGGGATTGTTTATGCCCTGAGAAATGTTATGTGTAAGCAATATCAGGGCATCTATGGCGGTTCCTATTAATTTCTAGTGGTTTTTAAATTAATAACCGCCACCATTGCGCCATTAGCTCAATTGGAAAGAGCATGGGTTTTCTATGCCAATGGTTGTAGGTTCGAGTCCTACATGGCGTGCCAATGGGCCTTAAGCTTAAGTGGTATAAGCATATCCCGCTTATAACTGGGAGATAATCAGTTCGAATCTGATCGGGCGCACCAGATTCAGGAGAAACAAATGCTCCGATTCTTAATGTGTTTATTCGGCCTACATGGTGCGACTAAAATCGATTACACAATTGATGATGAAGAAGTCAAAGTGTGTGTCGGGATTGTTTGAAAGAAACAAGTACTTCTTGAAAGTATAAAATTATTCTTACATTAAGGAGGGTGTATCTAAATTATAATTGTATTTTGGGTAATCAATGGTGACTAAAATGACTAATATTACCACAAGCAAATACGAGGAATTATTTATTAAACTCCATGAAGTTATTGCTAAACGAAAGGAAAATCCAATTCGTTTAAAAGTACCTCTAAATACTATTGATAAGGGTACTATTTTACAATTGGGTGAATACTTCCGCAAGCATGCTTTTAATTTTCAAACTTATTTAGAGGGCGAGAATACATTTGTGATTGCTGTGGAGTATTAAGTTGATACTGTTTTAGATGATTTGAAGTGGTGTTATGAAGATGGGTTGAATTAAGTTTTAATGATAAATTATAGGGCTAAATCAACACAAGGCACTACAATGAAAATTATAGCTAAAGATCAAGATACAGGTGAAATAATAGAGTTTATAGCTGAAGAGGATGTTAGCGATGGTTTTTTGAATTTCTTCTATCATGATCCAGAAGGAAATTTTTTACGGTCAACTACTCGCCCTTACAAGAAGCTGCCTAGAAATTCAGTAATGCCTAATATGAGTTTTATTATTGATGACAGGACAATCTTGATTATTGAAATAATAGAATGAAATATAACCTCCTCCGGGAGGTTTTTTTAATGGCTGAAGTTTATGGATCAAATACTCTATAAAACCTTAACCGCTAAAGGCCCAATAAAGAAAAAACCTCGTAATAAACCACTACCTAAAGCCGGTGAAAAATGCTAAGAAGCATTCGAGCGATTTAAAGAAATCCTTGATCGCATGGAAATCAAGTACGAAGAATATTTTCATTTCAAAAGCACTAAACATTGGCGTTTTGATTTTAATTTGATTGAGTATCGAATGTTGATTGAAATCGCTAGTGGTCCATGGTCAGGTGGTCGTAAAGGTCGTCTTGCTACAAAGGCTTGGAGCGTTGATCGTTACGACCATGCTGAAGAAATGGGATAACCGCCTCATTAGGCGGTTTTTTTATATCTGGAGTTAGCACTGAGCAAGTTCAGGCAACTGCTATTAAAGAAGGGTAACCACGCGTAATAACCACTGTGATGAACATCTAACGTTGAACATAAACGACGAACAGGCCATATATGCTGGTTGTCCTGAATAACGGTGTACCTCATTTGGACTGGCTTGCGAAGTACACCGCGGCCGAGCCTGTAAATTATTTTGTGTAAGTTTCATTTTTTATAAATGATCTTTTAATCGATCATCGAACTGAATCGTAAACCAATTCATTGCTAAACGCCAATTTTGAATTGGCATCGTCCATTTTTTAGCAGCATTTGATGTTGCTAAGTAAATGACCTTTTTCACTGAGTCATCAGATGAGAAGATTTTCCTCTTCTTCGTTGAATGGCGTATTACGCTATTCAACGACTCAATCGCATTTGTTGTATAAATTGCATGACGTATTTCGGCTGGATAGCTAAAGATCGTTCGGATATTTTTCCAATTTTCCCGCCAGGATTCTCCAATTTTTGGATACTGGTGATTCCATTGATCACAGAAGATATCTAGGGACTTTAAAGCATTTTCCTCTGTACTTGCCTGATAGATCGCTTTCAGACCCGATGTAACAGCCTTGTAGTCTTTCCAGCTTACAAATCTCAGGCTATTGCGTACAACATGCACGATACACAGTTGAATATCAGTATGAGGGTAAACAGAAGCTATCGCGTCAGGAAAGCCTTTTAGCCCATCTACACAGGCAACAAGAATATCTTGCACCCCTCGATTTTTAAGTTCAGTCATGACTGACAGCCAGAATTTGGCACCTTCTGTCTGAGCAATCCACATACCCAGTAATTCTTTTTGCTCATCCATATTGATGCCTAAAGCAAGGTATACGGACTTGTTAATCACATTGGAGTGCTGATGGACTTTTACAACAATACAGTCAAGATAGACAACAGGATACAGGCTATCTAAGGCTCTATTTTGCCACTCAGTCACTTGCTCAATCACAGCATCGGTAACTTTGCTTATGAGTGATGCTGAGACATCGGCATAGTACATTTCTTTGAAGAATGCGACAATTTCCCTATTAGTCATTCCTTTTGCATACAGTGAGAGGATTTGGTCATCCATACTGGTAATGCGTGTTTGGTGCTTCTTGATAATTTGTGGCTCAAATGAACCTTCTCGATCACGGGGAATATCTAAAGCGAGTTGTCCATCTTCAGTTGTAATGGTTTTAGAACTAAACCCATTACGGCTATTTGAGCCTTTCTTGGGCTGATGCTTTTCATAACCGAGATGGTCTGAAAGTTCAGTATTGAGTGCAGTTTCAATCATGAATTTTTTTAAAGACTGCTGTCATTTGGTTTAAGTCTTCTGGTGTTTTTAGACCTTTAGCCAATTCAGCAGCCATACTTCTGATTGTTGCTTCATCCATGTGAAGTACCTTTTGTAATTATCCTATGAAGGATAAATGAAAATTAAGTACTTACACCAAATTTAGAACAGTCCCTATTCCGACCCTCAAGACTATATTATTTTTGAATATATTACTCCTCGTAGTGGTTTGAGCTTCTTTCAGTTTACATCAAAAATCCTTGAGAAACTGAAAGATGGCTGTGGTAAGTTTTGGGTTTAAAAGTTAAGCTATTTTTGATGTAATTTCTGTTTTATTCTCTTGGGTATTATAACGGAAGCTGGCTCCTCTATGATTTTTAGGCAACAGCGGTCCTTGTCCAAAAAGTTTTTCACGTAAAGTTCCTGTTGCATATTCAGTCTGATAAACACCGCGGCGTTGAAGTTCAGGAACCACATACTCAACAACATCTTCAAATGTTTTATGGGCCAAAATATAAGCGAGGTTAAAACCATCAATATCGGTATCTTCTACCCACTCTTGCAGACGGTCAGCAATGGTTGCAGGAGAGCCTACTAATACAGGTCCATTACCTCCAACACTGATAAATTTAGCAATTTCTTCAATTGTCCAAACACGTTCTGGATCTGCTTTAACATACGAATCGAGCATAGATTGAATTGCATTGGTATGAATATATTCTACTTGGTCTTGCGCATTAAATTGTGAAAAATCTACACCAGACCAACCAGAAGCTAAGGTTAATCCACCATGATAGCTTCCATATTTTTGATATTCTTTAAATTTAGCTTGCGCTTCTTCATCTGTTTCATCTACAACAATAGAAAGCATAGTGTAAATTAAAATGGAATGTGGATCTTTACCCTCTTCTACAAGTTTAGTGCGAATTCCTTGAACTAGTTTTTTTACGCCTGCTTTTGTTGGCGCAGAAATAAAAACACATTCTGCATTTTGACTGGCAAAAGATTGCCCACGACTAGATGCCCCAGCTTGATACAGTACAGGCGTACGCTGAGGAGAAGGCTCGCAAATATGAATACCAGGAACTGTAAAATATTCACCTTCATGATTAATAGGGTGAACTTTGGTGTGGTCAGCGAAAATTCCTTTTTCTTTATCGCGAAGAACTGCATCTTGTTCCCAAGAACCTTCCCAAAGCTTGTAGAGTACTTCTAAGTATTCATCGGCAATATCGTAACGGTTATCATGACTGACCTGATTTTTTAAGCCTAAATTTTTAGAGCCACTTTCTAAATATGAGGTCACGATGTTCCAGCCCGCACGACCTTTTGTTAAATGGTCTAATGTACTCATGCGACGTGCAAATGGGTAGGGATGCTCAAATGAAATAGAGGTTGTGACACCAAAGCCCAAGTGCTTGGTTACAGCAGCCATGGCAGGAACAATCTGTAAAGGGTCATTCACTGGTACTTGAACTGCACCAGTCAGCGCATGTTCTGCAGACTGGTTATATACATCGTAAATACCAAGTACATCTGCAAGAAAAATACCATCAAATTTACCGCGTTCTAAGATTTGAGCTAAGTCAGTCCAATATTCTAAGTCTTTGTATTCGGTAGAGCGGTCTAGCGGATGACGCCATAACCCCGGTGATTGATGGGCGATACAATTCATTTCAAAGGCATTAAATCTAATTTGCTTAGTCATATTGGTCTGTAATAACATCAAAAATTTAATTAATTTTAATAAAAAAATATTGAAACTTTTAATAATAAAAATTTCAATATTTATCATAATCGTTGTTTATGAAAATAACGTATTTAGTTATTAGAAATAATAGCCTAATGAAAGGAATAACATATTATTCCAGTTGTTATCTTTGCTTGTGGCATAACCATCACTAGAACCAAATGCAGTATCATTTTTTGCATTAATATATTCTAAATAGAATTGAAGATTATCTTTGTATTTTGTATATACACCATTGATTAGGCGTTCAGAGTCAGAATAATCATTATTGTCTTTAAAATATCTGGAGTAATTTGAGTATAATATTGGACTGCTAAAGTTTTTGTAATTTAAGGGCAGTGCGTAGTTTATTTCAGTAGATAAAAAGTTGGCCTTATTTGCAACATTATAATAGCCATCAAAGAAACCAAAAGTTGAATATTCAGGATGATCTATATCTTTATTTTTAATATTTTGTCCACCATATATAATATTAAAACCTAATGGTCCAGCTTGTGTTTTCTGGAATACGGTCCAAACATTTCGATCACCTGTAGCATTGGTTTTTAAGTTGTCAATTTGACTGTGTAAATATGATGCACCAGCTTTTGTTGTAATTTTAGTATCTGAAATATTGTAATTAAAATCTTTATCTAATTTAATTGTGAACTGATTTTTTTCTTCTGTTTGTGTGCCATCTGCAAAATCAGGTTCTGCGGTTAAATTACTAGAATAGTGCGATGATTTTTTACTTTTACCTGTATAGCTCCCTGCATCACTAAAGAAATAACCTGCTGTTAAATTAAATGATTTTGGTGTGTATTGATAAGTTAAGCCTATATTATTTAAGTCTTCTAA
Organism: Acinetobacter sp. SM34; assembly: GCF_022012365.1. Classification (NCBI taxonomy): domain Bacteria; kingdom Pseudomonadati; phylum Pseudomonadota; class Gammaproteobacteria; order Moraxellales; family Moraxellaceae; genus Acinetobacter; species Acinetobacter sp. SM34. The sequence continues at coordinate 226,240 of NZ_JAKLTP010000002.1, read as the reverse complement.
ACCTAAATTATAAAGTTGAGTTAAATTGTAAGTCGTACCGTAATAGCGGTCTAACCCAATTGGTACAGGTTGTAGGCCAGCAGTTACTTTATGTTCAGGTGTGAACTGATAGGCCAACCAAGCATTTATAGGAAAATGTATACCAGCTAATTTATCATGTGCTTCATATACACGATAATCTAAATGACCACTTAGGGCATTATTCTGATAATTTAACCATAAAACTGCATCGCTAAAATCAATTTTATTTCCACTGTTTTCTAAATAATCATTATGTGTATATTGGAAGCGAATAGTTCCACTTACATCTAGACTATTTTCAGTATTTTCTGCATGTGAAATTTGATTGAATATTGAAAGAATAGATATTGATAAAATCAGTTGTTTAATCATGGCTTAAATTTAATTTAAAAGGTATTGTGTAATTATATGTTTGTATTTTGTTTTTAAGTATTAATATAAAGTGATAAATTAATTCTGATTATTTATATAAGACTTTAAAATGAACATCTATGGCATATAAATATGCCATAGATGTATTAAGTAATAATTAATCTTCTGATACTGGGGTTAAAATGCCTTTTACATTTAAGTCATCAGTGGTTTTCAGATATTCAGCGATGCGAGGGTCAGCGAAGATCTTTTGCAGTTTTACAATTTGCGGATCATCCTTTTTTGCCTCAGCAATGACTAAACGGCTGGCGAAAGTACGCGGTGCTGCTGGAAATAGAATGCCTTTGCTGCGCGGGATTTTACCTGCATCAAACTGAGCGACATAGCCAATTGCCGCATCAACAGAGTCTAGAGTGCGCGCCATAGACAGCAATTCAATTTCAGTAAATTTAAAGCTGTGGGGATTCTCCTGAATGTCTTTAATTTTTGCTGTACGTGGTTCAATCGCAGGATTCAGTTTAATCAGGCCTTCACGCTGTAACAACCATAGCGCTTGACCTTGGTTGGCTAAATCGCTAGGAATGGCAAATACTGCATTTTTTGGCAGCTCATTAATGTTCTTATAACGGTCTGAATAAATTCCGAACGCCCATTGGAAGACTTCAGTTGTCGGCAGGAGTTTAAAGCCATTGGCGTCTGCGACTTGTTTCAGCCACCATTGATGCTGATAGATGGTGCCGGCAAATTCACCATCATTGACTGCGCGGTTGGCCTGAACTGGATCCTGTACACTAACGGCTTCCAGCTTCACGCCGTAATCAGGGGCAATATGTTCATTGGCATATTCAATCAGGTTTTTTTCACCGATCATGGTCGGTTCATAATGAACTTTTAGCACATTGCTTTCTGCGGATGCCTGATGAGAGGAATTTTGCTTAAACAGGGCAAGGCCTGCAATGACGGCGATCACGACAATCGCGCCGATGATTAAAGGCAATTTAGTTGTTTTTTTCAGTTCAAATGGGTGCTGCGGGGAAGTCATAACAATGTCCGTATGTTGAATTAAGCATGTTTTAAGGAGGCGCTGATGCGGTTGCCGATAAATTGCACCGCTTGAATGGTCGCGATCAGCGTGATAATCGTGGCGATCATGATGTGATGGTCAAAGCGCTGATAGCCGTAAAGCACCGCCAAATAGCCAATGCCGCCTGCGCCGATTGTGCCGGCAATTGCAGAGTATTCAATCATGGCAATCAGATTTAGTGTGGCGGCTGAAATCAGGCTAGGCAGCGATTCTTTCAGCTGTACCTGATGAATGATCTGCAGGGAAGTGCCGCTAGATACACGTCCGACAGAAGTGATCTCAGGTGGCAGTTCATTAAGTGCATTTTCGACCAAGCGGGCAAAAAATGGAATGCCAGCGATGGTCATGGGAACTATAGCCGCAGCAATACCAATAGTTGTTCCAGTCAGCCATTTGGTTAGCGGAATAATGGCAGCCATCAGCACCAGAAAGGGTAATGACCGGCCAATATTGACAATTGCGCTAAGTGCGCCGTACAGCTTTCGGTTTTCGAATAGTCCGCGGTCAGAGCTGTTGAATAAAGCAATGCCGGTAATGCCGCCGATAATAATGACCAATGTCATCACGATGCCGACCATGGTCCATGTTTCTAAATAAGCCGGCAGCAGCATTTCAGGTATTTCTGTCCAAGGTGTATTTTGATCCAGTACGATATCTTTCGACATGATGTTTATTCCTTAAGCGGCTGCATGCTGGGAACAGGGTGGTGCAGATTGAATGACTTTGAATTGCACATTCCATTTGGCCAGTTGGCGTTCTATCTGTGTTTTATTTTTGTTGTACAGCACATCCGGCAGGCTGAAAATAATCTTGCCGACAGTGGCATTGCTGATCACTTCAACTGTAGATGTGTGCACATCCAGGTCATATCCTGCGTGGATACTCAGCTGGCTGAGCCAGTTCAGTGGTGTATCCAATGCTGAGGAGTAGGTCGCTGAAAATATGGTATGGTCAGTCGGCAATACTGCTGGAATATGCAAGGGCAAAATTTTAGCGCCGATGGCCGATTCAGGATTTAAAATCAGGTCCAAGACACTGCCTTGTTCCGCGATTTCACCATGCGAGAGCACTGCGACATCGTCTGCAATTTGACGTACGACGTCCATTTCATGGGTAATTAAAATTACGGACAGCCCGAGTTCATCGCGCAGTTCAGTCAGTAGTTTTAAAATGGATTGTGTTGAATCAGGATCTAGGCCTGATGTGGCTTCATCTGCAATTACGATACTAGGCTGCAGTGCCAAGGCGCGGGCAATCCCGACACGCTGCTGCTGACCGCCAGAAAGCTGCGCAGGATAATGGTTGGCGCGATCAGATAGCTTCACATTTTCCAGCAGGTAAGCGACCCGGTCTTTGATTTGATGATCCACTACGCCAAGAAATTCTAGGGGTAGGGCAATATTTTCAGCAGCTGTACGGCGCTTGAGGAGTGCTGAAGACTGAAAAATAAGGCCAATCTTCTGGCGCTGCTGGCGGAGCGCTTCAGCTGATAGCTTATTTAACACTGTGCCGTCTAAGATCAGCTCACCTGAACTCGGATGTTCTAATAGGCTTAAGCATTTGGACAGTGTGGATTTGCCTGAACCACTGGGGCCAACAATCGCAGTAATTTTGCCTTTTGCAATGCTGAGATTGATATCTTTCAGCACCTGTGCCGCGCCGCCATTTTTCAGCGGATAGCTTTTATTAAGATTTCGAATTTCATACACTGTGCAAAAACTTCAACTGAAACAAGTGCTGAAATTTAATCTGAATTTAATATGTTTATTAAATATAAATTTCTGCAGATTATATGCATTTAAAGGCATATATAAATAAATGAAAAGCTAATAATATTTAATAGAAATTATTTTAAATAAAAAGATTTCTTTCTCTAATTAATGTATAAAAAAAATCAGAAAATGATGCTAGCTTATTTTTATGACAAACAAGAGAGCATTTTATAATGACTTCTAAAATCGAAATAAAATTGACAGATGCACAGAATGTCCCTCGGGATTTTTATCAACATGATTCTTCGGCTCATGTAATACGATCTGATAAAGAAGCCATTGAAACAGCGCAGCGCTTAGCTGCTGATTTTGCTAAGGAAGCGTCGAAACGCGATCATGAACGTCGCCTGCCATTGCAGGAAGTACAGCAGTATTCTGCTTCCGGCTTATGGGGCATTACCATACCGAAAGCTTTTGGTGGTGCAGGTGTCAGCTATAAGACATTAGCCGAAGTCGTTAAAATTATTTCTAGCGCCGATTCATCTTTAGGTCAGATTGCGCAAAACCATTGGGCATTTCTAGAGCACATCCGTTTGGATGCCAGTCCAGAACAGCAGGAATTTTTCTTTGATCAGGTGTTAAAGGGCAAGCGGTTCGGCAATGCATTTTCAGAAAAAGGTTCTAAAACAGTAGCGGATTTAACCACAACGATTGATTTCAAATCCGATCATGCAGTGATTAATGGGCAGAAGTTTTTTGCCACCGGTGCACTACTGGCACATTGGATACCGGTGGTGGCTGTCAGTGATGGCAAGCCTTATGCCGCGCTGGTGCCCCAGCATACGCCTGGACTTACAATCATTAATGACTGGAGCGGATTTGGCCAGCGCACCACAGTTAGCGGTTCAGTGCTTTTAGAAAATGTTCAGGTAGATCTGAAGTACATAGTGCCGATTCATCAAGCCTTTGAACGTCCGACAGCTGCAGGCGCAATTTCCCAGTTTATTCAGTCTGCTGTAGATGCTGGCATTGCCCGAGGCGCGATTCAGGAAACCATTGACTATGTGCGTCAGCATGCGCGTCCATGGATTGATTCAGGCTTAGATAATGCTTATCAAGACCCGTACACCATCGCCAATATCGGAGAGCTGAAAATCAAGCTTCGCGCTGCTGAAGCTGTACTGGATTTAGCTGGTGAAGCGATTGACCGCGCGCTGGAAAATGCCACAGAAGAAACAGTGTCGGAAGCCACACTGCTGACCGCCGAATCCAAGGTGCTGACCACGGAAATTGCGCTGCTGGCGGCCAATAAGCTGTTCGAACTGTCAGGCACACGTTCGACGCTGTCTGAACTGAATTTAGACCGTCATTGGCGCAACGCGCGCACGCATACACTTCATGATCCCGTGCGCTGGAAACTTAATTTAGTCGGTAATTACTATTTAAATGATATTCCGTTGCCGCGCCATGCGTGGAGCTGAGAGGGAAAAACTATGACCATTCAAAATAAACAGAACTTATCTCTTGGCACGAACTATGAGCAGGTGGCTGGTAAATTCCGCCCGATCTTCCAGCGTATTGCAGAAGGAGCTTTGGCGCGTGAGAAAAACCGCGAGCTGCCGCGGGAACCGATTCAATGGCTGAAAGAAGCTGGCTTTGGTGCAGTGCGTGTGCCGACGGCGTTTGGCGGTGACAGCGTATCTCAGAAACAGCTGTTCCAGCTGCTGATTGAATTGGCCAAAGCGGATTCAAATGTCGTTCAGGCGCTGCGCGGTCATTTCGCTTTTGTCGAAGACCGTTTGAATGCGCATAAAACAGAAGATCAGAGCCTGTGGTTTCAGCGTTTTGTTGAAGGTGATTTGGTCGGCAATGCTTGGACGGAAATCGGCAAAGTTGAGATAGGTGATGTCGTGACCCGCGTGACTGAAAATGCGCAGGGGCAGCTGACGGTGAATGGACGCAAATACTATTCGACCGGCACCATTTTCGCGGATTGGATTGACTTATTTGCGTTAGATGAAACCACCAATCAGCATGTGATTGCAGCGGTTTCGACCCATGCATCTGGCATTAAAATCAGTGATGACTGGGATGGTTTCGGTCAAAAAACCACAGGTAGTGGTACGCTGGTGATTGAAAATGTGCCGGTCAGCCGTGAATATATTTTGCCTTTTGATCAGCGTTTTAAATACCAAACCGCTTTCTACCAGGTGGTGCATTTGGCAACGCTGGCAGGGATTGCGCAAAGCGCTGTTGCAGCCTTCAGTGATGAAGTTCGCAAGCGTACCCGTATTTACAGCCACGGCAATGCAGAGCTGGTGCGTGATGATGCGCAGATTCTGCAAGTGATCGGCAAAGCATCTGCTCAAGTGTATGCCAGTGAATCCATTGCGCTGCATGCAGCTGAAGCTTTGGACGGCGCATACTTGAGCCATTTCCAAAATGATCAGCTGCTGGATCAAAAGGCCAATGACCTTGCTGAACTTGAGTCTTCTCAAGGGCAGGTCGTAATTTCTGAACTGGTATTAAACTTGACCACAGAATTGTTCAATGCACTTGGCGCATCTGCCAGTACAACCGAAAAGCAGCTCGACCGTTTCTGGCGCAATGCGCGCGTGGTGTCTTCACACAATCCGCTGATTTATAAACAAAAAGTCATTGGTGATTGGGAGATTAATAAAGCGCCGCTGCCTTATGTATGGCAAATCGGCAATAGTCCCGCAGCCAAACATCAGGAAATTGCAGCTTAAAGTCTTTTTAAATGAAAAACTGAGAATTAAAACCGCATGATTGCGGTTTTAATTCTATTTATATCTTTAAAAAATATAATGGGGCTTATTTTATTTCGTGTTTTGTAAATATTTATAAATTCTAAATGATTAAATAAATTGCTGATATTTTAATACGAATAAATTAATTTTAATGATGCAGAGTTTTAAGCCATTATGAATATTAAACTTCAAGACCTTCAAATTGAAAATAATCAGGATATTCCTGAATCAGTATTTGTACAGCAGCAGCCGGCGCATATTATCCAAAATGATGCCGAAGCCATAGAAACAGCAAAAAAGCTTGCTGAACGTTTTAAGCAGCAGGCATCACACCGTGATGCCAACCGCTTGCTGCCGCTGCAGGAAATTGTTGAGTTTTCACAAAGCGGGTTATGGGGCATCAACATTCCTAAACAGTATGGCGGCGCGCAAGTGAAGCACCGCACGCTGTCACAGGTGATCCGCATCTTAGCCAGCGCCGATCCTGCACTGACACAGATATCAGAAAATCATCTTTCGTTTTTGGAACAAGTGCGCTTAGATGCCACTGAAGCACAGAAGCAGCTGATTTTCGGCAATATCCTGAAAGGTCAGCGTTTGGGCAATGCGCTGTCTGAACGCGGTGGTAGAACTGTAATTGACTTGAAAACCCGAATTACACCGAACGAGCAAGGCTATGCGGTAAACGGCAAGAAATTTTATGCCACAGGTGCAATCTTGGCGCATTGGGTTTATGCGGTAGGACTGGATGATGACGGCAATGAACTCACTGCGTTGATTCCGCATCATGCTGCGGGACTGAGCATTATCAATGACTGGTCGGGCTTCGGCCAGCGCTCTACGGCCAGCGGTACGGTGATTTTGGACAATATTCAAGTGGATGCTGAATATGTTATCCAAACGGGTGCAGGCGGTGAAAGCATTAATCTCGTCGGGACGATTTCACAGCTGATTCATTCATCAATTGATGTTGGCATTGCCCATGCAGCCATTGAGGACACAATTGAATTTGTACAGAATTATACCCGTCCTTGGATTGATGCTGATCAGGAACATGCTGTAGATGATCAATTCACACAAGCTGCAGTAGCTGATCTGAAAATCAAATTGCATGCGGCAGAAGCGCTGCTGGACCGTGCCGGTGATTATGTCGATGCTGCCTTGGAAAATTTGAACGAAGACAATGCCAATGCGGCTACTCTGGCGGTGGCTGAGGCCAAAGTGCTAAGTGCAGAAATTGCAATTTTAGCGTCGAATAAATTGTTTGAATTGGCCGGAACACGCGCAGCGCTGTCAGAGCTGAATTTAGACCGTCATTGGCGCAATGCGCGCATTCATACGCTGCATGATCCTGTGCGCTGGAAGTATAAGCTGATTGGAGAATATTATTTAAAAGGCAAATATTTGCCGCGCCACCCGTGGAGCTGATGAAAGGATTTGTTTATACGCAAAATTAATAATCAATGCAGCCTTTATTAATTCTGTTTTTTGCATATCAAAATAATATTTAAATTATTTTTTAAACAAGCATTTTTGTATATTTTTGCAGAATTGAAATATAGAACTGCTGCCATGATTAATATTGCAAATGCTGATAAGTATTTTAATGCAAAGAATAATAAAATCTTTGCATTAAAAAATATTTCCCTGCAGATTGACGCATCGAAAATAGTTGGAATCATCGGCTATTCCGGTGCGGGTAAATCAACATTATTAAGGCTGATGAATGGGCTAGAGAAAGCCGATGCTGGTCAAGTGGAGGTGTTGGGCCAGTCCATTCAGGATGCGTCTGAGCGTGAACTGAAAGCACTGCGAAAACAGATTTCCATGATCTTTCAGCATTTCAATTTACTGAAGACCAAAACAGTATTTGACAACATTGCATTTCCGTTACGTTTAGACGGCAGCTTAAACAAAAAGCAGCTAGAGCTGCGTGTAGAGGAATTGGCGCATCAAGTCGGCTTAACCGAGCATTTGCATAAATATCCGAAACAGCTTTCAGGTGGTCAAAAACAGCGTGTTGGCATTGCCCGAGCTTTGGCAAATTCACCGAAAATTCTGCTGTGTGATGAAGCGACCAGCGCGCTTGATCCGATTACTACACATGAAATTTTAAATTTGCTGCTGCAAATCAACCGAGATTTAGGCATTACTATCGTACTGATCACACATGAAATTGACGTGATCCGCCGTATTTGCGATGACGTTGTAGTGCTGGAAAAAGGTCACATTGCAGAACAGGGGCCAGTTGATCAAGTGCTGCTGCATCCTGCGCATGAGATTTCCCGCTCTTTGATCTTAGAAAATATCGATATTGATGAAGTACATCTGCTGCCAAACTCACAGATCATCCGTGTTACTGCAATCGGTGAGCTGGCGCAGCGTCCAGTGTTTGAAACGTTGGCGATTAAGCATCAGGTGAATTATCAAATTCTGCATTCCAAAGTCGAACGCACCAAAACTTCGCTGTATAGCCAATCCATTCTGTCACTTCACGGGCTGGGTATCACTTGTTACCTTGAGCAGATGGAACAGCAGGGTGCACATATTGAAATCATTCACGGCGCTGCGCCACGCATAACGGAGGCAGCCTAAATGCTCGAATTAATTGCAAATTTGGATTATCAAGAACTGTTGGATGCGACTAAAGCGACATTGCTGATGCTCGGGCTTTCACTACTGTTTATTGTGCTACTGGGCCTGCCTTTAGGTGTGGCGATTTATTCGTTTGCCAACAGCCGGATTAAGAAGCATCCCGTACTTTATTCCATCCTGTCGTTCTTCATTAATATCATCCGCTCAATTCCGTTCATTATTTTAATGATTTTGCTGATGCCTCTGACTGCGATTATTACAGGTACAACTATTGATGTTGCCGGTGTTATTCCACCGATTACTGTTGCAGGCATTGCATTCTTTGCGCGCTTGACTGAAACAGCACTGCATGAAGTCGATACAGGCGTGATTGAAGCGGCGCAATCCATGGGGGCGAGCTACTGGCAGATGGTGAAGGGTGTTCTGCTGCCAGAGGCACGTGCGCCGATCATTGCTGCGGTTACGGTGACCAGTATCGCGCTAGTGGACTATACGGCGGTATCCGGTGTAATTGGCGGCGGCGGTTTAGGGGACTTAGCCATTCGATACGGCTATCAGCGTTACCAAACCGAAATTATGCTGGTGACTGTCATTCTGTTGATCGTGATTGTGCAAATCATGCAGTTCATCGGCAACAAAGCAGTGCTGTATTTTTCCAAAAACTACACTTAAGCCATCCAAAAATTCAAATACAACACATTGAATATTTAACTTATAGGAACAACGATGAATACGTTAAAAAAATTAGCAGCAGTTATTAGTATTGCTGCGGTATCTGCAGGTGCTTGGGCAAATCAAACGGTTACGATTGGCGCCAGCGCAACACCACATGCTGTGATTTTAGAGCACATTAAACCTGAGCTGGCAAAGCAGGGTATTGATCTGAAAATCAGAGTCTATTCAGATTATGTACAGCCGAATACCCAGCTGGTATCGAAAAAACTGGATGCCAATTATTTCCAATACCGCCCATTTTTAAATGATTTTAATGCCAAAACTAAATCGAATTTAGTGCCTGTAGTGCCAGTACATATTGAACCGTTTTTGCTATATTCATCAAAAATCACCAATTTAAAACAGCTGAAAGATGGTGCAACAGTCGCGATTCCGAGTGATCCAGTCAATGGCGGGCGTGGCCTGCTGCTTTTAGCTAAACTGAATTTGATCACTTTAAAGCCAGGCTTTAAACAGCTGGCAGTACCAACAGATAAACTACCGTCAGTCCGTGATATTGCATCTAATCCAAAGAAACTGAAAATTAAAGAGTTGGATTCAGCAATGCTGCCGCGAACTTTGTCTCAGGTAGATTTAGCTGCATTGAACTGCAACTACGTACTGGAAGCGAAGCTGGATATTAAAAAATCGCTATATATTGAAAGCGGTCAGGACGGTAAAAACATCTGGGCTGAATATTTAGTTGTACGCCCTGGCGACCAAAAGAAACCTGAAATCCAAAAAGTCGCAAAAGCGTTGAACAGCGATTCAACCCGCCAATTTATCAAGCAGCACTTTAAAGGTGAAATTTATACTGCATTCTGATGAGCTGAAAAATATAAAAAAGGCATTGTGATCAATGCCTTTTTTATTGGCTATATATTATGAACAGAGTGTTTGGCTATTTGATTATTCAATCTAAACGGAGGTGTATTACTTCTTTCGCTGTTTGTGCGGGCAATTTAAAGGAATTCTTTAGATCATGGAGAGAGGCTGAGTCAAGGTGTGGATGCTTTAAATTGATATCCAATCTCGATCAATAAATGTATTCTAAAACTGTGTGAATAATTGGGATCTATGCAAAATGCATTTGGCCGCAGCTTATGCAAGAATGTGTATTCACGATTAATTTCATAACGGCATAACGGGAAAAGAAATACGTATAAGATCCAATGATGTTTCCCAATAAAAATACAGATTAAAAAACGCTTGGAAAATCAATCCAAGCGCATGCTGAGAAAAGTAAAACAGAATTATTTTGTACTGACTACACTTGGCCAATACGCCATTGGTAAGGAGGCAAAGTTCCATTCACACTGAAATCACCCACAATGCGGTCTTTATAGATGCGCGGGTTGTGAGAAGCCAATGTGCGGATGTTTCGCCAGTAGCGGTCTAGCGCCAAGTCTTTATCTGTTGCAGAAGCGCCAAGTGCATCAAAGATAATCGTTGATGCATTTAAGGCCAAATCAGAAATAATCGTTTGAGATTGCGCGATTTCCAATTCTGCAATTGCATTTTGATCTGCTTCTTCAGCGAGATTATTAAGGAAAGCAGATTCATAGGCGCGCTGCAAAGCTTGCGCATTTTTCTCAATGATTGCGCCAGAGGTGTAGGCTGCGCCTCGGATTTTTCCTACGACTTGCAAGATTTGCGGGTCATGGCGCACATGCGTTGAATTAGCATGACTGTAGTTACGAGTGCGTTTTTCTACTGCTTTGGACACATCATAAGCAGCGGAACGAGTTAAACCGGTGATAATTGATAGCTGAATCAGTTGGTAAAAACCTGCTGAATATTTAAACCTATCATCATCAGGAAGTACATCCGCAGGATCTACTTCAACATTATTGAAAATAGTTGTGCCGCTAGCAGTTAAGACTTGGCCAAAGCCATTCCAGTCATCAATCACGTCGACGCCTTCTGCATGGCGTGGGATGATAATTGAAGCTGAATTACCTTCTAAATCCGTAATGCCGACGTCAATCCATTCCGCATATAGGCTGCCTGTGGTGTAATATTTTCTGCCGTTCAGCACCACGCGTCCTTCTGCAGTTTTGGAAAGATGCGTGCTGAATTTCCCGATAGATTCCTTGCCGCCTTCAGACCAAGCGCTGCCGACAGTTTGACCTTGACCGATACGTTCTAGCCATAGGCGTTTGTAGTCAGAATCTGCAAGCAGCAGGATATCTTCAGTAAAGCCGAAATGCACACGGAGTACTTGCGGCAAGTTGGCATCAGCTTGTGCTAGTTCAATGAGTAGGGCGAACAATTCTGGAATCGTCGCATCAAAACCGTTATGACTTTTAGGTAGGCGTAGGCGTGTAAATCCAACATCTTTCAGCCATTGCAACTGTTCAAATGGCAGCGTATGCGTTTTTTCACGCGCATTCGTGCTTGTACGGATTTTGTTGAAAATTGGACGGAAATTTTCCGCCAGCTCATCATAGCGTGAGGAAGGTCCTTGTCCCCATACTTGATAAATAGAAGACTCTTGTGAAAGCTGATGTTTTAATTGCGTAGGCGGATTTAAATCAGTAAGCGCTGTCATAATAAAATAAGTAAAACAATAAAGATAAAATACTAATCGAGCAGTTTATTTTATAAAGTAATAAAACAAGATATTGAAATGAGAAAATAATATTAAATGAATTAATTTAATATAACCATGAATCGCGAATAAGAACTTGACTTGAAAAATAGGATACTGGGAGCAGTCCAGTCGTCTGAATAGTCCCTTAAATCACTTCCTTTTCTAATATATTGCCTGATCAAACCATTGGTATTCTCATTCGTCCCTCTCTGCCATGCACTGTAAGGATCGGCAAAGTAGAATTCTAATCCTAACTCAGCATCGATTTGTTCATGCAAGCTAAACTCTTTACCATTATCAGCAGTGATCGACTGTAATTTCTCTTTGACTGGATCTAGCAAGTGAACCGTTGCTTCACCCACCTCCTGACTTTTACGGGTGCTACACTTCTTTAACCATAAGTAGCCGGTTTTTCTATCGACGATTGAAACCAGAGACTGATGATGATTCTTGCCGACAATCGTATCTATTTCTAAATCGCCAAAACGTGACCGCTCTTCAATGATCTTCGGTCTGTCATGAATACTTTTACGGTTATTGAGTTTCCCACGCTTTTCTGGGTGTCCATACTTTCTTTTACGTTGGTTTCTAAAACGTAAATGCAAGTACTACAGGTCACCTCCTTTTATTTTATCCTGCTGGATATAACGGTAGATCGAATGCATGCTGACAGCAACTTGAGAAGCGATCTGTTCAGGACTCCATTGCAAAGCAAGATAGCTTTCAATCTGTTTCCATACAGTGGAATTTATGGTTCTATAATTCGAAATATGGCGTGTTTTAGCCAGTTTGTGAGCATGCTTGGCAAAGTAGCCATTTCTATTTCTATTTCGATTGCGTTTGATCTCCCTGGAAATCGTAGAGGAAGCACGGGTCAATCTGCGGGCAATATGACGCGTGGAAAAACCTTCACGTAATAAAGCATAAATCTGATATCTTTCTTCCTAGCTAAATTAATCTCTGTTGCACTCTCATTTGAGAATCTAAGATAAAATTCATGATCTTGATTTTTGAATAAATTATTGTTTTTCAATGTTATTTGTATTTTAACATTCGGTAAAATCTAAGATTTTGTTATGTTTTCTTGTCTTTAATGATTGTCTTGTCACTTTAAGGTCTTAAAGGGAATTTTAATTTTGTAATTTTCATCATAAATTATGGTTAAGTTATTTGAATTGTCATAAAAATATGGTAATAAATAGTGGTGATGTTTTTTTAGTCACATTGATATTTCGGGATGAAATGTATTTTTAAAAAAGTTAAATTTTAAAAACAATGAGAAGGGAGTTGGGACGATGCTTCAATTACTTATGAAATTATTTTGCTTACATGTGTATGAATATGAACACATGGAAGAAATAGGGGAACATAAGGAATGCAGAAAGTGTGGAGTGAATAAGCCACTTTAATTGAATTATATTGAACATTAAAAAGTGAGCATAATGCTCACTTTTTAATTTTGAAAAAATAAAAATTAATAGTAAATGAGGACACGCCCTAGCTACTACAGTCTGTATTTTGGGAATTCTTTATAGAGCTAAACTCTATAAAACTGACATGAAAATAATTTTTTCAGCATGACTAACTGCAACTAAATAAAAAATGCAAAATGATTGAGAAAGCAGTAAAAATAAAAAAAGGATAAAATGTTACAATACACCTCTAAAAACTGTTTGAAACTGTATTTATGAGCATGGATTTTACGGCGGATACTTACATTGTAACTGATCGATTGGCAGACACTTTGGTCTGGTTAAGCCATCATCAGGATTGTTTTGATTCGTTCAGTTACGACACTTTTACTCAAGAGTTAGTGGTTTACCATGCCAATGGGGCGGATATTATTCGTGAGGGGAATTATCTCAATGCACGTTATGGTATTTTGATTAGCTCTATCTAAATGCTCAAATAAAAAAAGCCCATATGGGCTTTTTTTGTACAAGATGAGCGGTTTAACTTGCCATTGCATCTACAGAAAGTTCTTTAACCGTCGGTTTGGCTTTTTCTGCAATCAAACCCAATTTATCAAATAATTGTTTGTCCTTGCCTTCGCCAGCATTCGGGGTGGTTAAAAGTTTCTCTCCGGAAAAGAGCGAATTGGCACCTGCCATGAAAGCCAGAGCCTGATCCGCATCAGACAAAGATTCTCGCCCTGCGGAGAGGCGGATATAGCTTTTTGGCATAATAATGCGGGCTACAGCAATAGTACGAATCCACTCGGTAATATCCAGTTTTTCCACATCAGCCAGTGGTGTGCCTTCAATAGGCACCAACATATTGATGGGTACCGATTCAGGATGAATGGGTAACGTTGCGAGTTCGTACAAAAGACCAATCCGATCTTTACTGTTTTCACCTAAGCCAACAATCCCACCACTACAGACTTTCATACCTGCTTGACGGACATGATCCAAAGTATTTAAACGGTCATCAAAGGTACGAGTGCTGATGACATTAGAATAGTATTCGCGTGAGGTATCCAGATTATGATTATAGTAGTCTAGGCCTGCATCTTTTAAACGTTCTGCCTGCGATTGATTGAGCATGCCTAAAGTCATACAGGTTTCCAAACCCAGTGACTTTACTTCACGTACCATTTCCAGCACATAGGGCATATCGCGTTCATGCGGATTACGCCAAGCTGCACCCATGCAGAAACGCGATGAACCGGAAGCAAGCGCTTCTTTGGCTTCCTGTATCACTTTATCTACTGCAATACGTTTTTCTGCTTCCAGTTTCGAGTCGTAATGTGCCGATTGTGAGCAGTATTTGCAATCTTCAGGGCATTTGCCGGTTTTGATTGAAAGCAATGTGCTGACTTGAATCGTGTTGGCATCAAAATGTTCTCGATGAACCCGTTGTGCCTCAAAAACTAAATCCAGAAAAGGCTGGTTATATAAGGCCTGAATTTCATCTCGTGTCCAGTCATTGCGTACATTCATGAATGAAAATCCATAATCATCATTATTCATTGCTTTTATCATACATAATTTATGCTAAAACCAAAGGCATAATTGACCAAATCTCATGGTATCTGTCGATTAAATTTCATCATTTTTCGTTATGATGAAATTGTATATTTAGTTACAAACTAAAGCTTTTTATTGTAAATATCGCTGCAAAGTTTTTTTATTATTTTTACAAGTTTGTTCTGATCTGGAGCTTATGTTTTTTCTTAGGGTAAAACTTTGTCACTATCTTGAATGTTAAAAAAGAGAATTAAATTTTAAATTTAGCTTAAAAATTTAATTGGATTTTAGCAGCTGTTCTTGAATCGCCCAATCAATATGGACTTGCACAATCTCATCATGTAAATCACGTGTCTGCTTTAAAGTTTCCATAATTTCTGTGGAAAATGGCGCATTGCCCAAACCAATCGCAATATTACGCATAAAGCTTTGGTAACCGGTGCGCCGTAGTGGACTACCTTCGGTATGGGCTAAAAAAGTCTGTTCATCCCAATGCCATAAGTCCAGTAAACTGACCTGATCCAGACCATGTCGCGGGTTAAAATCTTCTATGCTGGCTTTCTTGGCAAAGCTGTTCCAAGGGCAAATCAGTTGACAATCATCACAGCCAAAAACCCGATTACCAATACCACGGCGTAAGTTTTCAGGAATGATGCCTTTATATTCAATGGTTAAATAAGCAATACATTTGCGTGCATCAAGCATATAGGGTTCAACAATGGCTTGAGTCGGGCAAATATCAATACAGGCTGTGCAAGAACCACAGTGTTTGCTAGTCGGGTTATCAAAAGGTAAATCTAGCGAAGTGAACAGTTCACCCAAGATAAAAAAGGAACCTGATTTCTTATGAATGAGCAGGGTGTGTTTGCCTGTCCAGCCCATGCCGGCATTCTCAGCCAAGGATTTTTCAAAGATTGGTGCGGAGTCTGCAAAGGGACGCGACTCAAACTCACCGACTTTTTCACGAATTTTCGCTGCAAGGGTTTTTAAGCGACCGCGCATAGTTTTATGATAATCACGGCCGCGGGCATAACGTGCAATGATGGCGGCATTCGGTTCATCCGGTACATAACGTGGTTTGGGTGTTTCGACCAGATAATTCATCCGTACACAAATGATACTTTTAGTACCAGGCACCAGCAAAGTAGGATCGGCACGTTTTTCCAGATTTTCTTCCAGAAATTTCATGTCGCCGTGATAGCCACGTTTTAAATATTCCTGAAAACGCGGTAATTCTTCTTGAGCATCCGGTTTGGCAATGACACAATCACTAAAGCCTAATTGCAACGCCTGCGCTTTAATCCACGCTTTCAGCGCTTCAGGATCATGTTGATCTACAGGAATTTTTTGTGAAGGTGTGGAAGAAGCCATAATGATATAAAAAAAGGAAGAACAATGCCTCAGCAAGTTTACCATAGCCCTGTTTATCATAGCCAAAGTATTCAAGCCTGGGAACAACGCTGGTTTGCCAAGCAAAACAGTTCTTATGGCTTAATGCAGCAAGTGGCCTGGAGGATTGCACAGCGTTTAGTTCCTGTTTTTCAACAGGGCAACATACACAATATCGCAGTCTGCTGTGGACAGGGCAATAATGCAGGCGATGGTTATCTGACGGCTAAATATTTAAAACAGTATGGTTTTAATGTTGATATTTATGCCGCTGAATTAGGTACATCAAAAGATTTACACAGTGCCTATCAAGAAGCGGTAGATACAGGAATAAAAATTTACCCAGATTTTGCCTTTCAGAAACCCTATGACTGCTTTATTGATGCCTTATTTGGTATCGGTTTAAATCGTGAACTTAGCTCAGACTGGCAGCAAATTATTCAAACAATTAATGCTCAAACTGGTTTGAAAATTGCCATTGATATTCCAAGTGGCTTACAAGCAAATAGTGGTCAGCCTTTACCCTGTGCCATTAAAGCTGATTACACTTATACAGCTTTGGGCTTAAAAGCTGGACTGTTTACCGGACAAGGCAAAGAGTTTGCCGGACAGGTCGAGGTCATTTCCCTGATTCCTGCCGATGCAGAATTAAAACCGATAGCACAGCTTTCACCGCATAGCATTTCATTACCGCAACGTGAGGCTTTTGGTCATAAGGGCAGTTATGGTCATGTTTTGATTATCGGTGGTCATGCGGATATGGGCGGTGCGGTAATGATGGCAGCCGAATCTGCTTTTAGTGCGGGCGCGGGAAAAGTCACTGTTGTCTGCCATGAAAAACATCACACCGCAATTTTGGCACGTTCACCCAATATCATGCTACGCGATATCAACGCCTTGACCAAAGCTGAGATTCAGCAACTTTTAGATCATGTTGATGCGGTGAGTTTCGGGATGGGACTCGGCCGTGATAGCTGGTCAGAACAGCAATATTTTAAATGGTTCCCTAAAATCAATTCCTCTGCACATTTACATGTGGTGCTGGATGCTGATGCTCTATGGTTTTTAGCCGAGCATCCAGGAGCATTAAAACAGGATAGTTATGCAACACCGCATCCGGGTGAGGCAGCAAAACTGTTACATTGTTCGGTAAAAGAGGTTGAAAGCGACCGGATTACAGCAATTCATCAACTACAGGAAAAATATGCCGGCCAGTGGGTGCTGAAAGGCTCAGGTAGTCTGATTCTGGAAGATCAATTGTGGATTTGTACCGCTGGAAATGCCGGAATGGGGACTGGAGGAATGGGCGATGTCTTGGCCGGTATGACTGCAAGTTTAAAAGCGCAATTTGCAGAAAAAATTCATCTGCATGAAATTGTGACTTTGCATGCTTTGGCGGGTGACTTATTGGCTCAGCAAGGCATACGTGGTGTGCAGGCTCATCATATGCGTGATGCGGTATATCGTGTAGTAAATACAGGAAGCTGTGATGAATAAGGCGATGAAGTTGCTAATTCAGGGCAAGGTACAGGGAGTTGGTTATCGGCGTTGGTTTGCCAAGCAAGCCTTGGAATTAGAATTGAAAGGTTATGTCCAGAATCTGCAAACGGGTGAAGTTGAAGCCTTGGTTATGGGCAATGAACAGATCATTCAGGAGCTTTTAAAACGAAGTTGGGTGGGGCCGAGTCGGGCGGAAGTATCCCGGATTATTCAAACACCAGTCCAGCCCGATGCTCATCTTAAAGAATTTAAAATCCTGTGTTAAATAAGAAACGATAAGAATAATAGGTTAAAGGAAAAGATGGATAAATATCTGGTGGTCGCTATTGTTGTAATCGCTTGTATTGTTCTGGTGATTTATACGCAGCGCGCTGATACAGGTACGGCGAGCAGATCATTTAAAGACATTGTACAAAAAGAATTTAGCCCATATAAAGTCATTGAAAGAAATGGTGTGATTGTTATCGGTGAGTACAATACGCATGACCAGTTTGAAGAGCGAATCATGATTCGAATTGATCTAAACCAAAAAAAGAATATCAGGAAATTTGGTCAGAGGGTGACTTTTACTTATAGCAAACAACCCTCGGTCCGGGAAATGCGTCAGGATTTTGCACCTTATCTTTAAACGTGCTTAACGTCTTCTACCACTGTAACGGCTACGCCCACGGGCCATGCCACCCAAGGCATTCAGTACCGCCATTTTACTCATACTGCCTGAGGCATGCGCATGACAAATGGCGGCAGCTAAGGCATCGGCAGCATCCTGCTGTGGTTTGATGCTTAAATTTAAAATTCGCATCACCATCATCTGAACCTGTTCTTTATCCGCTGCACCATAACCGACTACCGATTGCTTGATTTGACGGGCAGTATATTCAGCCACCTGCAAATCTAAATTTACCAAAGCGGCAATCGCGGCACCACGAGCTTGCCCCAGTTTTAGCGCAGAGTCCGGGTTTTGTGCCATAAACACCTGTTCAACTGCGGCTTCGGTAGGGCCATGAAATTTAACAATCCGTTCCACACCTGCAAAAATCCGTTTTAAGCGTTCAGGCATTTCCGGAGTTTCGGTACGAATGATTCCTGCATCTACAAAAGTCAGTTTCTGCCCATCTCTTTCGATGATGCCGTAACCTGTTAAGCGTGAACCGGGGTCAATACCGATAATTAATGACATGCAAAGCCTTTAAAAATAAAATAATGCCCATATTGTTACATAAGCGTAGCAAAAAAGCTTGATAGTGATTAAGCAGTTAATGACTACACCTTATTCATTTTGTTGAGATTAGATTAATTTTCATGAAATTATTTCTTATTGTACTGGTTGGCTTAATCCTGGAAGTTTTTGTCTGGATTGGCGTGGGTGACCTCGTCGGCAGTATGTGGTACGTATTTTTCTGGTTTGTTGCAGCCTTCTTTATCGGTATGAACCTGATTCGTAAATATTCGGCAGGGGTCATGCCACAGATGCAGCAAATGCAAATGGGGCAAATGACAGGCGATCCTGCCTTGAGCAATAATTTACCTAAAATTTTGGCCGGTTTTTTCCTGCTGATTCCAGGTTTAATTACCGATGTTTTGGCATTGTTAATTTTGATTCCGGGCGTTCAGAATGCCTTTAAAAATGTCATGATGAAAACCATGGCAAAACGTCAGCAAGCCATGATGGATAAAATGATGGGTGGCATGATGGGCAACATGAATGGTATGGGCGGTGATGCTCAAGGACAGAATCCATTTGCCGATTTAATGCGTCAAATGCAAGGCATGCAACAAGGCGGTTCGCAGCGTCACGATTCCAGCATTATTGATGGTGAAGCACGTGAAGTAACGCCGGAAGCGAAAAAAATTGAAATGAAAGATGTGAATAAATAAATCCATCTTTTCTTTTAAAGTTGAAGCCGAATCATTATTCGGCTTTTTTATGTGCTTCATTTTTATCTAAAGTATTTAAAGCATGGAACCATGCAAAAAATTGAACAGGCGATATAATACTGATTTTAAAAAATCTTCCTTATTGCTATGTCATTGCTTTTGACCATTTGTGCACTGCATTTTGTTGCACAGCTTAGCCCCGGGCCGGATGTTTTACTGATTGCCAAAAGTTCAGCATCGACTTCAAGAGCCAATACCTTAAAAATTATTTTGGGAATTTCTTTAGGGATCGTAGCTTGGGTGGTGCTGACTTTACTTGGCTTTACTGTACTGATGGAACAATTTCCATGGATACAACAGGTTTTAATGCTCGTTGGGGGCTTATTTTTGGCACGTATGGGCTGGGCCATGTTGAATGGAGGACTCAAAAACCTGCAGCAAGCCACCCGTTTAGATGATAATGCTCCCTCTGGTACAGCTGATGCTAAAAACTATGTGTTGCAGGGACTTTTCACCAATCTCTCCAATCCCAAAACGCTGATTTATTTTAGTAGTGTTTTTTCTTTAGCCTTAAGTTCTTCCGCTTCAACGCATTTAAAAACCCAGCTGGCCATCATTATTCCCATACAAACTTTTTTGGTTTTTACTTTATTGATGCTGATTTTGTCCATGCCAAAAATTAAAACGGCATATCAGCGTTCTGGTAGTTATATTGATGTGATTTCGGGGGGATTATTTCTGATTTTTGCTATCTGGTTATGGTATGACGCATTGGCCATGCTTTAACTTTCTTTACTGGTATTATCAGTTGCAGGTGTATACGAGGGAGTAGTGGATATGACTTCCTCATTTTTTTGTGGCTGTGCATAACGATTGGGGCTTAATGTGGTTTCGGTATTTTCAGAGCCCTGATAGCTCCGACTACGGTTGGCACGTTCGCGTAAGCCGCCTTTTTTAATCAGTTGAACCATTCAATACTCCCAGTCTTCACTGCTATTTTAACTAAAAACATGAGCACATGGGAGAGGATTAAAGCCTGCAGGTTAAATTGTGAGGTATTCCATTGTGTTACAAATAGTGTCTCTTGGTTTTGATGTTTAATGAATATATTTTATTAAAAATGAGTATTTGGGGTGAGTATTTAAAATATTTATATTGGAGTTAATTTTAATTATTGATAAATAAGCTTGTATCTTAAAAAAGACTGGCATAAGATTTTAGTGAGTGTCCAGTCTATCGGCTATAAGCGGATGGAAAATAAAAACAAAATTGGCAAGAGTGTACTTATGTTATATCAATATCATTGTGCCTGTTGTAACAAGGTTGTTGAATCAACCGAAAAAGAATGTACAAATTGCGGTTCACATAATATTAAAAGCCCTTATGGTTTCTGGATTTTTTGTGTTTTAACATGCCTGGCTGCGGTAATTATCTTTAAAGTCGTACATGTTTATTTGCAAGACCATCAGGAAACACCGGTGCAAATTTCTTTACTCGATGTTTTAAATGGAGGAGGGAAAAGCAAATAATGTGTAATTCCAGCAACAAAAAAGCCCACAGATGTGGGCTTTTTTAGGGGGAAAATTACAGTCCAGCAGAGGCTTTAAGTGCTTCAACTTTATCTGTTTTTTCCCAGGTAAAAGCAGTGTCTGAACCTTGACGGCCAAAGTGACCATAAGCAGCAGTTTGCTTATACATCGGTTGAATCAGGTCTAACATGCGGGTAATACCATACGGGCGCAAGTCAAAGTGTTCACGAACCAATTGAATAATGAATTCTTCAGGCACTTTTGCAGTATTAAATGTATTGATTGAAATTGAAGTTGGCTCAGCAACACCAATCGCATAAGACACCTGAATTTCACATTTGTCTGCCAAACCGGCTGCCACAATATTTTTAGCAACATAACGGCCAGCATAAGCTGCTGAACGGTCAACTTTAGATGGGTCTTTACCAGAGAAAGCACCACCACCATGACGTGCCATACCGCCGTAAGTATCTACAATGATTTTACGACCGGTTAGACCACAGTCACCTACAGGACCACCAATCACAAACATACCGGTAGGGTTGATGTGGAATTTGGTGTCTGCATGGAACATTTCTGCAGGAATGATTTTCTTCACGATTTCTTCAATCACAGCTTCTTTAAGATTGGCCTGTGAAATTTCAGGATCGTGCTGGGTTGATAATACCACTGCATCTAAACGAACAGGCATGCCATTTTCATAAGCAAAAGTCACCTGACTTTTCGCATCTGGACGTAACCAAGGTAAACGGCCATTACGGCGTAGTTCAGCCTGTTTTTCCATTAAGCGATGTGCATAAGAAATAGGAGCAGGCATCAAAACATCAGTTTCACGGCTTGCATAACCAAACATTAAACCTTGGTCACCGGCACCTTGATCTTCAGGTTTTTGACGGTCTACACCTTGAGCAATTTCAGGAGACTGTTTACCAATCATGTTGATGACAGCACAGGTTGAACCATCAAAACCAAGGTCAGAATGGTGATAACCAATACCATTTACGGTTTGACGTACAATTGCTTCGAAGTCAACATTTGCAGTTGTTGTGATTTCACCGGCAAGTACTACCGCACCCGTTTTTACAAGCGTTTCACAAGCAACCCGTGCATATGGGTCTTCTGTTAAGATTGCATCCAAAATAGCGTCACTGATTTGGTCAGCCATTTTATCCGGATGGCCTTCGCTTACAGATTCCGAGGTAAATACAGCGTACTCGCGCATAAGTCCTATCACAGTTAATTTTAAAGACCCGATATGTTACATCGAGTTAGACTTTTGGACTAGTTCTACACGACCAAAATGACTGAAATTATTTCAATTTCACGACTTTTTAATTGATATATGCATCCAAAAAACTGATAAGCAGAAGAAATTCGGCTTTAAAGCTGGAATTTAGGCCTGAACGAATTTTGTTAAGCAAATATTTAATCAGGGATTGAAAAGTGTGACTGCTATTGATTGGAAACTTTTATGGAGATTGGCAAATGTGTTTTATTATATGAATAAAATTATAAATATTATGTATTTATTTTATTTATTAGGTAAAAATTTATACTTAATAAAGCTTGAGATGATTAAATTGAATAAAATTTAATACGATAAAAGTACAAATTAAAAGATGTTGAATTTTTCAGTTGGTTATATTTAAGCTGAATTTTATTCATCTTTTGGGATTTTATCTGTTTATTCATCAATCTGAAGGGTGGAGTTCAGTTTGCTCCAAAATAAATCAGTTATGACATTTATCCATGAACTAAGTGTTTGCAAATGATGTGAAATTGAGCTCTGCCTGCATTAAAATAAGCCCACTCACGAATAAATAGTGAAATGTTGAGTATTAGGCTTTACCCCTTGCTGTTTTTTTAAGACAATATAGCCAGCTTTGAATTTTCCTATTCATCATATTCTTTAAACGATTTAGTTGGACTCTGACCTATGACAACCCCGCTTAACGAACGTCGTATTGCAAACGCAATTCGTGTATTGGCAATGGATGCTGTGCAAAAAGCAAATTCAGGACATCCAGGTGCTCCAATGGGGATGGCAGACATCGCTGATGTCGTTTGGCGTGAATTTTTAAATCATAACCCAACAAATCCACAATGGGCCAACCGTGACCGTTTTGTATTGTCGAATGGCCATGGCTCAATGTTGCAATATGCGCTATTGCATTTGACTGGTTATGATCTTTCTATTGAAGATTTAAAATCTTTCCGCCAGTTACATTCTAAAACTCCAGGTCACCCGGAATTGGGTTATGCACCTGGTATTGAAACAACCACTGGTCCATTGGGTCAAGGTATTGCCAATGCTGTTGGTTTTGCACTTGCTGAAAAAACTTTAGCTGCGCAATTTAACAAAGACGACATTAAAGTTGTTGACCATTTCACTTACTGTTTCCTCGGTGATGGCTGTTTAATGGAAGGTGTTTCTCATGAAGCATGTTCATTGGCAGGTACTTTGGGTCTGGGTAAACTTGTTGCTTACTATGATGACAACGGCATTTCAATTGACGGTGAAGTTGAAGGCTGGTTCTCTGACGATACAGAACAACGTTTCCATGCTTATGGCTGGCAAGTGATTAAAGTTGATGGTCACGATGCTGCTGCAATCCGTCAAGCAACTGTTGCAGCAAAAGCTGAAACCGCTAAACCTACTTTAATTATCTGTAAAACTGTGATTGGTTTAGGTTCTCCAAATAAACAAGGTAAAGAAGATTGCCATGGTGCACCACTCGGTAATGACGAGATTGCATTAACTCGTGAAGCGCTGGGCTGGAAAGAAGAAGCATTTGTAATTCCTGCTGACGTTTATGCAGCTTGGGATGCAAAAGATAAAGGTGCTCAATCTGAAGCTGCGTGGAACGAAACTTTCGCTGCTTATGCTGCAAAATACCCAACTGAAGCGGCTGAACTTAAACGTCGTTTAAGCGGTCAATTACCGGCTGATTTCGTTGCTAAAGCAGATGCTTATATCTCTGAAGTGAATGCAAAAGCAGAAACTATTGCAACGCGTAAAGCAAGCCAAAATGCTTTACAAGCACTTGTACCTTCACTGCCGGAAGTACTAGGCGGTTCTGCTGACCTTGCAGGTTCTAACCTGACTTTGTGGAAAGGTGCACAAGGTGTACAAGACAATCCAGCGGGTAACTACGTACACTATGGCGTACGTGAATTCGGTATGACTGCAATTGCTAACGGTGTTGCACTACACGGTGGTTTCATTCCTTACGTTGCTACATTCTTGATGTTTATGGAATATGCACGTAATGCAGTGCGTATGTCTGCACTGATGAAACAGCGTGTGATTCATGTTTATACTCATGACTCAATTGGTCTGGGTGAAGATGGTCCTACACACCAACCGGTAGAACAAATTGCATCTTTGCGTGGGACGCCTAACTTAAATACATGGCGTCCATGTGACACTGTAGAAGCTTCTATTTCCTGGAAATCTGCATTGTTACGTAGCGAAGGCCCTACAGCGTTAATCTTCTCTCGTCAAAACTTGCCATTCCAAACACGTACTCAAGCACAAATTGAGAACGTGGCTAAAGGTGGTTATGTGCTGGCTGAAGAAAAAGGCGAATTAAAAGCCATCATCATTGCTACAGGTTCAGAAGTTTCATTGGCGATGGAAGCACATGCACAGCTTGAAGGCGTACGTGTGGTATCTATGCCGTGTGCAGAAGAGTTTGTTAAACAGGATGCAGCTTACCGTGAAGCGGTTCTTCCATCTCATATTCGTGCACGTGTTGCCGTTGAAGCAGCTCATGTCGATTACTGGTGGAAATTTGTTGGTCTTGACGGTCGTGTGATCGGTATGACTACTTATGGTGAGTCTGCTCCAGCGAAAGACTTGTATCAGTACTTCGGTATTACCACTGAAGCGGTTGTTGCAGCGGTTAAAGAAATTACAGCTTAATTCATCACGAATTAACTGTTAAAAAGACGCCCCAGTAAAAGGGGCGTCTTTTATTTTTCAAAATAACGATATTTCAACGAATGATTAAAAATGAAGGTTTAAAATTTAATCATTCATTGGAGTATTCAGCATAAATGGCAGCGTGCTGCCAGAGCGAGGAAAATATGAGCCTTTATGAGCAGATTAATGATGAAATTGTCCTGATGGATGCGGGTGAGCAAAAGTGGATCGGTCAGGATTTGCCACTTGCAAGCATGATGGCTGTTGAACTGATGCTGCAAGATCTGCAAGAAGATAAAGTGATTAAAATCCGCCGTAAAAACCATGAGAAGCATACCGGTATGAAACAGGTGGATCGCATTCTGGTTGAAAAGTTATAGAGATGAAACCTCTGTAAAAAGCCCCAAATGGGGCTTTAATTATTTTGGAAATTTAGAATTCATCTGTTGTGTATAGCCTAAGTTGCATTACTTTGATCATGATTTTTATAAACTGTATATTTTTGTATTAAATTTTTAGTAAAAACAGATGAGAGTAGTCACATCCTAAGATTTAATCCTTAGGATTTTCAAAAAATTTAAAAATTATCAATATATTAAGATTATTCGATTACATCGTTTCATTTATTGAGCTGGGTAACCCGGTAATTGTTCTATTCTTGCAACATATCGTTTTATCTATATCGGTGAATTAAGATAAGAAAGGTATAAACTAACAATCATTCCAAAGCGAGATAATTACACATGAATTTCAAAGCATTAACTTTAGGTTTGGCTGTTGCATCGGTAGCAACATTGTCTTTGGCAAAACCGGTTGCCTATCAAATTGATCCAACCCATACAGCGACTGTATTTACCTGGAATCATTTTGGTTTTTCTACCCCATCTGCAAACTTTAGTGACATTCAAGGTACCATTAACGTCGATAATGCAAAACCTGCAAATTCATCCGTGAATGTGACCATTCCTTTATCGAGTTTGAATACCAATGTCAAAGCATTGGATGAGCATTTAAAAACAGCAGATTTTTTTGATGCGGCTAAGTATCCAAACATTACTTTCAAAAGTACTAAAGTTCAGGCTTTAGGCAAAAACAAATATAAAATCACAGGTAACCTGACCGTAAAAGATGTAACTAAACTGGTAGTTTTAGATGCAGTCTTAAACAAACAGGGTGTACACCCAATGACTAAAGCAGAGGCTATTGGTTTTAATGCAACGACTTCATTTAACCGTTCAGCATTTGGCGTAGGTGCTTATGTTCCGAATGTAGGCGATAAAATCACGGTAAACATTACCACTGAAGCCTCTGTTCCTGCGAAAAAATAAGTACGAATTGGCTCATAAAAAAGCACCATTGAGATGGTGCTTTTTTATTGGAAGTTAATTTAACAAGTTAATTTAAATTGCTGAAATCTGTTTAAGATATGCCTGCAATACAGCATGTGCCTGAACTTCTGATGCATGGGCATAGCGTTGATTGTCTGACCGCAAAGCCAGAATGTTAACGTTGGCTTTTCTTAATTCGCAGGTATGGCCAATCAGCCATTTTTCCAAACTATCGCCTGCAACTTCTAAATGGAATTGTAAGGCCAGAATATTTTTACCGATCGAAAATGCCTGATGAGGATAAATCTCTGAACTTGCCAATAATGTAGCCTGCTCAGGCAAATCAAAAGTATCGCCATGCCAGTGTAATACCGGGGTTTCAGCTAATGGCGCAAGCAGATTATTTACTGCATCTGAAATGCTGAGTTGACTCCAGCCAATTTCCTTTTGATGTCCAGCATAAACTTTGGCACCTAAGGCATGGGCAATCAGTTGAGCACCCAGACAGATGCCTAAAGTTGGCAAGTTTTCTTTTAAGCGAACTTTTAGTAAGTCTATTTCTTGTTGTAAGAAAGGGTAGTCATCAGTTTCATACACTCCAATCGGTCCACCTAAAATAATGGTCAAACCTGTATACTGAAATGCTTTGGTTAAATCATCTACACCGGCTTCAAAATAACGCACCCGAAAACCGAGTTGATAAAAGACATCTTCAAATGCCCCCAAGTCTTCAAAGGCAAGATGTTGAATGGCATAAATGGTGTCGGGAAAGTCTGGAGAGGCTGTAGTCATACTGTTTTTTCTAAGCGGTCAGGAATAAGAGCAATTTAGCCTGAATAGTCAGAAAAATGAAGATTTCTCTATTGATCATTTGCAATTTAAAGAAAAAAAAGCGAACCGAAGTTCGCTTTTGAGCTAGTTTATACAACGTTATTTTTAGAAGAAGCCCATTGGCTTAGTGGCATAGCTCACCAGCAAGTTTTTGGTTTGCTGGTAATGATCAAGCATCATCTTGTGGTTTTCACGGCCAATACCTGATTTTTTATAACCACCGAATGCCGCATGTGCAGGGTAGATATGATAACAGTTGGTCCATACACGACCCGCTTCAATCGCACGGCCTGCACGATATGAAGTATGCGCTGAACGTGACCAGACACCTGCACCTAAACCATAGATGGTATCGTTGGCAATTTTGATGGCATCATCAAAATCTTTAAAGGTGGTCACTGCAAGTACCGGTCCAAAAATTTCTTCCTGGAATGTACGCATGTCATTGGTGCCTTTGAAAATGGTCGGTTCAATGTAGAAACCTTGGCCGACTTCATGGCGTGCTTCACCACCCGTCAGTAGTTCCGCACCTTCTCCACGTCCTGTCGCGATACAGCCCAGAATTTTGTCTTGTTGTTCCTGGGAAGCCTGAGCACCAATCATGGTGTCGGTATCTAGCGGATGACCGGTCTTAATGCGTTTTACCCGCTCTACTGCCATCTCTAAGAACTGGTCAGCAATACTTTCCTGAACCAAAGCACGTGATGGACAGGTACAGATTTCCCCCTGGTTCAGGGCAAACATGGTAAAGCCTTCCAGTGCTTTTTCTAGGTAGTCATCTTGTTGCGCCATGACATCTTCAAAGAAAATGTTCGGTGATTTACCACCCAGCTCTAGTGTGACTGGAATAATATTTTCGGTTGCATATTGCATGATCTGCTGACCGACAGCTGTTGAGCCGGTAAATGCAATTTTGGCAATACGTGGATTGGTAGCAAGAGGACGACCTACTTCAACGCCATAACCATTCACAACGTTTAATACACCTGCAGGCAGCAGGTCTTGAATCAGTTCAACCAGCACCAAAATACTGACCGGAGTTTGTTCAGCCGGTTTTAAAACAATACAGTTACCTGCAGCCAGAGCCGGAGCCAGTTTCCAGGTTGCCATTAAAATCGGGAAGTTCCATGGAATGATTTGTCCGACTACACCTAAAGGTTCATGAAAATGGTAGGCAATAGTATCTTCATCGATTTCTGAAATGCCGCCTTCTTGTGCACGGATACAGCCGGCAAAATAGCGGAAATGATCAATCGCCAAAGGAATATCGGCAGCCAGGGTTTCACGAATCGGCTTACCATTATCCCAGGTTTCAGCAACCGCCAAAAGCTCCAGATTAGCTTCTAAACGGTCGGCAATTTTTAACAGGATATTGGAACGGGTCGTTGGCGATGACTTGTTCCATTGTGCTTTGGCTTTATGTGCCGCATCAAGAGCCAGTTCAATATCTTCAACGCTAGAACGCGGAACTTTGGTGAAGGCTTTGCCATCTACAGGCGAAATATTGTCAAAGTATTCTCCTTTGACAGGAGCTACCCATTGTCCACCAATGAAGTTTTCATATTGGGCTTTAAACTGAACTTTTGAACCAGGTTGGTTAGGATCGACGTAACGCATATGTATTTCCTTTGCTTATTTTAGTGTCTTAAAACCGTATCTACAGCTTTGGTATATAAGGTACTTGTGTACATTATATGATTAGCATAACCTGAATAAGGTTGGAGAAAGGTTGGATACAAGAAGGTTTACAATCTTTTCAATCCAGCATAAAAAATAGCGATTACAGTGGATGTAAATCATGAATTGTTGTGAGAATAAGGAATGATGACAAAACAAAATTTGATGCAAAAAAGGCATAAAATTGATCAGTTTAGGCAAAGTAGCAGTTTATCTGTCTTACATGCGGAACAACTGGGTCAAAGTATTGCGAGTTCCTGGCAACGTTCATCCTCGGCCGAAATTCCCAAGGACCGTTTAGCCGCCCCACTGGTCCACTTACAAAAAGAAACCTATCCTTCGGCTTTGGCAAATGCCTTGCAACATTGTGCACAGGATTTAAAGCATATTGCTGAACAGTCTTCGATGGTGATTGCAGTCGGGGATATCGGTAGCACCATTATCTGGACGGCATCCAGCCCACAAATGCAGAGTGCAGCAGAAAGTGTGCATTTTATTGAAGGCGGGCAATGGCGCGAGGAACTGGTCGGAACCAATGCCTTGGCACTGTCATTAAAAACCCAGCAATCCAGTTGCGTTTTTTCTAACGAACATTACATGCCTTCCATTCATGATTGGGTCTGTTATGCTGCCCCGATTATTGATCCTTATTCCAAACAGGTGTTAGGGGTGATTGACTTGTCGACTACCTGGCAAAAGCATAACAGTTTGGGACTGCTTGCAGCGGAACGCTGTGCTTCGATTATTCAATCGGCTTTGCTGGAATACCAAAAGCAGCATCTGTTTATTCGGGCTTTTTCTGTGCCTCAGGTTTTGTTTAACGGCAAGGTGCTGGTTCTGACCCCACGCCAAATTGAAATTTTGACCATCCTAGCCTTATGTCCACAAGGTTTAAGCCTGGATAATCTACATCAGGCTTTATATGGTGAGCGAAAAGTCAGTATAGGCACCTTAAAAGCAGAAATGTCACAGTTGCGTGATGTACTGGGTGGTATGCTGGGTTCCAGACCTTATCGGTTGTTGGCCCATGTCGAGGCTGACTTTTTATTGACAGAACAGTCTTTGGATGCCGGCTATATTGATTCGGCCTTAAAACTGTGCACCGGCATATTTTTAGCCAAAACCGAAAGTCCTTTTTTATGTGCCTGGCGTGATTGTCTGGAATCACGTTTAAGTGATGCCATCTTCAAAGCCAATGAAACCGATGTTTTACTTAAACATGTGGCACGTTTTCCTGAAGCGATTGATGCGGTGGAGCGCTTGATTGAGCTGATGCCCAGAACCCATCCCGTGCATCAAACTTTGCTTAAATATAAAGATAATTAATGCCAATATTGCTGCATCATTATCTTTATAAACCTTTCAGTTCTAGCCATTCAAACAGCTGTTGATAGACATTTTCGCGCACCGATTTTTCAGACAGCACCAAATCATGTAAGCCATTTTTGATTTCGCTGAGGGTGACATCACCTTTAATTTTTTTGGCATATTTGTCTATATGTTTGACATCCAGAATCACATCACTGGTTTGAGCATATTTATGCCATTTTTTCGGATTTTTGGTTTGGTGTGAATGCATGACCAAGGCAGGGACATTTAATGTCACTCCTTGATGAATTTCTTTTTGTGCTTCAAAAATTGCCCTTACAAAACTCAGGCGTACCAAAGGGTAGGAAGGCGGTTTCCAGTCCAGATTAAAGTACCATTCGCCATGGAAATTTTTATGCAGGCTGGGAGTATACCATTTATTCAGATTGCTGGGAATTTTTAAATCCGGACAAATTTTGCCGACCCGGCTTAAATTGGGAAGGCCGAGCTTTTTTTTGATCGGATTCATGTTGAAGTCATAAAAGGGACTATTGACCCAGAGTGCCTTAATTAAAGGATGATCAGGGTGATGTGCAGCATATAAAGTGGTGGTGAGTCCGCCTGTCGAATGGCCAGAGAGCAGAACGGCATCATGCCCTTCAGCCGCAATAATGTTTAAGGCTTCAGTAATTTCGGCATCGTATTCGGCAATTTCACGTACGTTATAATATTTTTGATGAGGCAGAATCGAGCGGCCATATTTACGTAAATCGAGTGCATAAAAGTCAAAACCATGCTGGTTAAACAATTCTGCCATTTCGGTTTGAAAAAAATAATCAATAAAACCATGAATA
This sequence comes from Acinetobacter sp. SM34, assembly GCF_022012365.1. Lineage (NCBI taxonomy): Bacteria > Pseudomonadati > Pseudomonadota > Gammaproteobacteria > Moraxellales > Moraxellaceae > Acinetobacter > Acinetobacter sp. SM34. Next base: position 195,190 of record NZ_JAKLTP010000002.1, on the reverse strand, counting down.
TATAATACGGCTTTGTTTGTGGCTTGCGCTGCTTTTTTTCGGATTAAAGTTGCAGTAACTTGTCCTTCATAATCATCGGGGAAATTTAAAGTGGCCTGTTCATAACCTGTACCTAATACATCCAATTGATAAAGGGGAACGGTGCTGCCATTGCTCATTTTTATACTCATTTAGAATCATCTGTTTTTTCTTATCCTTCCTGATGAGCAGTGATTTGTCAAATTGAATTATTTTTATAAAAAAAGAAGCAACCGCAGTTCTTTATCCTGTAATAAAGGGAACAGGATAAGCCAAGAAAGGGTACCGGATACTTTTTCTTGGCGCACTTCTTGACGAAGTGCAAACCTTGGTTGCTAAAAGTGTAAGTCAAAGATTGGGGAGAAGACTTACCTTGAGGACTTACAGCGCCGCTTTGAATATATCAACCACTTGAGCATGGCTGGCTTTACGTGGGTTGGTTAGCATGCAGGCATCTTTCTGTGCATTTTCTGACATGATGGCTAAGTCGCTTTCTTTTACGCCCAATTCAGCTAAACCTGATGGAATGCCAATTGAGGCTGAAAGTTGACGAATCGCCTGGATCGCTTCATAAGCTGCTTCAGTTACGGTTAAGCCCTCTGTATTTACCCCCATTAACTGGGCGATTTTGGCATAACGGTCCGGGCAGGCAATCAGGTTAAACTCGCATACATGCGGAAGTAATACAGCATTACATACTCCGTGTGGCAAGTTGTAGAAACCGCCCAGCTGATGTGCCATCGCATGGACATAACCGAGTGATGCATTGTTAAAGGCCATGCCGGCAAGATATTGCGCATAGCTCATGGCATCACGCGCTTCCAGATTATTACCATTGGCAACGGCAGGGCTGAGCCACTCGCTAATCATGCTAATGGCTTTTTCTGCACAGGCATCGGTAATTGGATTGGCTGCAGTGGAAACATAGGCTTCAACCGCATGCGTCAAAGCATCCATCCCTGTTGCGGCAGTTAAGGCTGCAGGTTTGGCCAGCATTAATTTAGGATCATCAATGGCAATGAGTGGGGTACAACGCCAATCGACAATGGCCATTTTTACATGGGTTTCGGTATTGGTAATAATACAGAAGCGCGTCATTTCAGATGCAGTACCCGCTGTGGTGTTGATCGCAATCAGCGGTGTCATCGGTACGGTGCTTTTATCAATCCCTTCATAGTCACGGATATGACCACCGCCAGCGGTTACCAGGCCAATACCTTTGGCACAGTCATGCGATGAACCACCACCTAGGGACACAATAAAGTCACAGGCATGTTCGTTATAAGCTTGAACGCCATTATGAACATTAATATCGGTTGGGTTAGGCTCTGCACCCGGGAAAATGTGACTGTCTACACCAGCATCTTTCAAATAAGCTGCAATGCTATCTGCCACACCAAATTTGAACAGGCCTGCATCTGTCACAATTAAAGCTTTTTTTGCGCCTAAACTTTGTGCCTTTGCGCCAATTTCTTTGGCACAGCCTGGGCCGAAAAGTGAAACACAGGGAATATAAAAACCGTTGGTTTGATCTGCAATATTTTTAAAAGCCATGGTGCGATTCCTTCTACCATTCATTGTATTATCGGTGACCCTCACCGTGATTTGAGTATTCAATGAAGCGTAAAAAAATCCCACCTACCAAAAACCTACCATTTAAATTTTGATATTTTTTATGCCGAGATTGTAGAAAATTAAAATGCTGAAGGTCTTGGAATTAGCTTGAATGAGTGATACAACTTTTAATGTAAGAGATAATCTAAAAAATCATTTTTTAGGGATAAAAAAAAGGATTAACAGCAAATCTGCAAGGGCTATATCAGTATTTTGCTGATCGCAATGGATCATCTATTACTGAACACGCAATATTCTATTTGTATGATTGTTATATGAAATTTTAGGGGGTGTATGGAAGCCGCACAAAAAAAAGATGTCACATTATTGCATGCCATACATAAAATTTTACTGCAGGAATGGGATCCCTTGGGGATTTGTTGTAATCCGTCCATGCGGGATGAATATGAGGATTATTTACCAAAAATTTTTAACATGCTGAATGAAAATGCAAGCGAGTCGGAAATTTTTGATTATTTATGGCGCATTGAACATAAGGTGATGGAACAAAAGGGCAATAAACAGCATACCTTAAGAATAACGAGTTTGCTGAAAGCCTTGCTTGTTTAACATTTACCTTGAATGGGGCTGTATGGTAGAGTCCATACAAAGTTTTTATTCGCTTAACCAGAGACAGGCTGATATCCAACAACGAGCTTGCAAAAAAAACCGGTGTCTGGCACCGGTTTTTATCTTTTAGTTTAGAATTTCTTTTCTACACTGATAAGTACACTTGGAATAGCGTGATTTACCCGTGATTCATACAGGCTGCCATCCGACTGTTTGGTTAAACGCTCTTTATAATCTGTACTTAAAACATTGCGTGCACTGAGTGTGGTTGCCCAGTCATCATTAAAGCGTTTGGTCACACTGATATCCATGTTAACCCGTTTATTGCTGGTACGGTCATAAGGCTGGTTATCCAAGGCACGGGTAAATTCAGGAACATAGTTCAGATTCACACTGCTGGAAAGATGCCAAGGCTGATAATTATAAGACAAACCGGCACTTGCTGTATAAGGCGCAACATCACTGGCTAAACGTTGTTGATGATTGGCATCTTCAATTTTTGCACGCACCGTCGATAGTTGACCATTCAACATAAATGCATGCCCATTTTCAGTTTGCTTTAACGCATAACGAGCAGCAATTTCAACACCATAAGTAGTGGCATTGTTCTGGTTAGTAGGTCTTTCAACAAAACGACCATTTTCCTGACGAATCACTTTCTCAATATAATCCTCAATTTCGCGTTGGTACGCCGTGATATTGATGCCGCCTGCCGGGGTGTTATAACCCAGGGTAGACTCAAAGGCGGTAATTTTTTCCGGACGTAAATTTGGATTGCCGCCACGGTCAGGGTTATTCAGGCTGCCGGCATCACTGTCGGTAGAAACAGAAACTGTGGGTAACAGCTGGTCTGTTTTTGGACTGCGGAACGCCTGGCTGATATTGGTTTGTAATGACCAATGATCGTCAAAATCAAAGCGATGAGCCAAAACGGGGCTAAAGTGCTGGTCACTATAATCCACCAGTCCTGAACGGTTAATCCATTCCTGACGCGCACCCAAGGTTAGGGTTTGCCGGTCGCTAAACTTCCAGCTACCTTCGGTATAGAGTGCATAACGCTGTTCATCCAGTGTATCTGTAATATTGCTCTCAAGTTCACTCGAGCGAATATCACTACCAAATTTCAGTTGCTTGGTTTCACCAAACTTACGCACACCATCATAAGCCACACCATATTCATTCACGGTTTCATCGGTATAGCTGCTGAATAGCGGTGACTGGGTCGATTCAGTTTCATTTTGCTGTTCTACAGAAAGACGAATCTTGTCGGAATTGCCCTTGTCCTTGCGTTCATAACGGGTATTTAAACGGATACTGTCGTTCTTGTCATTTTGAGTCTGATCGCCACGGATACCGTCACTTTCATTATTACGATAGAACACTTCGGCAACCAGTTTTTGCTGGTCATCCAGCTGATACTCTACACGCGGTGCCAGCATTTGCGACTTGCGTTCAGTAATGCGCTTTTGTTCGCGGGTTTCGCTGCTGGTTTGGGTCTGGGTGATCGAGGTGGTGTCATTCCACATCTGGTTGGCAGACATGCTGTATAACCAGGCATTATCACGACCATCGGCCTGAACACTGATATTTTTACGTTGTTCTTCTTGTTGATCCGATTTTGCCAAGCCATATCCCGCACGGACGGTTCCACTGATGTGGGCATGATCCAGCGGTTCTTTTAGAATAATATTGATGACTGCGGAAGATGCCACGGAGGCCTGAGCGACACTTGGCTGTTTGGTAATTTCAATCCGTTCGATCATGTCTGGCGTAATGCTGTCAACAACCGACATGCCACCACGTGGACCGCCTTGAACTGGTTCTCCATTGATTAAAAATACCGGGGCACCGCCACCACGAAAACGCATAGCTGAAGCACTGCCACCACCACGCGGACCTTGTCCTGGAGTGGGCATTTGAAAACCGGCTGCACGGCGTAAGGTATCATTTACCGACTGATCACCAAATTGCAGCATTTCTTCCCGGGTGACAATGGTTTTGGCCACTGCACCGATATCAGGGTCTTTGGCTTGAGCCGGGGCAGCTTGAAACTTTAGGGTCGTCAGGGTTTGTACCGGTGCGGTTTGGGCCGCAGTGCTGTCTGTTGTAGTTGTATCTGTTGTGCTATCAGCAGCCCAAGTTGGGGACATAAAAGTAAACAAAGCACAACTTAATGCACTTAATTTCCAACGCGGTTGTATGCGTTTCATTATTGAATGTTCCATATGTCGTTTTGTGCGTAAGATAACGTAAAAATGTGGAGAAAAATTGTGGAAAATCGCGTAAATAAAAATAAAAGATTAAAATTCGATAATAGCGATAAAATAATCAAAATGAATGGTTTAGCCCCAGCATTTGGTCAGTTTTTTTATCGCTGGGGCAATACTGATGTTGGTCTATTTCTGCAAGGATAAAATACAGTTCTGGCTGATCTGATCAATGTTTTGCTGATTCAGGTTAATGTGATCCCATTTCAGCATTTGCTGAATCAGCCAGTGAAAATCTGTCAGCTTTGGCACGGATGATTCAATGACAAAGTTACGGATAATATTCTGGATAGAATGGAATTTTTTCACATGTATGCTGTCGGAACATTGGAACTGAACAATATTAAAGTCAACTAGCATTTTCCAGACTTCGGTATAGTCCTCCAACGTCTGCAATTCTTGCTGTGCTTTTTCAATCGCAGCCACTAAAGCACGGTGAGTATGAGGATGCTGTGCTGCCCAGTCGGCCGTGACAGCCAGTACCTTGTCTGCAACCTTGGGAATAACATCCTGACTGCTGGCCACAATCTGACTGATGCCCAACAGTTCTCCTTGAGTGTTCCAGGGTTCCCCGACACAGAAACCATCAATGACATGATTGCTTAAGGCTTCCACCATATACGGAGGCGGAAGGGTGGTGAGTTTGATTTTTTCTGCGACCTCAGCATTGGCAAGGGCTAACCATTCTCTTAAACAATAATGATGAATGGACTGCTTAAACACATGCGCCAGTTGAATTGATTGTTGTGTTTGTATGGCGGAGACAATTTTTTCTGCCGATTGTTGGGCATTATCTTGCGCTGAAATGTGCAGGTCGAAACATAATTTCTGGCTCAAACTGATAAAGGCGCGGTTATGACTGAGCACCAATGCCGTTTGTAAGGGAATGCCCAACTGGTCTTCACCTAGTGCTGCGGCAGGAAGCATGGCAGACAGGCAATGGGCGGCATCCAGAAAGCCGAAGGCCAGCCGGTCTCTGAGACTTGCCCATGAGGCTTCCTTGACTAAGGTAACCTCCAGACCAAGCTCTGCAAAAAAGCCACGCTGTTTGGCCCAAAGGATAGCCACACAGTCAAGCAAAGGAATGTAGCCAATCTGGATTTGGGTTTTTTCTAAATCTGTCATGGGCTAATCCTTGAATTGGTTTTGTAACAGTTGTTGGGCATCCAATAAACGCCGTGCCATTTCTCCAATGGTCATGCGATGGCTCATGGCATTTTTTCTGAGTAATTGAAATGCCTGATCTTCAGTGAGGGAATGCAATTGCATCATCAGCACTTTGGCTTGATCTACCACCTTACGGTCAGCCAGTTTATTTTTGGTCTCTTCCAGATCATCCAGTAATTTTTTATGTTTTTTATACTGGGCAATCGAAATTTCCAGAATGTTTTGTAGTTTGGCCGGATCAATCCCGTCCACGATATACGCCGTGACCCCGGCATCAATGGCACTTTTAATGGTGTCTTTATGACTGTTTTTAGTAAACAGCACGGTGGGTAAATCGAACTGGCTGACACAACTTTCAATAATGTCGCGATGGGGATGATCCATGTCCAGCAAAATCACATCTGCATGTAACTGTTCTAAACGGAACAGGCTTAAATGGTCGATGGTCAGGCAGGCAACCACCTCGAAATGATGTTCGATCAGGGAAGCTTTTATATAGTTGGCACGTTCTTGATCGTCATCAATCAGTGCAATTTTTAGTTTTGGCATATTGAGCTAAATACCATCTAAGCAGAGCCAGAAAAATTTATATCTAATCGAAAGCAATTTAAATGCCAAAATTAATAAAACTCTATTTTTTTATAAGAATCAGGCATAAAACTTGAATCGAACAGCGTATTGCACTGTCTTGATGCAAAAATGCGCTACGAGGAAGCACAAGTGCAGTTGCTGTGAATACTCATTTTGTTGTTCAGTAGAGCAGATGAAGCAACTGGTTTGTGCAAAAAAAGGTAAAACTTAAATAAAAATGTTAAAAAATAATAATTTAAAGATATTTTATTATTGTTGGCACAATCATTGCTAAATCTCTACTGAGTCAAAGACGACTCTAAAAAATTTGTAAGACGGCCAACGATGTCCGTTCTGATCGAATCTGCTATGCAGCTATCCGCATAACAGATAACCCAATACGTTCAGTTCAGGAAGGAGAAGGTTATGTCTTCAAATTTATATGAAAAAAAGGCAACAAAAATAAGTCTTTTTAGTTTTAACAGCGCGGCGATGAGAGCCTTCCACATGAGTTGGCTCGCCTTTTTTGTCTGCTTCTTTGCCTGGTTTGCCTGTGCACCTCTAATGCCGGTCATTGCAGGTGAATTTCATCTCACCAAAGACCAGATTGCCAATATCAATATTGCCGCCGTGGCTATTACCATTATTGTCCGGCTGATTGTCGGGCCTTTATGCGACAAATACGGTCCACGCAAAACCTATACCGCATTATTAATTATCGGCAGTATTCCTGTATTTGGTGTGGCATCTGCCAACAGCTATGAATCTTTCTTATTTTTCCGCTTATTGATTGGTGCGATTGGTGCCAGCTTCGTGATCACCCAATATCACACCAGTATCATGTTCGCTCCAAATGTGGTGGGTACGGCCAATGCTGCATCAGCAGGTTGGGGGAATGCCGGCGGTGGTGCAACACAAGCGCTTATGCCGTTAATGCTTGCTGCCTTGGTGATGTTTGGTGTTGAACAGGCGATGGGCTGGAGAATTGCCCTGATTGTTCCAGGTGTAATGATGCTGATTGTCGGTGCGCTTTACTGGAAATTCACTCAAGACTGTCCACAAGGTAACTTTAAGGAACTTCGTGCGCAAGGCATTCAAGTCGGTAGCGATAAAAAAGGCGGTATGGCAATTCTGATGCATGCTGCGCGCAACTACCGTGTCTGGATTCTGTTTGGTGCCTATGCTGCGTGTTTCGGTATTGAAATCTTCATTCATAACATCGTGGCAATGTACTACGTTGAACATTTTAGCTTTGGCCTGAAAGAAGCAGGGCTGGCTGCCGGGATCTTTGGTTTGCTCGCGCTGTTTGCCCGTGCTTTAGGTGGAATTGTCTCCGACAAGGTGGCAACCAAAAAAGGTCTGGATGGCCGTACCAAGGTGTTGTTTACCATGATCTTGATGGAGGGTTTGTTCCTGATCGTGTTCTCACAAATGAATAGCGCAATGCTGGCGATTTTAACCATGACCGTGTTTGCCTTATTTACCCATATGGCTTGTGGTGCAACCTATGCACTGGTGCCATTTATTGACCGTGATGCTTTGGGTGGCGTAGCAGGCATTATTGGTGCAGGCGGTAACGTAGGTGCAGTTGCAGCTGGTTTCTTGTTGAAAGGCATGCTGGATATTCAAACTTGCCTGATGTTTCTGGGGGGATTTGTAGTCCTTGCAGCAAGTTTTGTTCTGATGATTCGCTTCTCGGTTGAACATAAAGAGAAGGAACAAAAATTGTATGAACAAGCAGTGCTTGAACGAAACAACATGGCTTAAATCAATAGATTAAAAGAATAGGAGAAGCAATATGAAACTGGTAATGATTGGCCATGGCATGGTAGGACACAAATTTATTGAATCCGTGCTTGAACATGCAGGTGATGAAGTTGAAATTACCATCTTGGCAGAAGAACCACGTTTAGCCTATGACCGTGTTCATTTAACCGAATATTTCACCGGTAAATCAGCCAAAGACCTCACGCTTTGCCGTGCAGATTTTGCTGATGCGTATGGCATTGATTTACGCCTCAGCACTAAAGCCAATGCAATCGACACTTTAAATAAAACGGTTACCACCAATCATGGCGATGTGATTAGTTATGACAAATTGGTGCTGGCAACCGGTTCATATGCTTTTGTTCCTCCTATTCCGGGTAATGAGCGTGAAAACTGTTTTGTTTATCGCACCATTGAAGATCTGGATGCCATTCGTGCAGCCAGTTTAAATGCCAAGACAGGTGTGGTAATTGGCGGTGGCCTGTTAGGTCTTGAAGCTGCTAAAGCACTGCGTGATCTGGACTTGGAAACGCATGTGGTGGAATTTGCACCTCGCTTAATGGCAGTGCAAATTGATGACCTGGGTGGCAAGGTTTTACGTGCAAAAATCGAAAATCTGGGTGTAAAAGTTCATACCCAAAAAGCTACTCAATGCATCGAGGCAGGCATTAACACCACGCACGTGATGAAGTTTGGCGATGGTTCTGAACTTGAAACCGATATCGTTTTATTCTCTGCGGGTATTCGCCCACGTGATGAATTGGCACGTCAAAGTGGTCTGGCGCTTGGTGAGCGTGGCGGTATCGTGATCAATGATTATTGCCAAACGTCAAATACAGACATTTATGCAATTGGTGAATGTGCGCTTTGGCAAAATAAAATCTACGGTTTGGTTGCACCGGGCTATGACATGGCGCGTATTGCAGCCAAGCATGTGATGGATCAAGCCTGCAATACATTTGCTGGCGCCGATATGAGCACCAAGCTGAAACTGATGGGGGTTGATGTGGCATCGGTGGGTGATGCCCATGCCATGACCCCAAATGCGCTCAGCTATTTCTATGCCGATGAAGATGCCATGATTTATAAAAAGATTGTGGTGAATGCGGAAAAAACCAGATTACTCGGTGCAGTGCTGGTGGGCTGTGCCAAAGAATATAATGACCTGCTGCAAATGATGCTGAATGGATTGGACATTCCAGAAAATCCTGAAAGCCTGATTATGCCGGGCTATACACAATCAAGCGCCAAAGCTGGTGGCAGCGGTGTCGATTTACTGCCTGACAGTGCAATCATCTGTTCATGTAATAACGTCTCTAAGGCCGATATTTGCAGTGCAATTGCAGAGGGTTCAACTTCACTCGGTGCACTGAAAAAATGCACCAAAGCGGCAACAGCCTGTGGTGGCTGTGCGCCACTGGTCACGCAAGTGTTGAAGTCTGAATTGCAACGCCAAGGCGTGACGGTCAATAACCATCTGTGTGAACACTTTGCCTATTCACGCCAAGAGCTATACCACCTGGTTCGTGTCAATGAAATCAAGACCTTTGATGATCTGATCGGGCAGCATGGTCATGGATTGGGCTGTGATATCTGTAAACCAACGGTGGCAAATATCCTGGCATCTTGCTGGAATGACTTTGTATTAAAGCCAAGCCATGCCGGCTTGCAAGACAGTAATGACTATTATCTGGGTAATATCCAAAAAGACGGTTCTTACTCGATTGTGCCACGTATGGCAGGCGGTGAAGTGACGCCAGATGGCTTGATTGCTATTGGTCAAATCGCCAAAGAATATGGCTTATATACCAAACTCACCGGTGGCCAACGTGTCGACATGTTTGGTGCGCAAGTTCATCAACTGCCTGAAATCTGGGAAAAACTGATTCATGCCGGTTTTGAATCGGGTCATGCTTACGGTAAGTCGCTGCGTACTGTGAAATCCTGTGTCGGTAGTACCTGGTGCCGTTATGGCGTAGATGATTCGGTCGGTTTGGCGATCTTCCTGGAAAACCGCTACAAAGGTTTGCGTTCTCCACACAAACTGAAAATGGCCGTATCTGGCTGTACCCGTGAATGTGCCGAAGCTCAAGGTAAAGATGTTGGCGTTATCGCGACTGAAAAAGGCTGGAACTTATATGTTTGCGGTAATGGTGGCATGAAACCACGCCATGCTGAATTACTGGCATCTGACCTAGATACACAAACCCTGATTCGTTATATCGACCGCTTCTTTATGTTCTATATCCAGACTGCAGACCGCCTGCAACGTACTTCGGTATGGCGTGACAATCTGGAAGGCGGGCTGGACTATCTTAAAGCCGTTGTGGTTGGAGATTCTTTAGGCATCGCTGCTGAACTGGAACGCCGTATGGAGCATGTCGTCGGCACCTATCAGGATGAATGGCGTACCGCTGTGGAAGATCCTGAAGTGCGTAAACGCTTTAAAACCTTTATCAATGCAAAAGCTGAAAAGCAAAATGATCCGCATATTCAGTTCGCCGCTGAACGTGGACAAATTCGACCAAAAACTGCAGCGGAACGCGATGCAAGCCGTATCCCTGTAGTTGAAGCTTAAGCATCTTCAGGGAAATAAAGGAGAATAAAGATGACAATTTTAAAAGAAATGAATGAGCTGGAATGGGTCGAAGTTTGCAGTCTGGATGACATCACGCCCAATACCGGGGTGGGTGCATTGATCAACGATCAACAAATTGCGCTGTTCCGTGTCGGCAATGAAAAGCGTGTTTATGCCTTAAGTAACCAGGATCCGTTCAGCCAAGCCTTTGTGATGTCACGCGGGATTGTGGGGGATTTACAAGGTGAGCGTGTGGTTGCCTCTCCAATCTATAAACAGCATTTCAGTCTGGCCACTGGGCGTTGTCTGGAAGATAAAGACCAAAAGCTGCTGGTATTTCCAAGCAAAATTGAACAAGGCAAAGTCTGGGTTCATCCAACGCCGCAAAAAACCTATATCACCAACAATGGCACTGCTCAGGAAAAGATGAAACTGGTGCTGGTAGGCAATGGTCTGGCAGGTATGCGTTGTCTGGAAGATTTACTTGATATGGCGCCTGAGCGTTATGAAGTGACCGTGATTGGTGAAGAACCTTGGGGCAACTATAACCGCATCATGCTCTCGCCAGTCCTGTCAGGTGATAAAACCATTGATGACATTATGCTGCATCCGCATGCCTGGTATGCAGAGAAGGGTATTCGCTTTATTGCTGGTGATGCTGCGGTGAAAATCGACCGTCCACGTAAACAGGTCTATACCGAAAAAGGCGTGGTGGTGGATTATGACCGTTTGATCCTGGCGACAGGCTCCAAGCCCTTTATTCCGCCAATTCCGGGTAGTGACTTAAAAGGTGTGCTCAGTTTCCGTGATATCTATGATGTCAACACCATGCTGGATTACTGCAAGTCTAAACAGAATGCCGTGGTGATTGGTGGCGGTCTGCTTGGGCTTGAAGCAGCGTATGGTCTGAAACAACGTGGCATGAATGTGACGGTTTTACATTTGATGGACCGCATCATGGAACGTCAACTGGATAGCCGTGCAAGCAGCTTGTTAAGGCAAAGTATTGAAGCCAAGGGCATCAACATCATTACTCAAGCCAATACCGAACAACTGATTGGCGAAGAGGGTCATGTGAAGCAAATCCAACTGAAAGATGGCACGGTGCTGGATGCTGATCTGGTGGTCTTTGCTGTCGGGATCCGTCCGAATATGGCATTGGCGCAAAGTGCAGGCTTACGCTGTAACCGTGGCGTGATTGTGAATGACACCATGCAAACTTTTGACCCGAGTATTTATGCGGTGGGTGAATGTATTGAGCACCGTAATCAAACCTTCGGTCTAGTTGAACCACTTTGGGGTCAAGCCTTTATTTGTGCCTCACATCTGGCTGAACACGGCAGCTTAACTTTTAAAGCTCCGACAGTTCCGACACAACTCAAGGTCAGTGGCTGTGATGTATTTTCAGCAGGAAACTTTGAACCGCAGGATGATTATGAAGACATTATCTTGAATGATGAAAAACGTCAGATCTATAAACGCATAATTATTCAAAAAGATAAAGTCATTGGTGCAGTGCTGTTTGGTGATACTGAAGATGGTGCCTGGTATGCAGAACTGATTTCTGATCAAACGCCAATCAGTAATATTCGTAATAAATTGCTCTTTGGTAAAGATTTTGCATTAAAGAAAGCAGGCTAATCACATGAGTGGTATTCGTTCAATTTTAAATATTTGCACAGCCACACTTTGCATTAATACCTAAAGAGTAATTGCGCAGGCATGATCTTACTTTTGAAAGATCAAAAGTAACAAAAATCTTTGTTTCCCATACATTACGTCCTGAGCTGTTTTTTAAGCACTGCTTTGAAAAGCAGTGCAAGGGATGGGAAACGGTGGCATCCATGCCACCTCGACAGAATACATGCTTACGTGAACTCTAAAGATTTAGATAGCTTGGAAAATAGAAGAAATTATTCAAGTGAATTTATTCAATAAAAAGGAGCATCCATGAATAGTATTCCCGTTATGGAACTGCATAGCTCCACAGAAAAAAATACCAAAATCACCAATACCACCTGTCCCTATTGCGGGGTAGGTTGTGGTGTGACTGCACATGTCACCCAAACGCCATTTGGTCAAAAAGTCACGGTTGAGGGAGATATTCATCATCCTTCCAACTACGGCAAGCTGTGCATTAAAGGCAGTAATCTGGCGGATACCTTGGGGCTGGAAACCCGTGTGCTTGAACCGATGATGGGGCGACACACAGAACGTCAGGCTAGCAACTGGGACACGGCTATTTCAAGTATTGCCAATAAATTTCAACAATGTATCGATCAATATGGCCGTGACAGTATTGCCTTTTATGTATCAGGACAATTGCTGACTGAAGACTATTATGTGGTGAATAAATTCGTTAAAGGTTATTTGGGCACGGCCAATATCGATACCAATTCACGGCTGTGCATGTCTTCCGCAGTTGCGGCACACAAACGTGCTTTCGGTGAAGATATTGTTCCGGCCAGTTATGCAGATTTTGAACATACCGACATGGTGGTGCTGGTTGGTTCAAATACGGCATGGTGTCATCCGGTGCTGTATCAACGCATTATGCAAGTCAAAGAACAGCGTGATCTGTTTGTGGTGGTGATTGATCCGCGCTTTACCAGTACCTGTGAAGCAGCAGACTTACATTTGCCGATTTTACCCGGACAAGATGTCGCATTGTTTAACGGCTTATTACAATATTTAGCGCAAAATGGTCATGCTGATCCAGATTTTATTGCTGCACATACCCAAGGTTTAGAGCAAGCTTTGGCACATAGCCAAACTGAATCGTCCATTGAAGATGTCGCGGTACGTACCGGTATTTCATTGGAAAAACTGCAAGTTTTTTATGAAAAATTTGCCCAAACTGAAAAAGTGATGACCCTGTTTTCTATGGGGGTGAATCAGTCTTCGCAAGGAGTGAATAAAGCCAACAGCATTACCAATTGTCATTTATTCACTGGGAAAATTGGCAAACTCGGTGCAGCACCTTTTTCTATGACGGGTCAACCGAATGCCATGGGTGGTCGTGAAGTTGGTGGTTTGGCAAATATGTTGGCGGCACATCTAGAACTGGAAAATGTAAGCCATCAACAACTGGTGCAAGACTTTTGGCAAAGTCCTTATATTGCCAAGCAGGCAGGTTTTAAGGCGGTCGATTTATTTCATGCAGTTGAAAGTGGCAAGATTAAAGCCATCTGGATTATGGCCACCAATCCGGTGGTGAGCTTACCCGATGCTGATCAGGTCAAACGTGCCTTAGATAAGTGTGAATTTGTGGTGGTGTCCGACATTTGCCAGGACACCGACACCACGCAATACGCCGATGTGCTGTTACCGGCTTTAGGCTGGGGCGAAAAGGACGGCACTGTTACCAATTCTGAACGCCGTATTTCCAGACAGCGTGCATTTCTAGATGCACCGCTAGAGGCAAAAGCCGACTGGTGGGCGATCAGTCAGGTCGCAAAACGCATGGGCTTTAGCGGTTTTGATTTTAACAATAGCCATGACATTTTCCTGGAACATGCCCGTTTATCCGCACATCAAAATGCAGATTTAAGCCAGCGCGATATAACGCCATATTTCCGCTATTTCAATTTAAATGGTTTAACGGATTTAACTACAAGTGAATATGAGGCTTTAAAACCGGTGCAATGGCCTGTCTGGACTAAAGATCAGGCAGATGGTTTCGTAGCTCGACTTTATCCTCAAGGTCAGTTTAGTCATGCTGATGGAAAAGCCAAATTTATTGCCATCTCTGCAGTGAATCCGGTACATCAAACCTGTAATGAGTTTCCACTGGTTTTGAATACCGGTCGAATTCGTGACCAGTGGCACACCATGAGCCGTACCGGTTTATCTGCCAATTTAGGTAGCCACCGCGCCGAGCCGTATTGTGAAATTCATCCGCATGATGCTTTGAAATATGGGGTGAAAGATGGCGAGTTGGTGGAAGTTAAATCGAAGTGGGGCAATTGTGTACTTCGTGCCACGGTTAGTGACAACATTCGCCGTGGACAGGTGTTTGCACCCATTCACTGGAATGATCAGGTCGCATCGGATGCACGGATTGGCAAGGTCGTCAATCCAGTGGTGGATGTCATTTCCGGTGAACCTGAATTTAAGCATACCCCGGTGATCATCCATCCCTTTTATAGCCAGTGGCAAGGCGTATTTTATGTGCGTCAGGGCTTTGAAAAGGTCGTGCAATCTTCCATTCAAAACACCGTGTGGTGGACCAAAATCACCACCGCCAAAGCCGTGCGTTATGAACTGGCAGACCGTAAAAAATTTACCCAGACCACTGAACAGTTAAAAGAGCTGCTACCGTTTCAGGATGAAAGTTTTGAATGGTTGAACATTGAAGATCAAACTGCGCATATCAGTCACAGTGTGGTGTTGAAGGATGGGCACTTGATTGCCAGCCTGTATATTGCACCGAAGGCTTTATTGCCAGACCGCGACTGGGTCGCAAGCCTGTTTAAGCGTGAACGTTTAAGTGCAATGCACCGTAAAGCCTTACTGGCAGGACAGCCAATGTCGATGGCCAACAATGAAGGTCCACTGGTCTGTAGCTGTTTTAAAGTCGGTAAAAACCGAATTATTGATACCATCAAAACCAAAAATATCACCGATGAAAAACAGGTTACTGCATGCTTAAAAGCGGGCGGTAACTGCGGTTCATGTTTGCCTGAAATTCGTGGCCTGATCAAGGCTTGTCAAATGGAGGCGGTAGAATGAGAAAAACATTAAAAAATGCTGTTTATCCAAGCACCGATCTGGTGATTTTAGCCGGGGGGCAGGCACGGCGCATGAATGGCATCAATAAGCTGTTGCAGAAATTTGATGACCAGATTCAACTGATCAAAATCCATCAACAGTTAAAATCCGATGTAGCGCACGTCTGGATTAACAGCCACCGGGATGATTCGATTTACCAGAAAATTATTCCCAGCATTCATTGCTATCAGGATGATGAAAGCGGCTTTTTAGGTCCACTGATGGGCATGAAAAGCGCTTGGGCACATGTACAGGCCGACTATGTGCTATTTGTCCCTTGCGATGTGACCTATATCCCTTCACGAGTTCTACTCAAGTTGCATCAGGTTTTGGCGAAAAACAGTCTGGCAGAGGTGGCCTATGTGGAAATTAATGGTACGGCCCTGTATCCATTTTGTCTGCTTAAACGCAGTAGTCTACCTACCTTTATCAATCATCTCGAACAAAAACAGCGCAGTCTAAAACACTGTTTTGCCGACTTGCACGCTCAGGTGGCAAGTTTCAAAAATCGTGCCCTATTTTTTCACAGCATTAATTCACTGGATGAGCTACAGCAGCATCAACAACTTAAATTTCTGCATTAAAACAGAATCTTTTGCCTTTGGGCACAAACTTGGAACACTTATTGCAATTCTAACAATAACAAGATTGGGCACTTTAAATCTTGCGCACAACATCTGTGCAATTACAACAAGATGCCTAAAGATGGATGTTCAACATGAATATGATGACAGAACTTGAAACCGATGCGCGATTTGTCGATCAGTTTGGTCGAAGCAAGCGTAAATTGCGAATTTCAGTGACCGATCGCTGTAATTTTAAGTGTGTCTATTGCATGCCGGAACATCCTGAATGGATGAAAAAACAGGACTTGCTCAGTTTTGAAGAGCTTTATCATTTTTGTGCTTTTATGGTGCGTCGTGGCATAGAAGCGATTCGCATTACCGGTGGCGAACCGTTAATGCGTCAAGGGGTGGTGCATTTTGTGGCACAATTGCAAAACCTGAAACCCTTGGGACTGAAACGCATCTCCATGACCAGCAATGGTCATTATCTCAAACAATATGCACAGGCTTTAAAACAGGCTGGACTGGATGATTTAAACATCAGTCTGGATAGTCTGGATGCTGATCAATTTAAACAGCTGACCCAAAAAGATTTAAGCCCCGTACTTGACGGAATTCGTGCAGCACAAGAGACCGGTTTGCCCATCAAGATCAATAGCGTATTGATGAACGGCATCAATGATAATCAGATTTTGCCGTTGGCACGCTGGTCAGTTGAGGAAAATATCCAGCTCCGTTTTATTGAATTTATGCCACTGGACGGTGAGCGTAAATGGTCGACTGCACATGTGGTCAGTGAACAGCAAATTTTAAATCATCTCGGTACTGAATTTACTTTAACCCAAAGGACAAATGATTCAGTGCAATCAGCTTCGGAACCAGCACGACAGTATTTTATTGATGGTCATCCGCTCGGAATCATATCCACCATCACTAACTCATTTTGTGGCAGCTGCGATCGGCTGCGTTTAACTGCACAAGGCGAGTTTTATAACTGCCTGTTTGCACCGCAAGGTTTGCAGCTAAAAACTGAAATTAAAGCACTGGCTGCATCTGAATCCTTGAGTGAGGTGAGCTTGCATAGCGCATTATTCAACTATATCTGGCATAAAGAGCAAGGCTTTCACGCCATAGAGCAACGTTTAAAAAATCAAAGTATGGATAAAAGCAGCCGCAAAATTAGTATGCACATGCTTGGAGGTTAAAATGTCACAGATCAAAATTCAAATTGAAGCCTTCGGTGCGGTAGAACGACAGTTACCCGAAAATTTAGCCCTGTGGTGCAGTGCTCAAAGCACTGTTGCTGAGGTTTTGGTGCAAGTCGGACAGGATTATCCGGCAGCTTTTGCCATGATTGAACGCTGTGCCTGTGCCATCGGTGAGGACATCATTCCCCGTCAAACTCAGCTGAATGCAGACAGTACCCTCGTGCTGTTGTCTCCAGTGGCGGGAGGCTGAAATGGAACAACTCAAAGCATTTTCCAGAATTCAGGATACCGCCTTAACTTTAGACAGCTTTGATCAGATTGAGCAGTTTCCTGAATGCGGTGGTATTGGGGTGTTCATCGGCACCGTGCGTAATCACCATGAAGGTAAAGCGGTTAAAGCGCTGAAATATACCGCTTATGCCCCTGTCGGGGAAAAAATGATCCGTCAGATCGAGCAGGAGATTCAAGCCAAATATGCAGTGTCTTATGTGCGGGTGATTCACCGGATTGGCGCTTTGGATATTGGTGAAAAGGCCATTATTGCCATTGCCTATGCGGCACATCGCCGCGAAGCCTTTGCTGCCTGTGAAGAAGCCGTTGAACGAGTCAAGCATGAAGTTCCGGTGTGGAAAGAGGAATTTTACATGGATGGCAGCAGTCAATATGTAGAAGGTTGCTGTATCCGTAAAGATACAGCGGAACAGGGGCATGCACATCATCATGCAGATAAACAATATGCAGATAAACAACCTGCACGCGGTGATCATGCACATTGTCATCATTAAAAGCAGATTAATCTACTTATTGAACCAGGGTAGATGTCAGTCAACAGCAATATTTAAAGTAAAAATGAATTCAGGAAATATGCAATGAAAAATGTCGGGATGAAAGCAGAGAGTTATCGTACTGCAGTAGCCACTGGGATTCTGCATGCCCCACCACATTGCATTGAGTTGTTACGTAATGGCAATACTGAAAAAGGCGATGCACTGAAAACTGCACGTATTGCGGGAATTTTAGCGGCCAAACGTACCGATGAACTGATTCCGCTATGTCATCCATTACCAATTTACCGTGCTGACGTTGAATATGAGCTGTTTGATGCGCATGTCGAAATCATAGCTACCGTAGAAACCATTGGTCCAACGGGTGTAGAAATGGAAGCATTAACCGCAGTCAGCCTGGCTGGGTTAACCCTCTATGACATGCTTAAACCGCATTGTGAGCCTGAAGACCTATGTCTGGATCATGTTAAATTGCAAAAGAAAAAAGGCGGCAAGTCCCATTTTACCCGTGCTTTAAAAGAAGCTTTGCCTGCGTCTATCATTGTGTTGTCCGATACCGTGGCCGCAGGCAAAAAACCGGATACGGCAGGGAAAAATGTACTGGAAATTTTACAGGAAGCCAATTTTAGCCAGATTGCCTATCAGGTGATTCCGGATAGCCCTGAACAGTTGCTGGCACTGATCGAACAGCAAAAAAATGACTATCCGCTGATTCTAACCGTGGGTGGTACAGGGCTGGGGCCGAAAGACTTAACTGTCGAAACCATTCAGCCTTTATTAAAACGTGAAATTCCCGGACTGATGGAAGCTTCACGTAGTTTTGGCCAAAAACGTACACCTTATGCGGCCTTAAGTCGCGGTGTGGCGGGTTATATTGATAACAGTCTGGTGATGACCTTGCCGGGGAGTCGCCAAGGTGCCAAAGAATCTTTAATTGCAGTGCTGCCTGCATTGGTGCATTTATTTGATGTGCAAAAAAATATTCCACATCAAGGTGGCTATCAATGAATAGCCTAATGTCTGGGTGCGGAGCAGAGCCTGGTCTGATTACGGTAGATCAGGCCTTGAATTTAATTTTGCAGAAGACCCAGAGCCTCGCCACGGAAAGTCTTGGCGTAAATCGAGCGCTAAACCGTTATTTAGCGCAAGATGTGTATGCTGCCATCAATCTGCCCTTATTTTCGCAAAGTGCCGTAGATGGCTATGCGCTGTGTGCCCAATCTGCAATTGAGCCGCGTAGCGAATTTAAACTGATCGGTGAAATTCGGGCCGGACAACAGGATGAGCTGCAACTCCAAGCCGGGCAGGCGGTGCGGATTTTTACTGGTGCCAAAATTCCGTTTGGAACCACCACGGTGGCGCGCCAGGAAATTGTCAAGCTCATCGATTCATCCAGAATTCAAATAATGGAAAATCTAAATGCCAATGCCGACATTCGTGATGTGGGTGAAGAAATTTCTATCGGGCAACTGCTGGCCAACAGGGGGCAGTTACTTTCTGTAGGTGCCATTGCATCCCTAAGCATGGCCGGCATTCAAAGTGTTGAAGTCTTTGGATATCCTAAAGTTGTGGTAGTCATTACTGGAGATGAGGTCGCAGAAAGTGTAGCTGACTTTACAGCAGGAAAAATTTTCGATGCCAATGGGCCTTTGATTGAAGCCTGGTTTCAAAATGCAGGACAACAGGTCGAAATATTCCATGTGGCAGATACGGAAGATGCGGTTCAGGCACTCATTCAGGAATTATCGGCAAGTCATGACCTGATTTTAACTACCGGCGGTGTATCGGTAGGTGATTATGATTTTATTCGGCCGGTAGCACTGGATTTAGGCTTTGAACAGCTGTTCTGGAAAGTGAAACAGAAACCGGGCAAGCCGATGTTCTTTGCAGAATTAACTCGAGATGCCCGAACAAGTTGCTATTTATTGGGGCTACCGGGCAATCCCGCAGCAGTCTATGTGGGCATGCAAATTTATACTGCAACTTTATTAAATGCCTTACAGGGACAAAAGCAGCAGCCAAACTGGTTTAGTGCAGTACTCACCCATGATTTAAAAATGGACAGCAGAGAACGTTTTTTAAGAATGTCCGCCAGTTTTGATCAGTCGATTTTAAAAGTAAAAAGTCTGTCCAAACAGCAATCGCATATGCTGAGCAATTTAATGCAGGCCAATTGTCTGGTACGGATTCCCGCAGGGCAAAGCCTGGCTGAAGGGGATATCGTCCAAGGCTTATTTATTCACTGATGAGGAAAATGCACATGAAAAATTTTCTGTTTTTATCAGTTTGTTTTGCATCTATATTTTCTGCAACCCATGCTGGAACAGTGAAACTTTATGCTGCGGCCAGTCTGAGCGATGCCATGACCGATATTGCCCATATTTACCAGGCCAAACATCCTCAAACTAAAATCGTACCTGTATTTGGTGCATCCTCAGCTTTGGCCAAACAGGTGCAGGCTGGGGCGAGCAGTGATGTATTTTTCTCGGCCGATCAGGACTGGATGAATTATTTGATCAAAAAGCAGATCATTCATCAAAACAGAGCCAAGTCCGTATTGTTTAACCAACTGGTGGCCATCAGTCCAAAAAATTTAAACATTGCATTTAAGCCACAGCCCAATTTTAAGTTTGCCCAAGCATTTAAAGGGCATCTTTGTACAGGACAAATGGAATCTGTGCCTGCTGGTAAATATGCCAAACAGAGCCTGATTCAGCTGAACTGGCTGGATCATTTAAAGGGTCGGATTGTCGGAACGGATGATGTCCGTTCAGCCTTGGCTTTTGTTGAGCGAGGTGAATGTGAGGTGGGGATCGTCTATAAAACCGATGCCTTGATCAGCCAGAAAGTAAAAATCATCGGTACTTTTTCGGCAAACTCACATAGCCCGATTGCGTATCCACTGGCTTTAACCAAGCAGGGCGAACAGAATAAAGAGGCAGCGCAGTTTGAACAGTTTGTGGAAAAAAGTGCTCAAGCCAAAGCAGTATTTAAAAAATATGGTTTTAGCCTGAAATCTTAGGCAGATCACGGGGGAAATGGCTGAAAGATGTTAAGTCCGGAAGAACTCAGTGCACTTTATTTATCAGCCAAAGTGGCAAGTTTTGCGACCTTGTTTTGCTTGCCTTTTGCTATCGGATTGGCGTGGATATTGGCACGGCATGAATTTCGGCTTAAGTTTCTGGTTGAAGCATTTTTACAGTTACCGATGGTGCTCCCTCCGGTGGTGCTGGGCTATTTACTGCTGGTACTATTTGGCAATCAGGGCATCATTGGAAAATATCTGCACACACTGGGCATACAGTTGGCCTTTAACTGGAAAGGCGCGGTTTTGGCATCGATGATTGTGGCATTTCCCCTGATGGTGCAACCGATTCGGCTTTCATTTCAGCTGATGAACCAGCAACTGGAACAGATTGCAGGTTCACTGGGAGCGGCGCCGTGGAGAGTATTTTTCAGTATCAATTTGCCGCTGGCTATTCCTGGCATCGTGATTGGCAGCATTTTATGTTTTAGCCGCAGTCTGGGAGAGTTTGGCGCCACCATTACTTTTGTAGGTAATATTCCGGATGAAACCCGCACCATTCCAATCACGATTTATTCCTTGCTGCAACAACCCAATGGTGAAGATATGGCAATGCGACTGGTGGCTTTATCACTTATTTTGGCTTTTAGCGCCTTAATTGCCAATTATTTTATTCTGCAAAAATATCAACGCAAATTGGGAGCTTGAAATGTTGAAATGTGCATTTCAATATCAACAAGATAATTGCCTGTTGAATATTGAACTGGAGATGCAGCAGTCACTTTTGGGGATTGTCGGTGCTTCTGGTTGTGGCAAAAGCACTTTGTTAAAAAATATTGTGGGATTATTAAAGCCTACTCAGGGTTATATTCAGTTTAATCAACACATTTTGGTCGATACCCGGCAAAACATTCAGGTGCCGATGCATCAACGCAAAATCGCTTTAATTTTTCAACAGGCTTTGCTATTTCCGCATCTGAATGTAAAACAGAATTTGTGCTATGCAGAAAAATTGCTGGCTGCATCGGAACGAAAATTCCAGTTTGATGACATTGTAGAATTATTAGAATTAAAACCTTTAATTCATCGTAAAGCACATCAGCTTTCAGGTGGCGAAGCTCAGCGTGTATCGATAGGTCGGGCACTGTTATCTTCACCGAATTTACTGTTGCTGGATGAACCGCTTACCGGATTAGATAGCCAGTTAAAACAACAGATTTTACCGTTTTTAAAACGGATGAAAGATGAGCTGGACGTGCCGATGATCTATGTCACCCATTATAAAGAAGAACTGGAATATTTACAGGCTGAAACTTTGCAGCTCAGTCAAGGGAAATTGCAGCCTCAATAAAACGTTCAGATGGATGTGTCTAAATGACTCAGGCCATTAAAAGTGAAATAGCCTAAGTTCAGAATAGTCTAACCAGGCTGAATCATAAAATACTTAAGCTATTTCTATAAAAATCAAGCAAAAAAACTAAAACACGCCTATTCAGGTTTTTGATATTCATTGATGACTTCAAGTGCAGCACGAAAGGCTTCCTGGGTAGCAGGAGCGCCACAGTATGGCAAGCTGTGTAATAACACTTCCTGAATTTCTTCTACCGTTGCACCATTATTGAGTGCACCACGTACATGACCCTTAAGTTCGGTTGGGCTTTTTTGGGCAGTTAAAAAAGCAATGGTGATTAGTGAACGATATTTACGCGGGAGAACACCTTCACGTTGCCAGGTTGAACCCCAGGCATGTTCGTTAATCCAGTCTTGTAACGGTTGAGTAAAGGCCACAGTATTGTCCTGTGCACGTTTTACAAAAGTCTCGCCCATAACTTCAGTACGAACTTTTAATCCATTTTCATAATCTTGTTGTGACATGTTTTACTCTTTGCATATCTATAAAAAAGATGTGCGCAAAGTTTATGCTTCAAGCATGATGATGTGTATTGGTTTATGGTCGTAATAGTATTGTCATTTTGGTGATATTACTCTGGCTTTTATTTTTATAAATGTTAAATCACTATAAATAAATTAACCCACATGATGTGGGTTAATTCAGGATTAAAAACTATGAATGGGTGTGTTTGACCACAAGTACAGGAACATGACTTGCCGTCAGAATGTCTTGTGCGATACTGCCAATAAAAGTCTTTTTCAAACCTGTACGCCCATGCGAGCCGACTACAATTAAATCAGCATTTAATTCATCGGCAAGTTCAGCAATGCCTTCACTCGGTGATTGTTTGGCTAAAAGTTTAGTTTCTGCTGTAATGCCTGCTTCAGAAAATCTGACAGCTAGCTCAGCCAATATATTTTTAGCATGGGCTTGGGCCTCCATAAAATAATCTGTGACTCCAGGTACATTTTTATAAAAACTGACACTGGTTAAAGGATCGATAACCACAATACTGACTATAGTCACTTTACTTCCCATGGCTTTAGCCAACATCATTGCTTGGTCAGCTGCAGCGAGAGAGATAGGGGAATCATCCACAGAAACTAAGATGTGCTGGTAACCCATGATGCTATCCTCTTGTTTCAAGATTCATTATCTGTTCAAAGATTAACATAGCTGGAATGAGGGAAGGGAAAAGGATAAAAATGTATCTTTTATACTTAATTCAGCAAAATATTAATCATATGAATTCACTAAAATATTTATTAAATCTGAAAATTATTTTTTGATTTATAATACTAAACATCAAACCTATTTTTATATTTTTAAGTTGAGCTTCCTTGGAGGCTCAACTTACCTAAAAAAATCAATGATAAAATCTTGTTATAAAAAAAGCCCTTATCAATGATAAGGGCTTTTTCGTATTCTGGAGCGGGAAAGGAGACTCGAACTCCCGACCCCAACCTTGGCAAGGTTATGCTCTACCAACTGAGCTATTCCCGCAATATGGAAGTGAATTATAGAGAGTTTAATTAAACTGTCAACTCTTTATGCTTCCAAATGTTTAATTAATCAGCACGACGCCAAATTGTTCCTTGACGCGTATCTTCCAGAACTACACCTTGATCGAGCAAAGACTGGCGAATTTCATCGGCTTTAGCAAATTCCTTGGCTTTTTTTGCATCTTTACGTTGCTGAATCAAATCTTCAATCTGTTGTTCTGACAAGCCTAATGCTTCCTGACCAATATCCGACTTCAAGAAATCATCTACATTGTGCTGTGCCAAACCTAAAATATTGGTCAAGTGACGTAAAGTAGAATAATACACTGCAGCCTGTTCGGCATTTTCATCTTTCACGGCACGGTTCAATTCTTTGTTAATTTCAAACAGCACAGCAATAGCTTCAGCGGTATTGAAATCATCACGCATGGCTGCATTAAAACGCTCAACTAAAGCATCATCTAAACTATCTACCGTTTTTTCACCATAAGCTTGTTGATAAGCTTTAAATGAATGATAGAAACGGGAAAGGGTATTTTTTGCTTCTTTTAAAGCGGTGTCAGAGAAGTTAACAGGGCTACGGTAATGCGAAGAAACAATAAAGAAACGGATCACTTCAGGATGGAACTTATCCATTACATCACGAATGGTGAAGAAGTTACCTAAAGACTTCGACATTTTTTCGCCATCAACATTAATAAAGCCGACGTGCATCCAGTAATTGACATACTGTTCACCAGTTGAGGCTTCCGATTGCGCAATTTCATTTTCATGATGCGGGAAAGTTAAATCTGAACCGCCACCGTGAATATCAAAATGGTTGCCTAGGCAGCAGGTCGACATGGCTGAACATTCAATATGCCAGCCCGGACGGCCATTGCCCCAAGGCGAAGCCCAAGAAGGTTCGTTTTCCTTGGCATGTTTCCACAGTACAAAGTCAAAGGGATGTTTCTTTTCTACTTCAACATCAACGCGTTCAGATGCACCGGCTTGCATATCTTCAAGCTTACGGCCAGAAAGTCGGCCATATTTGGCAAATTTTTCTACTTCAAAATAAACATCGCCATTTGCAGATGGATAAGCCGTGCCGTTATTGACCAAGTTGCCAATCATGTTTTGCATCTGGTCAATATAATCCGTCGCACGAGGAGCTTCATCTGGATGCAAACAACCTAAATTTTCCGCATCTTCGTTCATGGCTTTGATAAAACGATCGGTCAATGCAGTAATGCTTTCGCCATTTTCATTGGCACGTTTGATGATTTTGTCATCAATATCGGTGATATTACGTACGTATTTTACATTCCAGCCCTGACTGCGCAGGAAACGGATAATGTAGTCAAATGCAACCATAACTCGAGCATGACCAATATGACAGTAGTCATATACGGTCATACCGCAGACATACATGTCGATATGACCTTCTTTACGAGGTACGAATTCTACTTTTTTACGTTGCTCTGAGTTATATAGAACAAAAGGTTGCATAGGTCTTCAAATTGTTTCTACCAAAAGATGGCTCATCTTAACCTAAGCATTTTTTTTCATAAAGTTAAAACGAAAAAATGCAGGATTTTTTTAGCAGGATCGTTCTGTGAAATCATTAAAAGGTAGGCAATGCTATACTCTACTGAAATTAAAATAATGACTTAAAAAGATTAGGGGATAAAAATTGAATCAGCAATCATTCCAATTTATGTGAAATGAGAAGAATAGGGATATTTCTTTTTATCCACAAACCATAATTTCTGCACAATTCATGAAATCTTATACATATTAAAACGTGCCATTTGCATAGATATGATAAAATTGCGAAAATTATTTTTTGCTAGACTGAGTCAACTCTATATAGAGTTAAGGTAAACCTACTTTGAACCCACCAAATATGCCAAATCAAATAGACTTTCAAAAAGTCGCATTAGAAACTTTGCGTATAGAAGAACAAGCGCTAGAAATATTGGCGACGCAAATTGATGAACGTTTTAGTCGTGCCTGCGAAATTATTTTGCAGTGCCGAGGGCGTTTAGTCATTACCGGTATGGGAAAGTCAGGGCATATTGGCCGTAAAATGGCAGCAACCTTTGCCTCTACAGGTACGCCATCATTCTTTATGCACCCAGGTGAAGCGGGACATGGCGACCTGGGCATGCTGGTTCCTGGTGATGTGTTAATCGCTATTTCAAATTCGGGCAAGAGCGACGAAATTATGATGCTCATGCCCTTAATCAAACGCTTGGAAATTCCTTTAATCACCATTAGTGGGCATGACAAAGGCCCGATGCCGCAAAATGCGGATGTGGCTTTAACCTTGGGGAATATCCAGGAAGCCTGTCCACTGGGTCTGGCACCGACCTCAAGTACCACTGCAACTTTGGCTTTAGGCGATGCCTTGGCGGTTGCCTTACTTGATGCACGTGGCTTTACTGCCGATGATTTTGCCCTGTCTCATCCAGCCGGTGCTTTGGGCAAACGTTTGTTGCTACATGTCAAACACCTTATGCATACAGGCACAGAATTGCCAAAAGTATCTCCAGATACACCAATGAATCAGGTTCTGTACGAAATTTCAAATAAACGCCTAGGTTTAACCACAATTGTGGATCAAAATGACGTTCTATTGGGTATTTTTACCGATGGAGATTTACGTCGCCTAATTGATAAGCAGCAGGGTTTTGATGTGAACTTGGCTGTTGCTGAAGTCATGACTAAAAATCCTTTAACCATTTCACAAGACGCTCGTGCGGTTGAAGCTTTAGAGCGAATGAACGAAAAGAAAATCAATCAATTTGTTGTCGTAGATAGTGCAAATAAGGTCATTGGTGTGATTAGCATGCATGACTTGATTCAAGCCGGGGTAAATTAATAAATGGCATCTTATATTTTATTGGAACAGGCGCGTCATGTTGAAGCCTTGGTTCTTGATGTCGACGGCATTCTGAGTGATGGTTTTGTCACCTTGACCAATACCGGTGATGAAATCAAGTCTTTTGATATTCGTGACGGTTTGGGCATGAAACTTGTACAGAAAGCAGGTGTGAAAGTCATTATTATTACTGGACGTAAAAGTAATATTGTGGAAAAGCGCATGTCCGATCTTGGTGTCGATCTGGTTTTTCAGGGCCGTGAAGATAAAGGTGTTGCATTACGTGAAGCCTGTGCCCAATTAAATGTTGCTCCAGAAGATTGTTTGTATATGGGCGACGACTGGCCTGATCTTTCAGCATTTGCTATTGCAGGCATGAAAGTGACGGTACCGAATGGTCATGTCGAAGTTCGACGTCGTGCTGATCTGGTCACTCAGGCCATGGGTGGTCGTGGTGCGGTGCGTGAAATCTGTGACATGATTTTAACGGCCAAAGGAGCTTATGAAGAGCTTCTTGAAAAATATACCGCTGTCCCACATTAATTATTAAATAATCCATTGAATTTGAGTTAAGTACCCCACTTATGGATACAAAAGTTTTATATGTAACTGCTATAGCCATTGCAGCTATAAGTGGTGGTTACTACTATTACAGCGGTAAGGGTAACAAGCTTGAGGTTGACTCAGCCAGAAGCATGACCTATTCCGCTGAAAAAATTAACCTGACTCAAACCGATGATAACGGTAATTTGCATGTCCGTGCCCAGGTGGATCGTCTGGAACAGGACCTGCAAAAAGAAACGGCAAAACTGACCAACCTCAATGCCTCAATGTATAAGAACGGCGCAGTAGATGCGACTTTTTATGCCAAAGTTGCAAATAGCTATGATGATAATGAACGCGTGGTTTTGTCAGGGAATGTAGTAGCAACCAAGCTGATGCAACAAGGCCAAATGCAGTTTCGGACTCAAGAATTAACCGGATATCCTAAAACCCGGGAAATTGAAACAGATAAACAGGTCATTGTGCAATCTCCGCAAGCTGAATTCGTGAGCCAAGGTCTGAAAGCCAATTTAAATGACGGTCAATACGAATTTTTTAATATTCGAGGAAAATATGAACCAAAATCTTAAGCTTACATTGTCTAAAACCTTGCTTAAGCAAGCAGCTTTAGTCGGTTTGGTTGTATTCTCGTCGGCAGCGGCATTTGCCATTCCTTCTGACCGGAATCAGCCCATTTCATTGGTCGCTGACCGTGCCACCTATAATGAAAAAACAGGTGTGACCACTTATACCGGTAATGTCATCATTGAACAGGGCACCATGAAGTTGCAAGCCAATTCAATTGTGGCAAATCTGAACAGTCAAAAACAGATCAGCACCATTATCGCGAGTGGCGGTCCTGCACGTTTCCAGCAAAAAACCGATGTCAATAAAGGCTTGGCCAAAGGTCAGGCACAAAAGATTTTATATAATGCCGAAACCGGTATCATCACTTTGACTGGCGGTGCATGGTTACAGCAAGATGGGGCGAGTATTCGAGGTAATACCTTGAAATACAGCATGAATAAAGGTGATGTAGAAGCAACGGGTACACCAAACAATACTGGCTCATCTTCAGGCCGTGTGCAAATTGTTATTCCGCCATCAAGCTCAAAATCTTTCCCGGGAGCACGTGATTAATGGATCAATCACTCAACCAGCCTCAAACGTTGTGTATTAAGCACCTTGCAAAAAACTATAGTAAAAGATGGGTCGTCAAGGATGTGTCTTTCCAGATGCAGAGTGGGCAAATTGTAGGCTTGCTTGGTCCCAATGGTGCAGGTAAAACTACAAGTTTCTATATGGTGGTGGGTTTGGTTCGTATGGACAAAGGTGAGATTCATTTAGATGATCTCGACCTCTCAGATTTGGCCATGCATGAACGAGCCCGTAAAGGTATTGGTTATTTACCACAAGAAGCTTCTATTTTTAGAAAACTGACGATTTCTGAAAACATCATGGCGATTCTGGAAACCCGTAAGGATTTGAACAAGCAGCAACGTCAGCAGCGTTTAAATGAATTGCTGGCTGACTTTAAAATCAGCCATATTAAAGATTCATTGGGAATGAGTGTGTCGGGTGGTGAACGACGCCGTGCTGAAATTGCCCGTGCTTTGGCTGCCGATCCTAAGTTTATGTTACTGGATGAACCTTTTGCCGGGGTCGACCCAATTTCTGTCGGTGATATCAAGGATATTATTCGTAACCTGAAAGACCGTGGAATTGGTGTATTGATCACCGATCATAATGTACGTGAAACTTTAGCGATTTGTGAGCATGCATATATTGTCAGTGAAGGTGCAGTGATTGCGGAAGGCACACCGCAAGACGTACTGGAAAATGAAACTGTACGTAAAGTCTATTTGGGTGAAGATTTTACAGTTTAATTAAAGTTTAATCAGAATGATCTAATCTTATAAATTACAGTATCATTTAACTTAAAATATTTTTTAAATTTAAGAAACCTTCTTTTATAGAAGGTTTTTTTGTAGCTGCAAGCTGTTCAAAACAGGCTATACTGCCGCTGTATTGTTATTTATTCCAGATTTATGCCATTTACGATTGCCTCATCCGTTTCTTTTGAAGAAGACATTAAAAAAAGTCGCTTTCAGGCGATTGCTGCACCAGTCGAAAATGACCAGGATGTAAAAAACTTTTTAGAGGCCCATAAAGATATCACCACGACACATCAGTGCTGGGCATGGAAAATCGGTCACAATGTCCGTTTTAATGATGCTGGTGAGCCATCAGGTACAGCAGGCAGACCGATTCTGGCCACGATTGAAGGCAATGAATTAACCAATATCATCGTTCTGGTCAACCGCTGGTATGGTGGTATTAAACTGGGTACAGGCGGTCTGGTGCGCGCCTATGGCGGTTGTGCAGGGCAGTGCTTGTTACTGACGGAAAAAATCGAACTGATTGAAAAGAAAAAGGTCAGTTTTTCCTGTCAATTCAATGAATGGGCTATCTTTCAATACGAGCTGAACCAGCAACACATCGAATTTCAGGAACAATATACTGCCACAGGTGTGCAGGTCGAAGCCCTGTTACAAGTCCATCAAATCCAGCCTTTTGCACTGAAAATTCAGGATGTAAGCCGTGGCCGTGAACAACTCAAAATTGTAGAAGAGCCTGAACATGACTGAGCAAGACCCGTTGTTAAAATATCGCGAACAGCATAAGCATCGTTTGAATTATATGCCCTGGTTATATTGGTCATTAAAACCGAAAAATCGTGGCTGGGCGGAAGAATGGCAAAAGGAATATCAGGCTTATTTAATGGAAATGGAAACTGTCGAGATTGGTGAAAACTGTTTTATTTCACCATTGGCCCATATTTTTGCCGAGCCGGGTCGCAAGATTAGCATTGGCGATAATACTTTCATTGCCGCAGATTGCACGCTACATGGGCCTTTAGAAATTGGCAATGAAGTCGCAATCAACCATCACTGTATTCTGGATGGTGGTAGAGCAGGGATTAAGCTGCATGATCAGGTCCGTATGGCCGCATACTGCCATCTGTATGCCTTTGACCATGGTATGGAACTGCAGCAGCCCATTTACCAGCAACCGGTACGTTCGCAAGGCATCGAAGTGGGGCAGGATGTCTGGTTAGGGGCGCATGTTGGAGTTAAAGATGGTGTAAAGATTGATGCTCATGCCATTGTCGGCATGAATAGCATGGTCACCAAAAATGTTGAAAAGACAACTATTGTTGTGGGCAATCCTGCAATATTTATTCGTCATCGGGATTAAAAAATTTCAATAAAATGAATATGAATCAGCGAGTAAGTTTAATTACATAAAAGCATGCACAGTGACAAAGAGATATGCTAAGTTAAAAATAACAATTAGACTTACAGCCTGTATGGGCGAAAAGCGAGGCGAAAATGAAACGTGTAATCGCTTGTATTGATTCTTCTCCATGTGTAAATGCAGTTGCTGAAGCTGCGGCATGGGTTGCGAAGCAGACACAACGTGAATTGGTATTATTACAGGTTTTAGACTATTACCCAGCCAGTTATCATTTGGGTGAAATCAGTGGGGTAATTGGTTTTGAAAGTAATGCAATGTTACTGAAAGAACTGGCAGAACTTGAACAAAAACAAAGTGAACTGGCACTGGATTACAGTAATAATCTTTTAAATCACATTTCTGAAATGATTCAGCAAAAATATCAGATTAGTGCCTCGCATCTGCAAGAAAAAGGCGATTTTTTAGAACAAAGCTTTCATGTGCTTAAAGAAGATGACATAGCCATTATTGGCCGAGTCGGGGAGCGCTCTGCGGAACGAAACAAGCCGATCGGCAGTAATGTCGAAAATTTTATTCGTGGTGCAAAATGTACAATCATGACAGTTGGAGAACAGTTTAAGCCACCAACCCGATTTATTTTTGCCTATGAATATTCACCGACCTGTGTCAATTTGATGAAACGTGTAGCGCAAAGTGATTTATTAAAATTATTGCAATGCCATCTGCTATATGTCGGTGATCATCCGGAAATACTGAATGAGCCTTCACAGTATTTACGTGATGCTGGCCTTGATGTGGTGACTGAATACCGTTATGGTGATGTTTCGGAAAATATACTTGAATATCAAAGCGAACATGGGATACAACTGATATTACTCGGTGCATTTAGTCACAGTAAAATTCGCCAATTCTTTTTGGGTAGCGTGGCAACCAGTATATTCCGAAATTCAAGCGTACCGTTATTGGTGGTGAAATAAGTATTATCAATACTTTACAAATACGCTTAATAATTGGTCATAGTTATCCGCATAACTTGTGGATAACTATATGGACAGTATTTGTAAATAGCTAATAAATAAATAAAAAAACAAAAAGATTGTTTTTTAACCTTTGTGTCATATTATTTCACTATGGCGATAGCAAAGCCATCATGTCCTTTGCTTCCAACTGTTTGTAAGGCGGTACAGGACAGAATTCGAGGATGGTCTTGCATGGCGGCAAACATATCACGAATACCTTCAATACTTGGTTTGTGATTGTCGGGGTTAATGATATCACCAGCGCGAATTACATTATCCAGTACAATAATGGTCCCTGAATGTGACAGGTTTAAGCTAAGTTCCAAATACTCAGGATAACTCTGTTTGTCGGCATCAATAAACACAAAGTCAAAAGGTTCAAAATCGTCAGGTAATGCCTTTAATACATCTGCGGCACGGCCAACTTTAAGCTCAATGGTCTGCGGAAGTTTGGCATTATCGATATTTTCTTGTCCCAAGGCTGCATGGGTATCACGACCTTCAATGGTTAGGATATAACCATCCTCAGGCAGGGCACGTGCAAGCCACATGGTACTGTAGGCAGCAAAAGTACCCAATTCAAGCACACGCTTGCACTTGTTCATTTGAATAAGCATTTGCAGCAGCATGCCCTGATTAGGCGCGACGGCAAGGTGATCTGGAAAACCTTTATCTTCGGTGTTTTTTAATGTCTGTTGCAGAATGGGGTCTTCTGGAATTAAATGTGAATCGATGTAAGCATCAATCTCTGTCCACATTTGTTGCATAGTTTTGTCACCTGTGTTGCGATGCATGCATTTTAAACCTTTCCATTCAGAGTGCAATTTATCGTTTTGATTTATTGAAAATAGGGCAATAAAAAAGAGATCAGTAGGATCTCTTTTTTACCACAATACACGATTTTAAAAATTACACATCGAGCTGTGGCGTGAGTGGTCTGGACCCCAGGTGCGGTACCCTTGAGTATCAATATGGATTTGACCAGAAGCATACAGACCCAGCCCCATATTCAGGCTTTGTCCGTACTGCACCCAGAATTGACATAATTTAAATTTGCTATTTTCAATAAATGCATAATCTTCTGCTTGGGGCACTTCAGGCCCAATACGGAAATCGATCGCCGAATTAAATAAGTGGCGTGACGAATTTGCACCACCGGCACATTGGTTAAGTGGCAAATCCCGGTAAACGGAGGTCACTTCAAAGTCAGTAAGCACTTTGGCAGCAACCAGGTATTTAAAGACACGTAATGTCGCAATCTGATTGTTCCACAATTCACGATTTGGAATCATATATTGGGGACGGCCGCATTTTTGCCAGTCACGAGCGGTACGCAATAATTCAAAACTCGGGATAATATTACCCACCCCATTACGTTCCAGAAAAATTTCATATTCACGTACACGATGTAAATTATCACCTATTGCTACCCATGAATTATAAACATAAGGCACTGTTTTAGGGGGAATTTGGCGTTCCAGGCTAATGCGTTCTTGGGGTATGAAGATCCGTTTCCCATCGGGTGTTTGCCCTTGTTTATGAGGAGATGTGGTACATCCAATCATGACAAGTGGGATTAGGCTCAGGCCCAATAATCCCTTTAAAATATGCTTCATTATAGAAATCAAATATTTATAAACACGAGCTATTTTAATCTAATTTGACGGATAAAATTTGAAAATATTGCAATCAAATGTATTTTTTCAGTATAAAAAAAGATCAGCATAGGCTGATCTTTTTTCAAGTCCAAGTACAGTATTATTTTTCCAAATACTGTAACTTGTCAGCTTTACCATTCCATTCTTCACGGTCAGCAGGCTGATCGCCAATTTGAGTGATATTTGGCCATTTTTGTGAAAGATCAGCATTAAGTTCAATAAAGACTTCTTGACCTTCAGGTAACTCATCTTCCGAGAAAATAGCATTAGCCGGGCATTCAGGTTCGCATAATGCACAGTCAATACATTCATCAGGATTAATTACGAGGAAATTTGGACCTTCGTAGAAACAATCTACCGGACAAACTTCTACGCAGTCTTGGTATTTACATTTAATACAATTTTCAGTGACAACAAAGGTCATGGCGACAGCTACCTAAAAAATATGGTTCTAATTACTCTTGCAGTATTTTAGGCAAAAATGCTGCTAACTAACAATTGCTTTTATTGATATTTGTTATATATAGCGCTGTTAATTTTGATAAAAATTGCATATTTCATTAAATAATTGTAGTAAATGAAAAAGACTTCTATTTAGAAGTCTTTTTTGGTGCAGATTTTGATTAGCTTTCTAATGCATCTTTTAATGCATAAATCTGTTGCAAGGCTTCCCGAGGAGAAAGGCTGTCTACATCTAGCGATCTTAACAGATTCAGTGCAGGCACATCTTTTTCAATTTCCACCACACGTTCAATGATTTCAATAGCAGGTTCATCAACCACACTAAATAAATCATTTTGTACGGCTTTATTGAGTTGCTGATGTTGCTGCTTTTCCAAAATCTTCAACCGGTTTTGCGCCTCTTTAATCACGCTGGCTGGAATACCTGCCAGTTTGGCCACCTGCAAGCCATGACTTTGACTGGCAGGACCATGCTGAACCTTGTGCAGCAAAATTAAATTACCGTTCAGTTCTTTGGCCGTGACATGGTAGTTATCAATGCCTGACTCTTTACCCAGTTCGGTGAGTTCAAAATAATGCGTGGCAAATAAGCACAGGCATTTAATGCGCTTGCTCAGGTCAATCACACAGGCCCAAGCCAAAGATAGACCATCGTAAGTACTGGTACCGCGTCCGACTTCATCCATCAACACCAAGGACTGGTTGGTGGCATGATGTAGAATCTGTGAAGTTTCCGTCATTTCCACCATAAAGGTCGATTTGCCGGTAGATAAGTCATCTGCTGAACCAATACGAGTAAAGACGCGATCAATTGGGCCTAATACTGCCGATTTGGCCGGTACGTAAGCACCACAGTAGGCGAGTAGACTGATCAATGCGGTTTGGCGCATAAAGGTCGATTTACCGCCCATATTCGGCCCGGTCACAATGGCCATACGGTGGTTGTAATCTAAAGTGGTGTCATTCGGAGTAAAGGCTGTCTTGCTTAAGGCTTCAACCACAGGATGTCGGCCGGCAACAATTTTGACCCCAATTTCAGGGCTGTATTCTGGACGTGACCAGTTACGCAAACGGGCCTGATGGGCAAAATTGGCCAGCATGTCAATCTGCGCAATCGCGCTACTCATCATTTGTAAATTGCCAATGTCTTGACGTAATTCATCCAGCAGCATTTCAAACAGCATCTTTTCACGCGCAAGGGCACGTGATTCGCTAGACAGCACTTTATCTTCAAAAGATTTCAGTTCTGGAGTGATATAGCGTTCAGCATTTTTTAAAGTCTGGCGACGGATATAATGATCCGGTGCCTGATCCGCCTGAGCACGGGTCAGTTCAATATAGTAGCCACTGACACGGTTATAGCCAATTTTCAGCGTTGAAATGCCGGTGTTGGCACGCTCTTGAGTTTCAAGGTCGATCAGGAACTGGCCGGCATGATCACGGATTTTACGCAGCTCATCCAGTTCGCTGTCAAAGCCTTCTGCAATGACGTTGCCATCACGCAGTAATACCGGCGGATTTTCTACAATGGCAGACATCAGGCGTTGATGTAAGCCATGAAAATCACCCAGTTCATCATTCAATTGCTGAATTAGATCGGATTGCTTGGCTTGTGTCATCGGTTGAAGGGCATGACGTAAGAAAGGAATTTGCGCACAGGCCTGACGCAGTTGCACCAGATCACGTGGACGTGCACTGCCCAAAGCCACACGACTCAATACACGCTCAATATCACTAATCTCTTTCAGAACCAGACGAACAGGAGACTCATGATAGCCATTCAGCATGGCGGCAATGGCATCCAGACGGGCATCCAGTATTTTGGTGTCGCGTAAAGGCTGCATCAGGGTGCGGCTGAGCAGACGGCCGCCCATTGCGGTCTGGCAGTCATTAATGAGCTGGAATAAAGAGGTGCCATGATCAAACAATGGTTCCACCAGTTCCAGATTACGGCGTGTGACCGGATCTAAAGCAATAAAGTCACTGCTTTGTTCCAGTTGAATTGAACGGATATGCGGCAGTGCAGTCTTCTGGGTTTCTTTGGCGTAATGAATCAACGCTGCTGCCGCTGCCTTGGCCAGCGGTAAATGATCAATCCCAAAACCGGAAAGGGTAGCTACCGCAAACTGGTCACATAAGGTTTTTTGTGCATTGTTCAGGTTGAAATCGACATTGGGGCGGCGGGTCACAGGGCAGTCGAGTTGCTTTTTAATTTGCTCAATAATATTGGGGTCAACAATGTCTTCATCGACCACAATTTCACTTGGCATTAAGCGTGAAAGCTCAATCGCCAGCTGTTCGTGCTGGAACTCCTGTTGCTGGACTTTGAAAATACCCGCACTCAAATCCAGCAGTGCAATACCAATCTGGCCTTGCTGTAGGCACAGTGCAACCAGATTGGAAGATTGATAACTGTTTAACAGCGCATCATCGGTCAGGGTGCCCGGAGTAATGATACGGACTACACCGCGTTCAACCGGACCTTTACCGGTAACCTCACCCAGCTGTTCACAAATAACGACCGTTTCGCCTTTTTTGACCAGACGGGCCAAATAGCCTTCGGCTGCATGATAGGGAACGCCTGCCATGGGAATCGGTTCACCATTGGCCTTGCCACGATGAGTTAAGGTAATCCCCAATAATTTGGCTGCTTTGTGGGCATCGTCAAAAAACAGTTCATAGAAGTCACCCATACGATAAAACATCAGTGAATGTGGATGCTGCATTTTGACGCTCATGTACTGCTGCATCATAGGCGTTAAATTGGAAAAATCAGCCATGATTTCCGGGTAACTCATTGAGGTAAAATCCTTAAATATTTGAATACATTTAAATCGTTAAAACTTGGCTGTCTCACCAATTTCAAATTTATGCATAAATCTCTGCCAGTTAAATCCTAGACTTTGGCGCTGCTATTGTTGTCATTTTCAAGCCAACCCGATCTAGGAAAAAACTGAGTCTCATCTGCCCAGATATCTTATCAAATTTGCAGGAATTTCGAAAAATGCTTTGCAGTAAATGGGTAAAAAATAGAAAAACAGCAACTCTGCTGTGATGCAAAAGCAAACCAAAAATGTTTTAGCGTGAAGCAAAGATGAGTGGCAACGATTCAATCTGTTCATTCTGAGCCGATCGACCAGCAAAGTTCACTTTGCCTGACTTTGCCAGTCGATATTTTACTGAGGTTTCAATGGACATTAAGGTTGATGCAAACCGAGTTTGGTCAAATGTAGTCGTAATATTCGACGCAGTTCTAAAACCGCTTCTGGCGTTTCCTGAATCGAATGTCCACCCTTGATGATTTTTTCCGAAGCAGCACCATCTAAATGCGCGCTTCTATATGGCACCACATCATCAGTAATGATATTGGGATCATCGCTTGTTGTCACATTACCCATAATGGAGTGAAACACCAAGCCTTTACGTGGCTGAATATCTTTGGTGAGTTCCATGAATTTGGATTGGTGACTTAAATCACTGGGGCCATTTTGGATGAGACCATGATCAATCTGCTGTAACAAGTCTTTAAAATCCAGATCCTGACTTTGTATGCTATCGCTAATTGCAGAGAGAAATGCGCCAGGAATGCGGATGATTTTACGTGCTGCCCTGGTAAACCATCGATCGGCGTAATCAGTTCCTTTGTGTGGGCTTGCGAGAAAAATGGCACGAGAGAAATTAGGAATATCCTTCATCACCAAACGTTGCGAAATGATCGGTAATTTTTGATATTTATTTAACTGGCGATTATTCATCATCGATAATGCTTTTTTGGTGGTATCGGCATCACTGACCAAAAGACGGGCGATAATGCCGCCCATACTATGTCCAACCAGTACTGCATCTTTTTTGGCTGGCGCATTGGCATCGACCTGGGCAAAGGCTTGAGTGAGCAGGGCATAAATCTGAAAGCGGCTTTCAATAATCGGCATATTGGTAGAATAAAACACTTGCCAGACCTGGAAGTTTTCCCGCAGTACCGTATCACCCATAATATCGTTGGTCAGACGAATCCAGGCTTCCGGGCTACTGGCCAGACCATGCACCAGTACAATCACTTTTTTATTCGGGTTATACGGTTCCAGCATGTATAAATGCGGCATGGTGAGATGTTCATCACGATTGATCAGGGTCAAATAAGCTGCTTTGCCCAGATTGTTTTGCGCCAGCCATAAGCCATACGGGGTAGAGAAGTTGGCAGCCAATGGGTAGTTTTTGCCGCCTACATTGACCTGTTCGTATTTATAAGGGTCAAAGGCTTTGAGTTCAAACTCTGCATTATTTAAAATATCTTTGACATTGGTTGCCGACTTGGGCTGTGCAGTCAGTGTGGCTGCCAGATAGCGCGCTTGATGAATATTCGGATTGATGCCATTTTTATAACTAAAATTTATCGGGTCAATAATATAGGGATGTTTAGATTCACCGATATCCTCTTTGACTTGCGGTAAAACTAAAACAAATTCTGAACCAAAACCATCGCGGCGGGTGATCGAACGTAAACCTGAAAAGTTTAGATTATAACTGGAAAGCAATTGCTCAATTTTTTGATCTTTTAATTGAGGATAGTAATCGAAGTTAATGCTGTAAATGCTTTTACCGACTTTAATTTGCGGTTCTACAGTCGTGGGTTTGTAGCGTAAGCCATAGGCTGAAACCAGTTTGGCTAGGGCTAAATTATAAAAGTCACGAATCTGAACCTGCCGGTTATCAAAAATACGGCCTTGGGGTTCACGTTTGGTTTTAAACATATAGGCATAGCTATAGCGAATGCTTCGATCCAGCATATACAGTTGCTGATCTAAACATTGCTCATAGGTGTCTTGCTGCAGTTTTTGTTTTTCTTCAGAGCGGGTGCTGTTCAATATGCCGACTTTACAATCAGTTGATTTTTCGAAGGTTAAGGCTTTGGCTAAATAGATTTCACTTGCTGTAGAGAGCAGTTGTTCATCCTGAATTTGCGGAATTTGTTGCAGTTCCTGAATACACTGGTCGGGTTGGTCGGAGCAAATTTTAGCTTCACGACCGGTCATAGACAGTACATTTAAGCTGGCTTCACTCAATTTATTGCGGGTCAGAATACTGTCACGTTCATTGGCAATCGAGACATTGATGGCTTGGCTTTTAACACTGACAATTTGACAACCTGTAAGCAGGTAACTACTCAGCAGCGAAGCAAATAAAACTTTATATATTTGTTTTGGCATAAAGATTGTCAACTAAGTATTGTTTGAATTTTTCTTCATCATACGATAATTCTTCTAATTTTCAATTCATGCACATAAAAATAGGCCGTACTGAACGGCCTATTTGAAATGCTCATTTAAGATTTAAAAATTAAGGGGCTTTAGCTGGATTAAGCACTTGCCATACATTCCAGCGACCTTGTTTTTCAATTTCAGTAATTAAACGGTCAGCAACTTCAGCTTCCTGCGGATATTTCACTTTGTAATTTTTTAAAACCTGAATTGCATTTTTCTTTTGTTCCATGGCAATGTAGTTATTTGCCGCACAA
The DNA here is from genome assembly GCF_022012365.1 of Acinetobacter sp. SM34. NCBI lineage: Bacteria > Pseudomonadati > Pseudomonadota > Gammaproteobacteria > Moraxellales > Moraxellaceae > Acinetobacter > Acinetobacter sp. SM34. The sequence goes on along the minus strand of NZ_JAKLTP010000002.1, from coordinate 156,072 downwards.
AGATAAGCTTCCTGCACACCCGCTTTCATGGCTTTATCTAAATAAGGAATGGCTTCACGTTGACCACCACCTTCAGATAAACCAAAACCAAACCAGAAGTTTGCTTCGGCATCATTAGTGTTGATTCTTAAAATGCGCTGTGCATAGGTTAAAGATTTGGTGGTATAGACTGAGCCCAAGTCCAGGTTACGGGCCATTACGCTGGCTTTAAATGCACGGATCAACACATCAAAAGATGCATTGTCTTTAGAAGCCAGGGTATCCAGCTGCTGAGTCACTTGTTTGAGTTTGGCTTCAAAGCCTTTACGTTCCTGACGTTCAGTGAAACGAGGCGGGTAATGACGTGCCTTGCCTTCGACCAACTGCAAGAAGTCATCAATTTCAGTGATATCAAATTCATTATCACCGGCAATAACAGCATATTTTACATTACGTTGATTGCTGTTGACTGTTGGAATGATCAGCTTGTTGACATCCAGGGTTACTTTTTTCGAAGCATCACTTGGCGAGGTCACTTCCATTTTTGTTACAGGCTGTGCAGCAGCTTTTTGTAATGCAATTTCAAATGGAGGGGGGGCATCATAGTTAAATGGATTCAATGCATAGAACGGAGCGGTCAATTCAGGTTCAGTGAAAACAATAGGGGAATTCGAATTTTTATCTTTTGTTGGTGTCGAGCTACACCCCGAAAGTAAAGAAACAGCAATTAAGGTACATGCCAAAGGCTTAAGGATCATATGGGTCATCCATTCATTTAATTTTAAAATTGGTCAGTCAGTATGTTCCTCAGTCTAAAAAAATGCTCAGGAACATACAAGTAAGCGCTTGTTAAGATTCAGATCAGCTGGTTAAGCTTTAGATTGACTGCTTTGTGCTTCACATTCGCGGCGCACATCTTCAATGATTTTAAGTTCTTCAATACTGAAGGGCTGTTCATTTTGCTGTTGCTTTTTAAAAGTCGGATCAAGCAAAGATAAACGCTGGCATAAAGTATTCATGCGTTTTTCATTAAGTTGGATACGATCCAATAAAATACGCATGCCATCCAGAATCGGGTCGGACTGATCCGGTGTTGCTGCATAAGGCTGGAAACCAATACTTTCTGCATAATCACGACGACGCGCTTCTTCTGCATCTTTAGGCTGGTCTTTGGTAATAAAGCGCGCCGGATTACCGACAGCTGTGGTATTCGGTGGAACGGCTTTGGTCACCACGGCATTTGAACCGACCTTTGCATTTTTACCTACAGTAAATGGGCCGAGAATTTTTGCCCCGGCACCCACGACCACGCCATCTTCCAAAGTCGGATGGCGCTTGCCTTTATTCCAGGTGGTGCCACCTAGCGTTACGCCGTGATACAGGGTGACATCATCACCAATCTCGGCAGTTTCGCCAATCACCACACCCATGCCATGATCGATAAAAAAACGGCGGCCAATTTTCGCACCCGGGTGAATTTCAATGCCTGTGGCAAAGCGGCTAAAAGAAGACAGCAGGCGAGCCGAGCCTTTACACTCTTTTTGCCAAAGTTCATGAGCAACACGGTGCATAATCAGCGCGTGTATGCCAGGATAAGTGGTAAGAACTTCTAAAGTGTTTCGAGCGGCAGGATCGCGCGCGAATACAGCTTGTATATCTTCTTTGAGCTGCTTAAGCATTAGATTGATCCTCTGAAGAATCGGTTGTTTTGTCTGTAGATTTTTTCCATGTACCGTTATTTAATGCCTGTACACGGCTGAATATGCCACGAAGTAAATGATATTCCATACGATCTAATTGTATACGTCCAAATAATCGGCGCAAGCGTAAAGGCAATAATCGTGGGTTTTTCGGGTCCATAAATTCAATTTCGGCCAGCATTTTTTCAATATGCGGGTAAAACTGTTCCATTTGCGCATGGGTGACCAGGGGTTCGTCCCATTGCATGTCAATTTCATCTGTTACAGGCATGGTTGCTTCAGGATCTTCATTCTGCTCAGTCAACGCCATCGCTGCCATGCGCATTTCATAGCAAATCACCTGAATGGCTTGCGCAACATTGAGTACGCCGTAATCGTTATTGACTGGAATAGTAACGTGATAATTGGCCAGGGCTAATTCTTCATTGGTCAAGCCACGGTCTTCACGGCCAAAAATCACCGCAATTTCCTGTTTGTCTTGTACTACCGCTTGTAATGATTTTTCTGCCGCAGGTCGGGCATCCAGTAAAGGCCAGGGAATGGTACGGCTACGCGCACTGGTTCCAAAGACCAGATGGCAATCTTTAATCGCTTCTTCTAAAGTCGGTACAATTTCAATCTGTTCAATCAGATCGGCTGCACCTGCGGCCAAGGCATCAATATCCGGATGCGGATAGGTTTTGGGCGCGACCAGTACCAGCTTGGATAGGCCCATGGTTTTCATTGCACGTAATGCGCTACCAATATTGGCTGGCAAGGTAGTATTAACCATGACAATACGCACATGGGAGAGATGTGCGGAAACCACAGCATTGTCAACTTGACTCATAATGTGTCCGATTTGAATTTAAATATTTAAAAATTAAGAATATTGACTGGCTTCAGCCTGATACATATCCATCGCATCATCCATGCTCACATTGGCTGGAGGAGGCGGAACATTGGCAGGCTTGGCCTGCTCGTAACTGACGGCTTTAGCGGCTTTGGATTTAACCTGATATTCAATATGAATCACGTCTTTGCCAAAATAATCTCGCAATTTCGCCAGCAGTTCATCTAGCGGAGCCACATTCCAGTTCAGGCCTAAATGTATGTCTGCTGAAGCATAAGCATAATCAATCTGTAATTGCATCGGGATATGATTACACATGTCGACATTACAGAATGGCGTTAAAATTTTGCGTAAATCCTGACTCAGTGAAGCGGTGAGATGTTCCGGGTTCAGCTTGATCTGAATGCTGTTGGCACGTTTTTGACGGATTTCATTCAGGCTAAAGGCTTTGGTCAAGCGTCCCATAGGACGGTCAAAACCTTCGCGCTCGTATATTTCGCCTTCAATCACCACCACTTTTTCATTCTGGATGATGTCTTTAAAACGCTGGAAACGTTCATGATTGGCCGACACTTCAATACGTGCTGTACCATCATCTAGAGTCACCATCATCCGGTTCGGGAAATTGGCGATATCTACAACCAAACCGGCAAATACGGTGGTCACACCACGACGGGTCGGGGTCAGTTCATTAATACGGACTGGAATAAAAGATTTGAGTTCCGGACGATACACATCAATCGGGTGGCCAGTTAAGTACAGGCCTAAAGTATCTTTTTCACCTTTGAGGCGGACTTCATCAGACCACGGTTTCACCGGTTTTGATGGTTTACGCTGAACTTCTTCAACTTCACCAAACAAATCCATAATACCGGTTTCACGGTTCGAGCGTGCCTGTTCAGCGGCTTGTACCGCTTCAGGGAGCTGTGCCATTAAATCTGCACGTTCAATCCCCAAACAATCCATAGCACCTGCACGAATCAGAGCTTCAAGGGTACGTTTATTGATTTTCTTTAAATCGACTCGGTGGCAGAAGTCGAATAAGTCTTTATAGGGGCCGTCACTGATACGCGATTCAATCACCGACTGCATTGCTGCTTCACCCACGCCTTTGATCGCACCCAAACCATAGACAATGGTATTTTCGCTACTGGCATGGAATTGATAGATCGACATGTTCACCGAAGGTGGAAGTACTTCCAAATTGTTATGACGGCAGTCATCAATCAGGAACACCACGTTGTCGGTGTTCTGCATTTCCGAAGTCATGACCGCTGCCATAAATTCAGCCGGATAATGCGCTTTTAACCAGGCGGTTTGATAGGCAACCAGGGCATAGGCCGCGGCGTGTGATTTGTTAAAACCATAGCCGGCGAATTTTTCCATATAGTCGAAGATATGGTTGGCAGTCGCTTCATCAATATCTTTTTCAGCAGCACCCTTAATAAAGATTTGGCGTTGTTTGACCATTTCTTCAGGTTTTTTCTTACCCATGGCACGGCGCAGTAAATCCGCACCGCCAAGGCTATAACCTGCACAGAACTGCGCAGCCTGCATGACCTGTTCCTGATATACCATAATGCCGTAAGTCGGCTCTAGTACGCCTTCTAACAGTGGATGTAAATATTCAAACTCACCACCATGCATACGATGGATAAAGTCAGGAATAAGATCCATTGGACCCGGTCGGTACAAGGATACGAATGCAATAATCTCTTCAAACTTACTTGGGCGCGCTTCCTTGAGCATTTTTTTCATACCCACGGATTCAAACTGGAATACTGCCGTGGTGTTGGCAGAAGCGAAAATCTCGTAAGCCGCTTTATCATCCAGCGGAATATAAGAAATATTCACCGGCTCGCTAATATCAGCACGTGCATTGATATGCTGAATCGCATCTTCAATTACGGTAAGGTTACGCAGGCCCAAGAAGTCGAATTTGACCAGACCGGCCGATTCAACGTCGTCTTTATCGAACTGTGCCACACGTCCCGTACCATCGGCATCACACATGACTGCTGAATAGTCGGTGAGTTTGGTCGGTGCAATAACCACACCACCCGCATGCTTACCGGTATTACGGGTAATGCCTTCTAGTTTCAGGGCCATTTCCCAAATTTCAGCGGCATCATCGTTGTCAGGATTGGATGGGTTGGTGACAATATCTTTCAGTTGTGGCTCGGCTTCTATCGATTCTTCCAGACTCAAACCTAATGGCTTGGTTGGAATCATTTTAGAAATACGGTCAGCCAAACCATAGGATTTACCCAGGACACGAGCAACGTCTCGGATTGCACCTTTAGCAGCCATAGTACCGAAGGTTGCAATTTGCGATACCGCATCGTGACCATAAGTACGAGCCACATATTCAATCACGCGGTCACGACCGGCAATACAGAAATCGACGTCAAAGTCGGGCATCGACACACGTTCCGGGTTCAAGAAACGTTCGAACAGCAGGTCATAGCGCAGAGGATCAAGATCGGTAATCTTTAAGCTATATGCAACCAGTGAACCTGCACCCGAGCCACGACCTGGACCCACAGGTACGCCGTTACCTTTAGACCACTGAATGAAGTCCATCACGATCAGGAAGTAGCCCGGGAAACCCATGTCGAGAATAATCTTCACTTCAAAGGCTAAACGCTCGTCATAAGGTTTGCGGATTTCTGGCCAGTCTTCATCGCGCTTTTCAGGCGGATAAAGAAAGTTAAGTCGTTCTTCCAGACCTTGTTCGGACAAATGGGCAAAATAGGTATCAATGGTATGGCCTTCCGGAATCGGGTAGTCCGGTAAGTCATTAAAGCCTAAGCGTAAAGTGACGTTACAACGCTTGGCAATGTGGTAGGTATTTTCAATGGCTGTTGGAATATCTGAAAATAGTTCAGTCATTTCTACAGCGGTTTTAAAGTACTGTTCAGGGCTATAGGTTTTAGGACGGCGGTTATCACCCAATACATAACCATCGGCAATACAGACCCGTGCTTCGTGGGCTTCAAAATCATCACGTGTAATAAAGTGCACATCGTTATGGGCGACTACGCCAATATTGTATTTTTTTGCAAGTTTGACGGCTTCTTCAATAAAGGCATCTTCATCAGGGCGGTTGGTGCGAGTCAAAGCCAAATAAACCCGATTGCCGAATTTTTCAATCCATTCCTGAAGGAGGGGTTCAGCCTTATCTGGATTTGATGTGATCAGCATTTTGCCGACATCAGATTGCATGCCCAATAGCACAATCAGGTCTTGATGCTGATCTAAAATCCAGTCTTTTTGCACACAAGGAATATCCAGTTGCTGACCTGAAATAAAACCTTCAGAAACCAGTTCGGTCAGACTGCGCCAGCCTTTGTTGGTCATGGACAACAATGTCACGCGATGTTCAGCATCATTTAGGCGGATTTCTGAACCTAAAATGGGTTTAATGCCTTTATCGAGACACTTTTTATAAAATTTTACTGCGGCATGCAGGTTGGATAAATCTGTTAATGCGAGGGCAGGCATATCTTCATTTGCTGCAGCTTTGACTAAGTCAGGTATACGTACGATCGATTCTGTAATTGAAAATTCTGTATGAATACCAAGATGAACAAACTGCATAAATGAGTCCCTGCAAAAACCACTGGATAGTTTAGCATGCTCTAGGAAAAGTCATGGACTAATATTTAGCTAATTCAAGTTCAAATTTTATTTTTTGGCTGGAAAAATAGTCGGGATTCCTCAGGAAATTAAAACATTATCGCTGCAACAGGATGAAATGGATTTTAGAATTTTGAGTTATTTATGCAGGCTGAATGTAATGTGTAACGACCCGCTTATTCAGATTTATATTTGTGATAAAAAAAGCCCTCCATGTGGAAGGCTCTTAAATGTGGGGGATTAAGGTTATAGGGTTATCTTAAACGTGACAGCCATTCACCAAAGGTTTGTACAAATTGCACCAGTAATAACAGCACAATCACGGTCAAAATCACCACACTGGTATCAAAGCGCTGATAACCATAAGAAATGGCAAGATCACCAATACCACCGGCACCGACTGCACCCGCCATTGCAGTGGCACCAATCAGGCTGATGGTGGCAGTGGTCAGGTTTAAAATCAGTGAACTGCGTGCTTCAGGCAAAATAAACTTGAAAATAATTTGCAGTGGCGAAGCACCCATGGCTTGTGCTGATTCGATAATGCCTTCATTCACTTCAAGCAATGAAGTTTCAATCAATCGGCCCATATAAGGACCAATATAAATGGTCAGCGGCACAATTGCGGCCCATGTACCAATCGATGTCCCTACAAGCAATTTGGTCAGTGGAATAAAGGCAATCAGCAAGATAATAAAGGGCAGTGAACGCAGCGCATTTACAATCGGGTTTAAGCCATGATAAATCACACGGTTCGGCAGAATGCCTGCCGGACGGGTCACCAATAAAATGATGGCTTGGATAAAGCCCCAGATACAACCAAACAGCATGGCAAAGAACACCATATGAAAGGTTTCTTGCAATGCTGTCACAAATTGATCAATCGACAGCGAACTTTTCCAGTAAGGTGCCGTGATTTCTGTCAGCCATTGAACGAACAAATCTCTCATGCGCTGACTCCAGATTGCTCAACTTTGACACCATTTTGCTTGAAAAATGCAACAGTCTGTTCAATTACAGCAGGTTCACCTAAAAGCTGTATAAACATTTGTCCAATCACTGAACCGTTAATTTCAGTCATATTGGCAAACAAGATATTCAAGCTGATATCAAACTGTTTAATCGCTGCCTGTACCACGGTTTCTTGCGCAGAAGTACCCAAAAATTGCAGGCTATAAATGCTGTTATGATTTTTGTTTTCCAGGCTATTTAAAATGTTTACCGGTAACTGTTGTTGCAATACAGTTTGAATAAAATTCTTGGTGGTAGGATGCTGTGGCTGACTGAAAATTTCCAGTGTCGAACCCGTTTCGATGACCTGACCTTGTTCCATTACCGCAACATAATCACACACAGATTCAATCACGTCCATTTCATGGGTCACCATGACAATGGTAATGCCTTGTTCTTTATTAATCTTTTTAAGCAAATCTAAAACAGACTTGGTGGTTTGCGGATCCAGTGCCGAGGTCGCTTCATCACAGAGTAGAATTTTAGGATGATTGGCGAGGGCACGGGCAATACCGACACGCTGTTTTTGACCGCCAGACAGTTCATCCGGATAAGCATCTTTTTTATGCTTAAGATCAATAAACTCGAGCAATTCTGCCAAACGCTTTTCACGATCGGCTTTGCTCCAGCCCAACAATTTCATTGGCATTTCTATATTGGCTGCTACAGTTTTGCTCTGCAACAAATTAAAATGCTGAAAGATCATACCAATGTTGGCGCGTTCCTGACGTAATGAACGTGCATTTAATGCGGTAAAATCTTTTTGATTAATGATGACTTGACCATCATTTGGTCGTTCGAGCAAATTAATCAGGCGGATTAAGGTACTTTTACCCGCACCACTATAGCCAATAATGCCAAAAATACTGCCAGCTGGAATCTGTAAATTAATTTGATCCAGGGCACGAATTGTTTGACCTTTAAGCTGATAGTGTTTTGAAATATTTTTAAATTCAATCATATGGTCAAAAACTATCTATAAAAAGAAAAACAGGCAAAGAAGCTTTGCCTGTTTAGATGAACCAATTATATTACTATTTTGCTTCAGTGAGATAGCTAATCGGTTTATTTACGTCAACTTTAGTACCACCAAACTTTTCCTGAACGTATTTGTTCACTGCTTCCGTGTGGTAAAGCGCGCCCACTTTTTTTAGTACAGGGTCATTTTGACGACCTTCTGCAACGGCAAGAATGTTGACATTTATTTTTGTGCTTTGGTCTACTGGCTCATAGTAAATAGAGTCTTTCAGTACATTTAAGCCACCTTCCATTGCCAGGGTATTACCCAGGACAATCGCATCGACTTCATCTTTTACACGTACTGCAGTGGCCATCTGAATCGGTTTAATTACAATCTTTTTGTTGTTTTCAACAACATCGGCAGGGGTACCTTTTACGTTGTCAAAATTAGCTTTTAATTTGAGCAAACCGGCAGATTGAAGTAACAATAATGCACGTGATTCATTGGCACCATCATTAGGAATGGCAATGGTTGCACCGGTTTTGAATTCATCCAGTTTCTTCACTTTACTTGAGTAAATACCCATTGGTTCCAGGTAAGTGGTAGAAAGCGGAGCAATCTTGTCTTTATTGGATTCGTTGAAAGCAACCAGATAAGCATAAGACTGGAATGCATTCACATCAATTTCTTTATTTCCAACAGCAGTGTTCATAGACACATAATCGGTGAAGTTTTTCACTTCAAGTTTAATGCCGGCAGCTTTGGTTTCTGGAAGTGTCGCAATATAACGCCAGATTTCAGCATCAGAACCTGTAGAAGCCATAGTGACAGTTTGCAGACCATTTGCGTCTTTCGTTTGAGCTGCATCATTTGCAGGTGCTTCCTGTTTACCACAGCCAGACAAGCCAACTGAAAGACCTAAAATAAGACCAAGGAGCTTTTTCATGTATATGTCCTAGTAAATTTAATTTGGCGATAAATTTACGAATATGTCATTGGAGAGATTAAATCAAGTGTGAATCAGATCAACTGATTGATGCAGGTGACTTTAAAATGTCCCTTTCATCAACGCAATTGGATATCAGTAGCATCATGGAGAGAGGTTTTTTTGTTTGAATAAAGTAAATTGCTGTAATCAAACAATTTTCATGATGACTTATTCCTAAAAATTGGACACATCATAACAATTTTTTTTTATGCATAATAGTGATTATAAATCTGATATTTAGCTTAATTTTGTATAATAAAGTGAGGCGTTTTTATAAATTAACTCATAAAACAATAGATTAAATTTATTGAAATGAGTAAAACTCATAATTAAAAAAATTTTGTTTCTATATAAATTTTTTGAAAATACAAAGCTGAAAAAGGGATAATGATAAAAAAATTTTAATTGTTTGGTATTGATTCATTTTCTAAAAGATAAAGTTCATTAATTAACATAAATTCTCGTATTTGCTTTTTGTAGTGTTTATTGATTTCTCCATGTGCACGTTGATTTCTATATGCTGTAAAAATGTTGGTGAACAAGCGTCCTATAGCATTGGATACATCTTCATTATCTACATTCCACTTATACATTGATTTATGTTTATCAGAAATAAATGCTGTCTTTAGCAGATTTGAAGAAAATAAATCTGTCTTTGTTTTGTGTCTAAGAATATCTTCAAGTCTGGCGTATGCTGTCATAATTGAATTGTTGGGATCTTCTTTAAACTTTAAAGCTAAATCAAAAATACGAGGGTCGATAAGGTGATAGCTAAGCTCAATTGGATAATATCGATCATTAATTTGTTGATATTCTAATGTTTCATAGATTGTATAAATATATTCATGAATACGTAAAGGGCGAACAAATTTACTTTCTAATATGTGTTTCACATCCGAGTCTAAAATTGATGCTTTATTAACTTTATTCATTAGTTTTTCGGAAATATTAACTTCTTCAATGTCTATTTGATGTTTCAGGAGAAGTTGAAGCGAAGATGCTAGACCTTTTGGACCTTCACCCATATAACCGGATGTAAATCCTGATCGGACTACGTAAGTATTTCTTTCAGAAATAATTAAGAATGCATGATATTGTTTATTTGATAGAAGGAGAGCTTTTTCTATATTTTGTTGTGTTTGAAGTATAAATCCTAAAGCTTCTAAACAATCTTGTGTATAGCAAGTACCTAAATATTGTATTTTTTCTGAACCTTGAGTAAATAGAGTACTGAGCATTTTTAAGTAAATGATTTTATAAAATAAAATTAATATACATTAAAAAACCCGCGCTAGGCGGGTTTTTTACTGAATTAAATCAATCAAGCATTTTCGCGTGCAATCGCACGGTAACCGATATCTTTACGGTATTGAACGCCGTCGAAAGTGACTTTTTGACACAATTCAAGTGCTTTGGCTTGTGCTTCACCAATGGTATTACCGAGTGCAGTTACACACAGCACACGGCCACCAGCGGTTACGATTTCGCCTTTTTCATTGGCTTTCGTACCAGCATGGAAAACTTTGGCATCTGTCATTTCAGTATCTAGGCCTGAAATCACATCACCATTGCTTGAAGTTTCAGGGTAGCCTTTAGATGCAAGCACGATGCCTACAGTCTTGCGCTCATCCCATTCAGCTTCTGCAGGAAGGTTACCTGCAATACCTGCTTCAACCAGATCCACCAAAGATGATTTCAGACGCATCATGATTGGCTGGGTTTCAGGATCACCGAAACGACAGTTAAACTCGATCACTTTTGGTTGACCTTGTTCATCAATCATCAAACCGGCATACAAGAAACCTGTATAAACATGACCATCTTTTTTCATGCCTTCAACGGTTGGACGCATCACTTCATTCATGGTTTTTTCGAATACATCCGCAGTCACAACTGGAGCAGGAGAGTATGCACCCATGCCGCCTGTGTTAGGACCTTGATCGCCTTCAAAAATGCGTTTGTGATCTTGAGACGTTGCCATTGGTAGAATGTTGTCGCCATCAATCATACAAATGAAAGACGCTTCTTCACCGGCAAGGAATTCTTCGATCACAACACGAGAACCAGCATCGCCAAATTTATTGCCCGCCAGCATGTCATCAATGGCATCAAATGCTTCTTGATTGGTCATGGCAACAATCACGCCTTTACCCGCAGCAAGACCATCAGCCTTGATTACAATCGGCGCGCCATTTTTTTCAACAAATGCTTTTGCTGCATCGACTTCGGTAAATACATCATAAAAAGCAGTTGGAATGTTGTGGCGTTTTAAGAAATGCTTGGCAAATGCTTTAGAGCCTTCAAGCTGCGCTGCAAATTGAGTTGGGCCCCAAACTTTTACACTAGCTGCACGGCAGGCATCAACAACACCGTTTACTAGCGGCGCTTCAGGACCCACAATCACCAGTTCAACTGCATTATTTTTTGCGAAATCGATAATCGCAGCATTGTCTAGAATGCTTAAATTCACGTTTTCACATTTATTTTCAGTTGCTGTTCCAGCATTACCGGGTGCAACAAAAACTTTAGCGACTTTTTCATCCTGAGCGATTTTCCATGCCAATGCATGTTCACGACCGCCATTACCCAAAACTAAAATATTCATCGGTTCATACTCCATGAATCGAAAATGACATAAAGTCCTCAGCCTAAAAATAGGAGAGGACTTTATGCAAGATTAGAAATCTGTTTTAAACCACATGTATGACTTTGTCATTACATTCTAAGCTGTGTGCTTAGTGGCGGAAGTGACGCATGCCAGTGAACACCATTGCAATGCCAGCTTCGTCAGCCGCTGCAATTGTTTCTTCATCACGCATTGAACCGCCCGGCTGGATGATGCATTTGATACCCGCTTTTGCAGCGTTATCAATACCGTCACGGAATGGGAAGAATGCGTCAGACGCCATTACAGCACCTTCAACTACGAGTCCGGCATGTTCAGCTTTGATTGCAGCAATACGAGCTGAGTTTACGCGGCTCATTTGACCTGCGCCCACACCAATAGTTTGACGGCCTTTCGCATATACAATTGCGTTAGATTTAACGTATTTCGCAACTTTCCAGGCAAAAATCATATCGTCGATTTCAGCTTCAGTAGGTGCACGTTTAGTCACAACTTTAAGGTCATCTTTAGTGATCATGCCTAAATCTTGATCTTGTACTAACAAACCACCATTTACGCGTTTATAGTCAAGTTGAGATTGGCGTGCATCAATTGCAGGAAGCTCACCACATACCAGTACACGTACGTTTTTCTTCGCACCTGTTACTTCTAAAACACCTTCAGCGATGCTTGGTGCAATAATCACTTCAACGAATTGACGGTCAACAATCGCTTGTGCAGTTGCCACGTCTAATTCACGGTTAAAAGCAATGATGCCACCGAATGCAGATTCAGGGTCAGTTGCATAAGCTAAATCGTAAGCAGCTTTAATGCCGTCTAGAGATACTGCAACGCCACATGGGTTTGCGTGTTTTACAATCACACATGCAGGTTTAGCAAATGATTTAACACATTCAAGCGCTGCATCTGTATCTGCAATGTTGTTATAAGATAATTCTTTACCTTGTAACTGTTTAGCAGTTGAAACAGAAGCTTCTGTTGCAGTTGACTCTACATAGAAAGCAGCTGATTGATGTGGGTTTTCACCATAACGAAGATCTTGTGCTTTGTTCAATTGTGTATTGAAAGTACGCGCAAACTTGTCTGCTTGACCTTCTTCTTTACCAACGCGAGCGCCAAGGTAAGAAGCAATCATGCCGTCATATTGAGCTGTATGTTCAAAAGCTTTCACTGCTAAGTCAAAACGGGTTGCATGAGATAAAGCACCTTCAGCTTTAAGCTCAGCTACCACAGTTGCATAGTCAGAAGCATTTACTACAATGCCTACAGAAGCATGGTTTTTCGCAGCAGCACGAACCATTGTTGGACCACCGATGTCGATATTTTCGATCGCATCAGCAAGTGAACAGTTTGGTTTTGCAACAGTCGCAGCAAACGGATAAAGGTTTACAACCACCAAATCAATTGCATCGATGTTGTGTTCTGCCATCACAGCTTCATCTAGACCACGACGAGCCAGAATACCACCATGAATTTTCGGATGTAGCGTTTTTACACGGCCGTCCATCATCTCTGGGAAACCAGTGTGCTCTGAAACTTCAACTACGGCAACATTGTTGTCTTTTAACAACTTGTAAGTACCACCCGTAGATAAAATTTCTACCCCAAGAGCAGCAAGGTCTTGTGCAAACTCAACAATACCAGTCTTGTCAGAAACAGAGATTAAAGCGCGTTTAATAGTCATGATCTTCGTCACAGTTTTCAAAGGAACAGATTAAAACAAATAGGCAAAATACAGGTAAAAAAAATGCCTGCGGAAGCCGCAAGCATTTTATCATTTATTCACTCATTAAACCGTGAGCTTTTAACTTTTTACGTAAAGTACCACGGTTTAGTCCGAGAATCTCGGCAGCACGAGTCTGATTGCCACGCGTATACTCTAGAACTACAGACAAAAGAGGCTTCTCCATTTCTGCCAGCACCATGTCATACACCTGAGAGGGTTGCTCGCCTTGCAATTGTGCAAAGTAGTGGCGAACTGCGCGATCTACGTGAATACGAAGAGCGACATCAGATTGTGCAGTAAAAATAGGAGACTTGCTATTCATGCGAATTAATCCGAAAAATCAAATATCACTTGGGTAAAGAGATATATAAAAGTGGTCTATAGAAATTCAATGAGTTCTAGTTTTAGATCCTAAAACTAGAACTCTAAAACTTGATCATTTAGCTTGCCACAACTCGACGTTTTTGATCGAAATTTAAGCGTAACAATAGATTAATATTTGTTACCACCCAAAATCAAAACAAAAAAATCTACTCTATACGCTATATTTAATAAAGCGTATTTCAGTTAGACGATTTTGTTGTAAAAATTTTCGAGGAGTTTGCAGCACTAAGCTTTCGTGGCGCGTATCATAGCATTGTCTAAGAAAAAGTGAGCAAGAAAACTGCATTTTTTTTACATTTTTTTGTATTTTTTAATAGTTTTTTTCAATTTTACGGACGAATTATTTCTAAACTATAAGTGTCAAAGCTTTTACGTGCCACCGGAACACTAAATTTGAATTTAAAAGGACTATTCTGGGGAATTCGTTGTATCCCTTGCAGGCTGCTGATCAAATATTCAGAAGGTATAAAGGAATAAGTAGATATGGTTTGACCATTCTCTTTCAAATTTACCCGAATAATAGGAAGTGCCAAACTTTGGGTGTGGTAGTTAATCAATTCGCCAGTGAACTGGGTTTGTTGTTTGGAAATTTGTTTAACCTTTAGCTTGTTGGTGGAAATCAGATGATAATTCTGTTCCATAATTGAACAGCTAAAGCTCTGGCAGACAGTGTTAAATAGCGCACTAAATACCGGGCTATTATTTAAAATTTTCGGGTTAAACCAAAAAAACTGCAAAATAAGTAAACTGACTAAGCATAAGTTAATCGTTCCCCATAAAACATAGTGCCACGCACCATATTTTTTCTCTTGTTCGGCTTTTTCTGACCAATTCAGTGTAGGGTAATTACCAATAGGTTCGGTACTAAAATAATTTAAGTTATTGAGATAGGTTTTTAAATCAATATTCGAGTTTTCAACTTTACGGTCGAAAATGTTTAATAAATGTTGTTCTACGTGTGGATGGCTAATGAGCTGATCGGGAGACAATTCATTGGATGAATGTGTTTCTCGCTTGAGATTTAACGAAGAACTAGCAGGAGGAGTAGAGGAAGTATCTTCTTTCTCTACTACCAGATGGTTCAATGCATTAAAATTGGTCGAGCATTTTGCACAACAAACCATGCCCCGAGCAACTGTAAGTTGAGCCACAGAGACTTTGTACTTGGTCAAACAGTTAGGGCAGGAGGTTTGTTTTTCGCTCATAGTCTATTCAAGATTTGTAGGGGTATTTTGGCGTTTACCCGAAATTCGACACCAATGTTCTTCACGTTTTTCGACTTGCAGTATATCAAAAAATTCAGAATAAACACTAGAAACATCAGCAACTTGCTCTTCTAATATGCCGGCAAGTGCGAACTCTCCCTCAGATTTAACCAAAGTTGCGAATTCAGGCGCAAGGGTCATTAACGGGCCTGCAAGAATGTTGGCAACAAACACATCGGCTTTTTGATTTTTAAGTTCTTCATTGAACTCATCCGGTAAACCTACAAACAGGTTCTCCAGTACACCATTCAATTCAGCATTTTGTTGGGTCGCTAAAACAGCTTGAGGGTCAATATCAGTCGCATAGACTTTTTTAGCACCCAGCAATAAAGCAGCCACGCCCAAAATGCCTGAACCGCAGCCATAATCGATCACAATTTTATCTTTCACATCGGTCTTGCCTAACCATTGCAGGCAAAGGAAGGTACTTGCGTGGTTGCCAGTACCAAACGCCAGGCCTGGATCAAGCTTGATATTTACGGCATCAGCTTCAGGAGCTTCCATCCATTCAGGCACAATCCAGTATTTCTCGGCAATCTGGATCGGTTCATAAGCATCCATCCAGGTACGTTCCCATTCCTGATCTTCAAGAAATTCAAAACGTACTGGTGCTTCAGGCATTTGAGCAGTAATAAAGGTAATCAGTGCATCAACATCAATTTCTTCGTCATCTTCCTGAGCATAGATGCCGGTCACAATGACTTTGTTCCACAGTGGAGTTTCACCTGGAAGTGGTTCAAGCAAGTCCTGATTTTCAGCATCATCTAAAGTTACGCTCACTGCACCTAATGAACTTAATAGTGTTTCAGTGAAATCGACTTGAGCCT
Source organism: Acinetobacter sp. SM34 (assembly GCF_022012365.1). Lineage (NCBI taxonomy): Bacteria > Pseudomonadati > Pseudomonadota > Gammaproteobacteria > Moraxellales > Moraxellaceae > Acinetobacter > Acinetobacter sp. SM34. The sequence goes on along the minus strand of NZ_JAKLTP010000002.1, from coordinate 140,134 downwards.
GCTCAACAGTAATATGAATTTGTAACCACTTCACGGAGATAACCTAAATTTGTCTTTATAAAGATGCCATTGTAACGGAACTCAGGCTGAAACAACTATATATTGATAAAAACTATCCTGAAAAAGAAAAGGACGTACATGGACGTCCTTTTTTATGGAAGTTGAATCAGGTAGAGATAGCGGTCGCTGGATAAGCTGCGAATTTATTCAAAAGCATGCCAAATAGCCCGGCAAAGATATACATAAAAATAGAATATACCGCAGCTGGCATGGCTATGGTGGAGTTTGTCATAACGGTAAGCGCAATGGTCATGGCCAGAGTGCTGTTATGGATGCCAATTTCAAATGCACAGGCACGCGCCTGGGTACTATTAATGCCAAGTAGCCGAGGCAAGAAATAGCCGATACACAGGCTAAACATACAGAACAGTGCTGTAGCTGCTCCCACTTGAGTCAAGTACTCGGCAATATTCTGACGTTCACTCACAATTGCGCCAATAATAATCAGTATTAAAAATATAACCGCGAATATACGTAGCGGTTTATTTAACTTTTCTGTGAACTGTGGGGCATAGTGTCGAATCAGCATGCCTATGCAGACCGGGATAATAATAATGGCAAAGACTTGTAATATCTTACTGAACTGTAAGCTAATCTGTTGTCCGTCATCGATAAAATGCTGGATGGCAAAGTTGGCAATTAAAGGTAGCGTAAAAGCAGCAATGACAGAATTGATTGCGGTTAAGGTAATATTCAGTGCAATATCACCCTTGAACAGATAGCTAAACAAGTTGGCTGTGCTGCCACCAGGTGAAGCTGCAAGCAGCATTAGCCCCTACCGCAAGTAATGGGGGAAGCGCCAAAACTTTGCAGAGAATAAATGCAATACTGACCAGTACAACCAGTTGGCAAAATAGCGTAATTAAAACGGCTTTAGGATGTTTGCTGACTCGGGCAAAGTCTTTGGGGGTTAACTCCAGTCCCAAGCCCACCATAATAATAGCCAGTGCTAAAGGTAGTAAAATGGTAATGATCCCTGAATCCATGTGAAATCTCCTTTTTTATTTATTTTTCTTGATTTAAGTTTGTACTGATTTTTTCTATGTAACTATATATAACTATCCCGATTGAATAGAAATATGAACACATATGCAATACAGGTTACTGCTCCTGTTTTACATAAATGTATAAATTGAATTTATTTTTTATAGGGGGGTGCAATATGCTCTATTGAGGCATTTTCAACAGGGCAGATGTATTTTAACTATTTAAAGTATGTGCGTTACTTTTATTGAGCAGTTGGGGGTTTTTGTTCAGGATATAACCAAATGCAAAGGCAAACACATACATAAAAATAGTATAAATTCCTGCCGGAATGGCAATCGTAGTATTTGATAACACGGAAAGTGCAATAGTCAGCGCAAAACCTGTATTGTGAATTCCCACTTCAAAGGTACATGCCCGTGCCTGCCTATCGGAAATTCCTGCTAAATGGGGAATCAGATAACCCACTAAAAAACTGATGAGGCAAAACAATGCCATGGCAATGCCAATCTCGGAAAAATATTCAGTGAGATGAAGCCTTTCTTTATAGAGCGCATACAAGAAAATCGAAATTAAAAAGATGACTGAAAAAAATCGCATAGGTTTATTGAGTTGTAATGCGGTTTTTGGCGTATATGAACGAATCAGCATACCTAAACAAACCGGAACAAAAATAATTAAAAAGACCTGAGTGATTTTTTCAATAGGCATGGCAAAACTTTGAGACTCGCCTAAAAAATAATGCATGGATAAATTGACAATAAAAGGCAGGGTAAAGGTGCAAATAATAGAATTAAGGGCTGTAAGGGTAAGGTTTAAGGCCACATCTCCCTTAAAAATATAGCTAATCAAATTTGCTGTAGGGCCACCAGGAGAAGCAGCAAGCAACATTAAGCCAATAGCTAAAAGTGGAGATGGCTTAAATAAAATACAAATAAAAAATGCAACGCCCACCAAAATGACTTGTTGTGAAAATAAAGCTAAAAAAATAGCTTTGGGGTGATAACGGATACGAAGAAAATCTTTAACTGTAAGTTCAAGTCCTAAGCCCACCATCATGAAGGCAAGTATAAGAGGTAAAAAAAGGGTAAAGAGTCCTGAATCCATGGAATATCCTTTTTTGTTTTTATCTTTTGATATCCTTAGAGTTTAAACAAGATTTTTAAATAAGCAATATATGAAACGGGTAAAATTCAAGTATTTTACCCGTTAATAATTTGAATTAAATTAACTTTTTATGGAGATTACTGCGGTTGCATCTCAGGTTGTGACTGCATTTGAGGTTGAGTTCGCATTTCAGGTTGTGATTGCATCTGTGGTTGAGATTGTTGCATTTGCATTTGTGATTGAGAAGGACGAGGTGGCATATAGCCTAAAGCACATTTCCCCTTCATTTCGCTACCATTAATGTTGGCTGTTGTTGCTTTGTTATCTCCATTACTACATGTGGAGTAAAGTTCGGGTTCATCTCCCCTAATAGACGCATTTTTTGAAGAAGGGAAGAATTGGGTTTCACACGTACCATTCCAGATCACAGCACGGTAGGCAAAAGTGACTGGCGTTCCCTGAGATTTACCTTTACAGACCTGCTGGTACTTTTGCGCATTATAATCCGTGTCAGACTTGGCATTGACCGAAGCTGCAAATGAGGCGAAACATAAACCGCAGAGCATTGAAGAGAGGAAAATATTCTTATTCATCTTTGATACCTTTGTTTGTAATGTACCACCTGTTTAGCTTAAAAAATAATCAAATTAAAACAATGCGAATCAAGTAAATATTGAAGATTAAATGTTTCATTTCTATAGTAGGTCTGAAAAGCAAGATTACATTGCAACATTAGCAGAGTGAAAATCAATTCATTGCTCAGTGAGAAATTCGACTCATTTTGTCAACTTATTTTGCTCAGTTTTGATATAATAATCCGTCATCATTTTTTATCTCTCAAACCATTATGCATTATCCTAAAGTTTACGATGTCATTGTTATCGGTGGCGGTCACGCAGGTACCGAAGCAGCCCTCGCTGCAGCGCGTATGGGTCGACAGACTTTGCTCTTAACTCACAACATTGAGACTTTAGGGCAGATGAGCTGTAACCCGGCCATTGGTGGTATTGGTAAATCTCATCTGGTACGTGAAATTGATGCCTTGGGTGGTGCTATGGCTTTGGCTGCCGATAAAGGCGGTATTCAGTTCCGTATTTTGAACTCACGTAAAGGTGCGGCAGTACGTGCAACGCGTGCACAGGCTGACCGAATCCGTTTTAAAGCGGCAATTCGTCATACCTTGGAAAATCAGGCCAATCTGGATATTTTCCAGCAAGCTGCAGATGACTTGATTGTTGAAGGCGATACCGTTAAAGGTGTGGTTACGCAAATGGGTATTCGCTTTGATGCGAAAACTGTTGTGTTAACCACGGGTACTTTCTTGGGCGGTGTAATTCACATTGGTCTAAACAATGCATCAGGTGGTCGTGCGGGTGATCCTCCATCCATTTCATTGGCTGCGCGCTTACGTGAATTGAACTTGCCGGTAGGTCGTTTAAAAACAGGTACGCCGCCACGTATTGATGCACGTTCGGTTGATTTCTCTGTCATGACACCACAGCCGGGTGATTTCCCGTCTCCAACCATGTCATTCATGGGTGATGCGTCTATGCACCCTGAACAGATCAATTGCTATATTACCCATACCAATGAACGTACCCACGACATTATTCGTGGCGGACTCGACCGCTCACCGATGTATACCGGTGTGATTGAAGGTGTAGGTCCACGTTACTGCCCATCGATTGAAGATAAAATTCATAAATTTGCCGATAAAGACTCGCATCAAGTGTTCTTGGAGCCTGAAGGTCTGGATACGCATGAGCTTTATCCAAACGGTATTTCTACATCATTGCCATTTGATGTACAGTTTGAATTGGTTCGTTCTATCCGTGGTATGGAAAATGCACACATCCTTCGTCCGGGTTATGCGATTGAATATGATTACTTCAATCCACAATCTTTAAAATTCTCACTTGAAACCAAATCGATCAATAACTTGTACTTCGCGGGTCAAATCAACGGTACAACCGGTTATGAAGAAGCTGGTGCACAAGGTTTATTGGCTGGCTTGAACGCTGCACGCCGTGCATGGGATCAGGAACAATGGACACCTAAGCGTGATGAAGCGTACATGGGTGTACTGGTTGATGACCTGATTACACTCGGCACCAAAGAACCGTACCGTATGTTTACCTCACGTGCGGAATATCGCTTGATGCTGCGTGAAGACAATGCGGATCAGCGTTTAACTGCCATTGGCCGTGAAATGGGGCTGGTGGATGATGAACGTTGGGCATCTTACTGTGAAAAAATGGAAGCAGTAGAAACTGAAAAAGGCCGTTTACAACATCTTTGGGCTGCACCAAACAATCCAATGGGTAAAAAATTCGTTGAAATGACTGGTGCAGATCTGTCTAAAGAATGTTCAGCGATTGATTTGTTAAAACGTCCAAACATCAACTTTGCTCAAATTGCGGAACTCACAGGTTCAGAAGTTTCAGCATTTGTGGGTGAGCAAATTGAAATTGCTGTGAAATACGAAGGTTATATTAACCGTCAGCAAGAAGATGTGGCTCAAATGAAGCGTCTTGAAGAAACCCGTATTCCTGCAGACTTTGATTATGATGTGGTTTCAGGCTTGTCGCGTGAAATTACTTTGAAGTTGAAAGATGTTCGTCCTGAAACGCTTGCTCAGGCCAGTCGTATTCCGGGTGTAACACCTGCAGCTGTTCAACTGGTGATGATTACCATTCGTAAGAACAATCAGGCGAAAAAATCTGCTTAAGTTCTAAAAAAATATTGAAAAAAGCCCGCGTAATGCGGGCTTTTTTTGTGTATAAATAAGCTCAATCATTATAAAAATTAGGACTGTACATGGACTTGCGCTATTCAAGCGGTGAAGAAATACGATCAGGGGATATTGTTCTGAATCTTACGCCTGCGGGCGGAATGTATCATTGGCGTCAGCCTGTAATGAAGGTATGGGATATTGTTAAAACAAATGCGGGAGAAGTGATCGGTGTCTCATTGATACATCCAGAAGTTGAGTCGCCTGCAATGTTCTGTAAAACCGTTGAGCGGCCAAATCATTTTGAACCTTTGCCGGAAGTAATGCTGGCAAAAGATGTGCCCGAGCTGTATTGGACAACGCGCTGGCTGGTAAATGCTGATGATATTGCTATTCGTTTGGGGTTGATTGGCCGTATAGAGCATTTCGAAGATATTCAATCGGGTCATGGCCTTAGAGTCTTAAATCTGATTGATCAGCGTGCAGGATTGTATCCTGGAATATACCAGCATTTTCAGGCGCAGCAGGCACGGATAGATCAAGATCATCACACGTATATTGATTTGCTCCGCAAATCTGCGGCCTCATCTTTTTCACCGGCTATGTGTACTTTGGCGCAGGAATTCAGCTTAGGGACTGTGCTGCAGAGAAACTATGAAGGAACACGGGAATGGCTGCTCAAAGCAGTTGAACGGAAGGACAAAGTCGGACTGTATATGCTGGCGGAATGCTATGCGCAGGGGGGTGCAGTCCCACAGGATTTTCAGCAAAGTTTAAAGCTGCTGGAGCAGGCAGCTCAGCTGGGAAGCTGGCCTGCAGTCATGGCACTTGCAGGTTATTGCCGCTTTGGTTGGCTGACTGAGTTTCTGCACTCTGCGCATGCTGGCTATCGTCAAGCAAATCCTAATGCGGTCAATGCGGAAAGAGCGCTTCAGCTTTATTTAAAAATTGCAAGGCAAGCGCCAGATGAAGAACTCGGCAATATGTCCAATGCTGCTTATCAGCTGGGTTGGATGTATCAGGATGGTATCGGTACCGGCCAAGATTATGAACGCTCTGTCTACTGGTATCAAAAAGCTGCTGATAAAGATCATATTATCGCAATCAATAATTTGGCTGATAAATATGAAAATGGGACAGGTGTTGTTCAAGATTTGGAAAAAGCTGCTGCGCTGTATATGAAGGCAGCAGGAAGAGTTGTTGCTGCGGATTTAAGTTTAGGCCGAATGTATCTTGATGGGCGGGGTGTTGAGCAGGATGCTATGAAAGCTAAAGAACATTTGAATGTTGTTCTTCAGGCGCGAATCTCGGGTATTGAGGCTATGCAGGCCGAAGCGGCGCAGCTTCTTGCTCAATTTACTCAGGACAGTCCCCTTCAGCAGGCTGAATATGCGCTCAATCATGCTGCCAGCTATTCGATTGATCAAATTTCAGCGGAAATTCGCAATATAGACAGTTTGCTTCACATGCCGGAAGTAAAAGCGCTGTTCTTTAAGCTGTTTCTATTAAATGCTCAAAAGGGAGATGCGGCTTCACAGTCGCAAGTGGGGGATTGGTATTTGCGGGGGATATATACTGAAAAAAATCTGGAAGAAGCGGCTTATTGGATTCAAAAAGCAGCAGATCAGAAAAATTATTATGCGGAATATCAAATGGGCTATTTATATGAAAATGGCCTGTACTTTAATCAAAACTTGGCGCTGGCGCAAAAATGGTATGAACGCGCTTTGCGCAAGCCTTCCGAAAGCATGTGGCCGGAATATGTGGCTGGGCAGCTTAATCCTGAATATTTAAGCCGTTATGGTCAAATGAATAAGGAGGCGCTTGCAGGTTTGGCGCGTATTGAGGAAAAAACACCAAAGCCAAGCAAATGGAGATTCTGGAAGAAATAACAGAAGAATTTTATGAACTATTGTTTAAATCTATCATTGTATAGTTATAAGCTTTTGTTTTCTTAAGTTTTTGTATTTCATATAAAAAATATAATATTAAGACTTGAAATATATTGATAGATAAGCTTTTTAATATAACTGAATTCATTTGGGATATTAACCCGACCATTGTAGTGGTATTTATTTGGGGAGATTGATCTGAAAATAGCGAAGCAAATTGCTGCAGGGTAATTTGCTTACTATGGACGGAGTTCAATCATGGCACAAATACAAACAGCTAAAATGCAGAAATTCTTAACGGTGTTTCTGTGTTTTTGGGTCGCATTTTTTGAGGGTTTTGATCTTCAAGCCCCCGGTATTGCAGCAAAAGGAATTGCTGAAACATTTGCTCTAGACCAGGTGCAAATGGGCTATGTATTTAGTTTAGGTGTTTTTGGGATGTTGTTTGGCGCATTCTTTGGCGGCCGAGTAGCGGATTATTTAGGTCAAAAGAAAGTTTTAATGCTTTCAATTGCAATTTTCGGCCTATTTATGTCACTCACTGCAATTGCGCCGAGTGTTGAAATTTTATATGCAGCGCGCTTCTTTACCGGCTTAGGCTTGGGTGCAGCAATGCCAACCATGATTTCCGTGGTAGGTGATGAAGCGAGTGAAGCCAATCGCGGTAAATTGAATAGCTTGATGTATTGCGGATTACCAGTAGGTGCAATTTTTGTTGCGGGTTTGGCTATCTTATTTAAAGATATTTCTTGGCATACGCTTTTCCTGATTGGAGGCTTGGCACCATTAGCACTGCTCCCATTCATGGCAATGATTCTTAAAGATAAGCCTAAGGAGGTTGCTGTTGAGCAAGCCGCGACTGAAGCTGTTCCATCTATGGTGCAGGTATTGTTTAAGAATCAGCAATATAAATATACTATGCCGCTTTGGGTAGGTTTCTTCTTTACCCTGATGATCAATTATATTTTGATTAGCTGGTTACCTAATTTGCTGATGGAACAAGGCTTGGAAAAACCACAGGCTTTCATGGTGATGCTGGTATTCCAGGTAGGCGCTGTAATTGGTACTCTGGCTTTGGGTTATTTGCTGGACCGTTTAAAACTGTGGCAGATGGCAGCAATTATCTATAGTGGTTTATTTATTGCCCTTGTATTGTTATTTACTTCTACCTCTATTCCAGTACTTGTTCTGGCCGGGTTTATGGGCGGGATTTTCTCGACAGGTGGCCAATCGATTTTGTATGGTATTTCACCGATTTTCTATTCAGGCACAGGTAAAGTGACAGGCGTGGGCAGTGCGATTTCTTTGGGCCGATTAGGTGCTATGACTGGGCCATTATTGACAGGGAAAATCTTGGCGATCGGCTTGGGAACTTCGGGGATTTTAATGGCAAGTTTACCTGCTGTGGTTATTTCAGCAGTGGCAGTGACTGCGTTATCGCGTTATAAATCGGCACATAAATAAATTTGTAAATTTTATAAAAGGGAGTCATCGAGATTCCCTTTTTTTATTGAGGATTTTTAAGGATTCACTTTGCTGGAGTTTGTTAATATAGTCGGATAGAAAACTGAATCTAAATGTTATGAGCTATCAACTGATTGAACTCGATATTCAAGCCATAGATAATATCCAATGTCCACACTGTCAGCAGCAGGTGATCAATTGGGCTGAAGAGCAATATATACAACCCTGCGAGCATGTATTATTTATCGCCATGGATATTGGTTTTGAATATATGACCGATGAATTTGAGCAAACCATGCCGCGTTGTGTAGATGATTTGCATGCCCATGATGATCAGGTGAATATGTTTGCCGAAATTGCCAAATCAACTTATCAGGATTATGTGATTTTTAAGTCTGATCTGGGGGTAGAGGGATATTTCCGTTATATAGGTTTTACTGCCTAAATGGTGTCTAATAAAAAAGCTCCCGAAGGAGCTTTTATTTTTTAAATAGGTAGAAAAAGTTTAGCTTTCTATCACTTCTTCTTCAACGTCATCATCTGCCGTATCCATCCCCAGTTCTTTAAGCTTGCGAGTCAGCGTATTGCGACCCCAGCCCAGCAATTCTGCAGCATGGCGTTTACGACCACGAGTTTGCTGTAAAGCTGCAGTAATCAAAGTGCGTTCAAACATGGGAGTGGCAATGTCCAAAATCTTCATCTCACCGTTTTTCAGTTTCTGAATGGCCCATTGACCCAATAACTCATCCCAATGATGCAGTGAAATACGGTCAAAGGTATTGTGCGGCTGCGCATCTTCACCTGAGCGCTGAATTGGAATCTGTTTTAATTCTGAAGGAAGATCTTCAGGATACACTTCACGACCGGTAATCATCACTGTAAGCCAGCGACAGGTATTTTCTAGCTGACGCACATTGCCTTGCCAAGGCAGTTGTTGCATATATTCTTGGGTTTCAGGACGCAAGATCTTAGGATTTACGCCGAGTTCTTTACCCGCGCGAGCCAGGAAGTGCTGTGCCAGCATAGGAATGTCTTCACTACGATGAGCCAGTTTTGGAATATGAATACGGATCACATTCAGACGGTGATACAAGTCTTCACGGAAGCGTCCGTCATGCACCAGTTTTTCCAGGTCTTGGTGCGTTGCGGCTACAATACGCACATCGACCTTAACCGGAATATGTCCACCGACACGATAGAACTCGCCATCTGCCAAGACACGCAGTAAACGTGTTTGGGTTTCAAATGGCATATCGCCAATTTCATCTAGAAATAGCGTACCGCCATTGGCTTGTTCAAAACGGCCTTGGCGCTGTGAATTGGCACCGGTGAATGCACCTTTCTCATGACCGAAAAGTTCAGTTTCAATCAGGTCCTTCGGAATGGCTGCCATATTCAAGGCAATAAAAGGTTTACTGCTACGTGGTGAATGGCGGTGTAGTGCATGCGCAACCAGTTCTTTACCTGTTCCAGATTCACCATTAATCAGCACAGTAATATGCGATTGTGACAAACGGCCAATGGCACGAAATACTTCCTGCATCGCAGGCGATTCACCAATGATTTCAGCAGACTGAATTGGAGGAGCAATTTTGGCAGATTCTTGCTGCTGTAATTTGGCAATGTGCAGAATGGCACGGTTGACCAAGGCCAATGCTTCATCAATATCAAACGGTTTAGGTAAATATTCAAAAGCACCGGTTTGATAACTGGATACAGCAGATTCCAGATCTGAATGCGCAGTCATAATAATGACCGGTAAATCTGGATGACTGGTTTTGACTTTGCTCAAGAAGGTCAGACCATCAATGCCGGGCATACGAATGTCAGTCAAAATTACATCGGGGGTATCTATGCTGAGCTGATCGAGTGCAGATTGTGCTTCTTCAAAACTGGTAACATCAAAACCTTCTTCTTTAAAAGTTTTTTCCAATACCCAGCGCATGGCACGATCATCATCAATGACCCATATTTTATTTCGCGACATGGTTAGACTCCCAAGGTAAATATAAGCTAAATACTGTTTTTCCTGGAACAGATTGGCATTCAATCATTCCACTATGTTGGTGCATTATGTTTTGCGCAATACTCAAACCGAGACCGGTACCTTTAGCACGTCCTGTGACCAAGGGGTAAAACACCGATTCTAAAATTTCTTCCGGTACACCCGGACCATTATCTTCAATATCAATTCGTACCGCGGAGCGTTTTAATACACCATTAATAGTGACCAGACGCTGAATCCGGGTTCTTAAAATCAGTTCAGGCTGATGGTCTACAAAAAACTCTTTGTTTTCCATCATGGCTTGCACGGCATTGACGCTGATATTGAGCATGACCTGAATCAGCTGGTCACGATCTGCCATGACTTCAGGCAAGGACAGGTCATAGTCACGGGTAATTTTGATTTTCTTTTTGGTTTGATTGGTAATCAGTGAACGGACTCGTTCCAAAGGTTCATGCACATTGACCAGTTCGTAACTTGGCAACTGGCGAGAACCCAGCATGGTATCGGCCAAATTACGTAAACGGTCTACTTCACTAATAATAATGTCGGTAAATTCTTCATATTGTGGATCGTTCAGGCTGCGCGCCAGTAACTGGGTGGCACCACGGATGCCGCCTAAAGGATTTTTAATTTCATGCGCGACACCGCGAATCAGTTGCCGAGCGACCTGGTGTTGCTGAATCAGGTTTTCTTCTTTAGATATTTTTAGCATCCGGTCAATCTGGTTTAACTCGATCAGTAGAAGCGGGTGATAGGGTTTTTCCGAGTTGATTTGTGAAACGGTATAATCCACATGAATATCTTTAAAGTTGACGCTAATGGTCGCTTCACGACGCGTATAATGTTGTCCGGTTTTAAAGGTATTTAATAGGGCTTCTTCAGTGTTAAACTCATCATCGGGCATATGCAGCAAATTTAAAACCGGTTGTCCCGCCGCACGCAGTAAACTAATGTCGAACAAAGATTCACAAGAAGAATTTAAATAAAAAATATTAAGGTTACTGTCGACCAATAAAATTGCGGTGGTTAAATTGTCCACTAAAAGGCGGTAGTCGATAGCGACGGGTTGATCCATTAGCGAAAGTATCCTGTGTTAAAATAGCGCAATGGCATCTGCACTTCTTGTCATTTCTCCCTGTTATGGGACATTCAACGAGTTAAACGTTATCGAAATAAAGCAAAATGCACGCCAACTTTGAGCATGGGTATAAATATAAATTCTGCCGCTATAAAAGTGTGCTTTTTTGTTTTTAATGACAGAATTTCAATTCCATAATAAGGGAAATAAAATTATTGGTGAACCAAAATAGTGCATATTAAGTATTTGCTAAAAATATAGCCGTATTTTGGTGCGTAATGCAAAGAGTCGGGATTTCAGCTGTTTTTATGAGTGGAAAAGACATACAATACGCGCATTACAGTGGAGCGCAGATTCATGAAATCCCCCAAAGTCGGTTTTGTTTCTTTAGGTTGTCCTAAGGCATTGGTAGATTCCGAACGAATTTTAACTCAGTTAAAGACTGAAGGTTATGATGTAGCATCAGATTATGATGGTGCTGATTTAGTTGTTGTTAATACCTGTGGTTTTATTGAATCTGCAGTACAAGAATCTTTAGATGCGATTGGCGAAGCCATGAGCGCAAACGGTCGTGTGATTGTGACCGGCTGTTTGGGTAAAGATGAAGACAAAATTCGCCAAATGCACCCGAATGTCTTAAAAGTGACGGGTGCTGCGGCATATCAAGAAGTGATGGAGGCCGTACACGAGTACGTCCCGGAACCACCAAAGCATAATCCGTTTATTGACCTTGTTCCTGAACAGGGTATCCGTTTAACGCCAAAACACTATGCCTATTTAAAAATATCCGAAGGCTGCAACCACCGTTGTACCTTCTGTATTATTCCAAGCATGCGTGGTGACCTGGTTTCACGTCCGGTTGGTTCGGTTTTAAACGAAGCCCAAGCGCTGAAAAAAGCCGGTGTAAAAGAAGTACTGGTGATTTCTCAAGATACTTCGGCCTACGGTGTGGATACCAAATATAAATTAGACTTTTGGAATGGTCAGCCGGTTAAAACCAAATTCTTCGATATGTGCGAAGCTTTGGGTCAACTTGGAATCTGGGTGCGTTTGCACTATGTCTATCCATATCCACATGTAGATGCTGTGATTGACTTGATGGCGCAAGGTAAAATCCTGCCATATCTAGACATTCCTTTTCAGCATGCCAGTCCGCGCATCTTAAAATTGATGAAGCGACCAGCGCACAGTGAAAATACTTTAGAGCGCCTAAAACTTTGGCGTGAAAAATGCCCTGAGCTGGTCATTCGTTCTACATTTGTGGTGGGTTTCCCGGGTGAAACTGAAGAAGATTTCCAAATCCTGCTGGAATGGCTTAAAGAAGCTCAGCTGGATCGCGTAGGTTGCTTTACCTATTCACCTGTTGAAGGTGCAACAGCAAATGACTTGCCGGATCATGTGCCGGAAGAAATCAAGCAAGATCGCTATGAACGTTTTATGCAAGTTCAGCAAGAAATTTCAGCAGCCAAACTGCAAAAACGTATTGGTCAGACCATGACTGTACTGGTTGATGATCTGGAAGAAGAATTCCCGGTTGCTGTGGCTCGTTCGTATGCAGATGCGCCTGAAATTGATGGCAATGTCTTTGTGGAAGATATTGATAAAAGCCAGATTAAAGCCGGCGATTTGCTTGAAGTCGAAATTACCGATGCAGATGAATATGATTTATATGCCAAGTTAATTCAGATTAAATCTGCCTGATTTGTAATTTAAGTATACGAATAAAATTTTAGATATTGGAAGATTTGGAGATTTCCTGATGATGGACTCAAAAAAGCCCCGTTATGAACGTATTTTATTGAAACTTTCTGGTGAAGCACTTGCTGGAAATAAAGACATGGGTATTGACGCAACTGTGCTTGATCAAATGTCTTTAGCGATTGCTCATCTGGTTGGTTTGGGTGTTCAGGTAGGTATTGTGGTTGGTGGTGGTAACTTGTACCGCGGTAGCCAATTGCAAAAAGATGGTTTGGTTGGCCGTGTAACCGGTGACCAGATGGGGATGCTTGCTACTGTGATGAATGGTTTGGCATTACGCGATGCCTTGGTACGTCGTAACATTAAAACCCGTTTAATGTCTGCTTTACCCATTGGTACAGTGGTTGAATCATATTCAAGCCGTGATGCCATCCGTCATTTGACTCAAGGCGAAGTATGCGTATTTGTTGCCGGTACAGGTAATCCGTTCTTTACGACCGATACAGCCGCTTGCTTGCGTGGTATTGAAATTGAAGCCAATCTGATCTTGAAAGCAACCAAAGTGGATGGCGTTTATAACAAAGATCCAAGCAAATATGATGATGCTGTGAAGTACGAAGCCCTTACATTTGATCAGGTGCTGGATGAGAAATTGGGTGTGATGGACTTAACCGCGATTTGCCTATGCCGTGATCATAACGTACCACTTCAAGTTTTCGATATGAACAAAGCTGGTTCATTGCTTTCAGTCGTAATGGGTGAAAAAGAAGGGACTCACGTTACGAATTAATGTACGTGAGCCTGAAAGCTCTTTATACTACACGCTATTTAGTTATTACATCTCTTAGAATTAAGTAAGGAAGATCATATGATTAACGATCTTAAAAAAGACAGCGAAGACCGTATGAACAAGACTTTAGAGTCTTTGGAACATGGTTTTGCCAAAGTTCGTACTGGTCGTGCACACCCATCTATTTTAAATGGTGTGATGGTTTCTTACTATGGCTCTGACGTTCCATTGAACCAAGTGGCAAACGTTGGTGTTGAAGATTCACGTACATTGTTGGTTCAGCCTTTTGAACGTTCAATGGTTTCTGCAATTGATAAAGCGATCCGTGAATCAGACTTGGGCTTAAACCCGATTACTGCTGATGCGATTCGTGTGCCCATGGCTGCATTGACTGAAGAAACCCGTCGTGACATGCAAAAAGTTGCACGTACTGAAGCAGAAAATGCCAAAGTTGCCATTCGTAACATCCGTCGTGATGTTTTGGGTGACATTAAAGCTTTATTAAAAGAAAAAGAAATTTCTGAAGATGATGAACGTCGTGCATCTGATGATATCCAGAAAATCACCGATAAATTTGTTGCTGAAGTAGACAAGCGTCTTGCTGCGAAAGAAGCTGAATTGATGAAGGTCTAAGATTGAATGACCGTATCAGAAGACAGTAAGCATCTTCCAAAACATGTTGCCATCATTATGGATGGCAACAATCGTTTTGCAAAAAAAAAGCAAATGCAAAAAGGTGCAGGCCATCGGGAAGGTAAGAATGTCCTCGATCCGATTGTTGAGCACTGTATAGAAAATCAAATTCAAGCCTTAACCGTTTTTGCATTTTCGAGTGAAAACTGGAATCGTCCTCAGTTTGAGGTTGATTTACTCATGAGCTTGTTGGAAGAAACCATTCATGAGCAATTGCCACGTATGGAAAAATTCAATATTGCTTTGCGCTTTATCGGTGATCGTTCACGGTTATCTGTGCAATTGCGCGAGTTAATGTTGCAAGCTGAACAAAGGACTGCTAATTTCGACAGCATGACTTTAACCATTGCTATCAGTTACGGTGGTATGTGGGATATGGCTCAGGCTGCAAAACAGATTGCAGTAGATGTGCTGGCAAAAAAAGTTGCGGTTGAAGACATTGATGTTGAGTTGTTTGGACAGCATGTCTGTATGGCCGATTTACCTGCTGTGGATTTGCTCATCCGTACAGGTGGTGATTATCGCTTGTCGAATTTTTTACTTTGGCAAGCTGCTTATGCTGAACTTTATTTTACCCCCACCTTGTGGCCTGAATTTACTGTTGAAGAATTAGATGATGCATTCGCCGTCTTTGCTGGGCGTGAACGTCGCTTTGGTAAAACTTCAGAGCAAATCCAACAAGAGAAAATTGAGAATTAATAAATGTTAGAGCGGATTATAACCGCATTGGTATTGGTAGCAGTCGTACTGAGTTGTATGTTTGCTACACAGTCTCAGTATCCAATGTTTATGCTGATGATTGTTGCAGCAGGGGTGGCTGGGTATGAGTGGTTTAAGCTTATGCCAAGAAAAAATAAAAATCTGGTTAAGCCTTTAGCATGGGTTTACGGACTTGCCACTGCAGCTTTAGCAACCTTGGCCTTATATTTTAATGATATCGCTCTGCTGCTTTGGGCGGCTTCCATTATTTGCTGGATACTCAGTATCTTTTGGGTTAAATCGTATCCAAGCTATGATGGATGGTACAATTCCAGCCTCAAGGTGATTGGATTTATTTTAGTTTCTGCTGCGGTTACCGCAATTTTCTCTGTATGGCATAGCTCTCCATGGTGGCTCATGTACCTGTTTTTACTGGTATGGGGTGCAGACAGTGGTGCTTACTTTGTTGGGCGTAAACTGGGCAAGAAAAAGCTTGCTCCGGATGTCAGTCCAAACAAATCAGTAGAAGGCTTGTACGGTGGTATTTTTACCGCCATGCTAATTGTCGTGGCAGTAGAAATTCTTTATCTGGATTTAACCCTTGCCCAGCATATTTTATTTTTAATTTTATCTGTAATTACGGTATTTAGTTCGGTTCTGGGTGACTTGTTTGAATCCATGATCAAACGTCGTGCTGGAATTAAAGATTCAGGTCGTATTCTGCCAGGACATGGTGGTGTACTTGACCGTATTGATTCATTGCTTGCTGCTGCTCCAATTTTTGCAGCAGGCATGTATGTTTTAAAACTTATTGGTGTAGATTTATAGATGTCACAATCTGTTTGTATATTAGGTGTAACGGGTTCAATCGGTCAAAGTACCTTAAAAATTCTGCAACAGCATCCTGAAAAGTATTCTGTTTTTGCAGTCACGGCGCATAGCCGAATTTTAGAACTTGTTGAAATATGCAAACAGTATCGACCAAAAGTGGTGGTTGTTCCTTCCAGTCGAGTTAAAGAACTACAACAATATTTTAACGATCAGTCCTTAACTGATATTGAAATTTTGACCGATGAAGCTGGTTTGATTGCTGTTGCCGAGCATGCTGATGTTGATGTGGTGATGGCAGCAATTGTCGGTGCTGCAGGTCTATTGCCGACCTTGGCCGCGG
Source organism: Acinetobacter sp. SM34 (assembly GCF_022012365.1). Lineage (NCBI taxonomy): Bacteria > Pseudomonadati > Pseudomonadota > Gammaproteobacteria > Moraxellales > Moraxellaceae > Acinetobacter > Acinetobacter sp. SM34. The sequence goes on along the minus strand of NZ_JAKLTP010000002.1, from coordinate 123,759 downwards.
TTAAGGCTGGTAAGCGTGTGCTGCTTGCCAACAAAGAAGCACTGGTAATGTCGGGTGACATCATGATGCAGGCTGCACGTGATTATCAGGCTGAATTGCTACCTGTTGATTCTGAACACAATGCCATTTTTCAATGCTTGCCTGAGGGCTATTTCCAAAACGAGAGAAATGGACAACCAAAGCAAGGTGTATCGCGTATATTGCTCACCGCATCTGGCGGGCCATTTTTAAACCATAGCCTGGAACAATTACAAAATGTGACGCCTGCACAGGCCTGCAAACATCCGAACTGGTCTATGGGGCAGAAAATTTCAGTTGATTCAGCAACTTTAATGAATAAAGGGCTGGAGTTAATTGAAGCCTGTCATTTGTTTGCAATTTCAGAACAGTTTGTAACAGTGGTGGTACATCCACAGAGTATCATTCATTCTATGGTTCAGTATGTGGACGGTTCGACTTTGGCACAAATGGGCAACCCTGATATGTGTACACCAATTGCGCATGCACTTGCATGGCCAGCACGTATTCAAACTCATGTGCCTGCACTTGACCTGTTTATGAATCAGCAATTGGATTTTCAGGAACCTGATACCACACGTTTTCCGGCATTAAAACTTGCACGACAAGCCATGCAAACGGGTGGTTTGGCCCCTGCGATTTTAAATGCTGCCAATGAAATTGCAGTTGCGGCGTTCTTGAAAAATAACATAGGCTTTACTGAAATTCCTCATTTGGTAGAACAGACCTTAAATCAGGTCGAAGGTGGTGCTACAGAATCGATTGAACGTATTTTACAGGTCGATCAAATTGCGCGAACTGTCGCCCAGCAAATTGTCATCAATAAAGGAAGCTAAAACATGAGTGCCTTGTTTATTATTGTGGCAGCAATACTTCTTCTTGGACCGCTTATCGCGATACACGAGTTTGGGCATTATATTGTTGCACGTAAACTGGGTGTTAAGGTTTTAGTTTATTCGATTGGTTTTGGACCCACTTTGCTGAAGTGGACATCGAAAAAGTCTGGCATTCAATATCAGCTTTCCGCATTGCCCTTAGGTGGTTATGTGAAAATGCTGGATGAACGTGAAGGGCATGTTGCACAAGAAGATTTACCCCGAGCATTCAATCGTCAGCCTCCCTGGAAGCGTATTGCAATTGTTGCTGCAGGGCCATTGATCAATCTGGTTTTTGCCGTGTTATTGTTCTGGATTTTATTCATTCCAGCGCAAGAGCAATTAAATACCCGGGTAGGTAAAGTATTGCCCAATACACCGGCTGCTACAGTTCAAATGCAGGTTGGTGACAAAATTAATACAGTTGATGGAACAGCGGTCAATACGTGGGAAAAGTTAAATTTTGCCTTGGTCGATCGTGTCGGTGAAACAGGTTTTATTGAAATTCAGGCCGATCGTCACGGCCAGCTTGAAACTTTTAACTTACCCATTCAAAGCTTTTTGAAAAATCAAAATCAGTCTGCATTAGACAGTTTAGGCTTTATGCCATACCGTCCACCTATTGCTCCTGTGGCAAGTAAGCTGAGTGAAGATGGCGCGGCTATTCGTCAAGGGATGAAAGAAGGCGATAAAATAGTTGCCATTGATGGCGTGAAAATGAATGATTGGTTCGATGTGGTTCAAATTGTTCAGGCTTCGCCAGAAAAATTATTAAAAATAGATGTATTACGTCAAAATCAACTGGTACATTTGCAAGTGATGCCGCAAGCTAAACGTGACAACATGGGGAATGTTTCAGGTGTACTTGGTGTACAAAGCATCCCCGGAAAAATAACCATTCCTGAAGAATATAAGCAAACCATTCAATACAGCCCCACTGAAGCATTGGTGATGGCTGTTGATAAAACGGGTCAAATTTCAGGTATGATTTTGAACTCGATCGTCAAAATGGTACGTGGTTTAATTGGCGTGGATAATTTATCTGGACCAATCACCATTGCCAAGGTGGCAGGGCAAAGTGCAGAAATGGGTTGGCAAACCTTTATCTCATTTATGGCGTTAATGAGCGTGAGTTTGGGTATTTTAAATTTATTGCCTATTCCAATGCTTGATGGTGGACATTTGGTTTACTATGTTATTGAGTTAATTCGTGGTAAACCTGTTTCTGAACAAATACAATTGGTTGGTTTAAAAATTGGTATGGTACTGCTCGGCAGCATGATGCTCCTTGCATTATTCAATGACTTCATGCGTTTATAACAACGTAGATATGTAATAAATTAACATCGGAAAAGACTGGCATGCAGCACACACATTTATTTATGCCTTTGGCACTCGTTAGTGCAATGGCAGCAGTACAACAAGTATATGCAGCAGATGAATTCATTGTCCGCGATATCAAAATTGACGGACTTGTTCGTTTAACGCCAGAAAATGTTTATGGGATGCTGCCTGTCAATGCTGGCGACCGTGTCAATGATGCAACTATTGCAAATGCGATTCGTGCTTTGTATGCCACCGGTTTGTTTGATGATATCAAGGCATCTCAACAAGCAGATACGCTTGTTTTTACGGTGATAGAACGCCCAATCATTTCAAAGGTTGAGTTTAAGGGAAATAAACTTATCCCTAAAGAAGCCCTGGAAGAAGGGTTGAAGAAGATGGGTATTGCAGAAGGCGAGGTTTTGAAAAAATCTGCTTTGCAAACCATCGAAACAGAACTTGAACAGCAGTATATGCAGCAAGGTCGTTATGATGCCGATGTTAAGGTAATCACCACTGCCAAACCGAATAACCGTGTAGATTTAACCATTGATTTTGTTGAAGGCAAGGCGGCAAAAGTTGTTGATATCAACATCATCGGCAATACCGTTTTTAAAGAAAGCGAAATCAAGCAGGCTTTTGCGGTTAAAGAAAGCGGTTGGAGTTCAATTGTTACCCGTAATGACCGTTATGCGCGTGAAAAAATGGCTGCCAGCCTTGAAGCTTTACGGGCTTTATATTTAAACAAAGGTTATATTAATTTCAATATCACCAACTCAAGTTTGAACTTGAGTGAAGATAAAAAGAATATCTTTGTCGAAGTGGCTGTAGAAGAAGGCGAGCAATTTAAATTTGGTGAAAGCAAATTCTTAGGTGACGCACTGTACAAACCTGAAGAATTAAAGGCTCTGCAAATTTACAAAGATGGTGAGATTTATTCTCAAGAAAAAGTCAACGCAGTCAAACAGCTTTTACTGCGTAAGTATGGTAACGCAGGTTATTACTATGCTGAAGTCAATATTGTTCCGCAAATTAATAAAGAAACCAAACTGGTTGATTTGAATTATTATATTAATCCAGGTCAGCAAGTTACGGTTCGTCGTATCAATTTTACCGGTAATACAAAAACTGCCGATGAAGTATTGCGTCGTGAAATGCGCCAGATGGAAGGTGCATTGGCCAGCAATGAAAAAATTGATTTATCTAAAGTTCGTCTAGAGCGTACCGGTTTCTTTAAAACTGTTGATATTAAACCGGCACGTATTCCAAATGTCCCTGATCAGGTGGATCTGAACGTCAATGTTGAAGAACAGCATTCAGGCACAAGTACCTTGGCAGTAGGTTTCTCGCAAAGTGGTGGTGTAACTTTCCAGGCAGGTTTAAGCCAAACTAACTTCCTGGGTACAGGTAATAGTGTTTCGATTGATTTGTCCCGTTCGGAAACACAAGATTATTATAATTTGAGCGTAACCGATCCGTACTTTACCATTGATGGTGTACGTCGTGGTTATAACATGTACTACCGTAAAACCAAGCTGGATAATAACTATAACGTTAACAACTACGTGACTGACAGTTTTGGTGGCGGTATTACTTTTGGTTATCCAATTGATGAAAACCAAAGTGTGAGCGCTGGTTTAAATATTGATCAGACTGATGTTACTACTGGTCAGTATGTTTCAACTTATGTGCGTGATTATTTGTTAGCGAATGGTGGTAAAACCAAAAAGACATCTACTTACTGTACGGTAGATACAGTATTAGACCCTGCTACTGGTGCATACAACTGTCCAACTGGCAGTGAATCAGCACCATTTGGTAGTGAGTTTACAGGTGACTTCCTGACTTATAACTTAAACTTGGGCTGGTCTTATAACACCTTAAACCGCCCAGTTTTTCCAACATCTGGTATGTCACATCGCGTGAATGGTGAAATTGCATTACCAGGCAGTGATGTGGAATATCAAAAAGTCACTTATGATGCACAAGCCTTCCAGCCTTTAGGTAAGGGCTTTGTATTACGTGGTTACGGTAAGTTGGGTTATGGTAATGACCTGCCATTTTATAAAAACTTCTATGGCGGTGGTTTTGGCTCGGTTCGTGGTTATGATAATAGTACTTTAGGTCCTAAATACCCTGGAGTTACCTATAATGAGTCAAGAGCAAAAGACTATGATCCGGAAGATGTAGGTGGTAATGCTTTAGTGCAATTTGGTACGGAATTGGCCTTGCCGTTACCATTTAAAGGCGATTGGACTCGCCAAGTTCGACCAGTACTGTTTGCTGAAGGTGCACAAGTTTTTGATACTCAGTGTAATGTTCCATCGGGTAGTTTATATTTATCAGGCAGTAAGCAAGATCCGGGCATCGATGCGAAAAAGTATTGTGAAGACAACTTTGGTTTTGATGCTAATAACATGCGTTATAGCGTAGGTGCTGGCTTTACCTGGATTACCATGATTGGGCCATTATCTCTCAGTTATGCTTATCCGTTAAATGATAAAGCTGGCGATAAAACAAAAAATATCCAGTTTGAAATCGGTCGTACTTTCTAAGTACGGCCCTGAACAGGTTTAATAAAGGATATTTGCATGAAAAAAATATTAATGAGTTTGGCTTTTGCCGGTTTGGCAAGTACATCGATTGTACATGCTGCGGGTTATGGTGTGGTTGATTTAGAAAAAGTGGTAGAAAATAGCACTTATTTAAAACAGCAAAATCTTTCTTTACAACAACAAGTAAAGCCGCAAACTACCAAGCTTGAACAGTTGGCTAAGCAACTGGAAGCTCTGCAGCAACGTGCTCAGCAAACGCCTAATTTATCAGATGCTGAAAAGCAAAAAATGTCTGTGCAATTTCAGACTCAGCTAAAAGAGTTTAATACGCTGCAGCAAAGTGTACAGTCAACCGTTCAGTCTACGATTCAGGTGATGAATAAAACTTTAGGGACTCGAGTCAAGCAAGTGGCAGAACAATTGCGTAAAGAAAATAACTTAGATGTTGTTTTGAATAAAAATTCTGCACTTGCTTATGACCCTAAATATGATTTAACTGATAAAATGATTCAAAAGGTTAACGTTATTAAGTAATCAATGAATCCTAGACAATTTCGCTTAGAAGATCTTGCCCGTCTGGTACAGGGTGAGCACGTAGGTCAATCTGATTTAATATTAGAAGGGTTGGCCAGCTTAGATGCGGCTCAAGCGAAACATATTGCATTTGTAAATGCTGATAAATATCTAGATCAGGCACGTGCTTCAAAAGCAGGTGCGTTGATTGTTACTTCAGCTCTAAAAAATCAGTTAGATACGCACAATAACTTTCTTGTGGTCGATAATCCTTATCTTGCTTTCGCAATCCTGACGCATGTTTTTGAAAAGAAAAATCAGCATCAGGGAATAGAAAGTACAGCACAAATTCATCCTTCTGCAATAATTGCCGATAGTGCCTATATTGGGCATTATGTTGTCATTGGTGAACATTGCGTGGTGGGTGATCAGACGGTCATTCAATCACACGTTAAAATTGATGATGATGTAGAAATTGGTAAACAGTGTTTTATTGATTCACATGTCACTTTAACCGGTGAAACAAAAATCGGTGATCGCGTCCGTATTCATGCCAATACTGTGATTGGGGGAGAAGGCTTTGGTTTTGCTCCTTATCAGGGTAAATGGCATCGTATTGCACAATTAGGTTCAGTTAAAATCGGTAATGATGTCCGCATTGGATCAAATTGCAGTATTGACCGTGGTGCACTCGATGACACCATTTTGGAAGATGGTGTCATTATTGATAATCTTGTGCAAATTGCCCATAACGTAAAAATTGGTGCAAATACAGCACTTGCTGCGAAATGTGGTATAGCCGGTAGCACAACAATTGGCAAAAACTGTGTACTGGCTGGAGCAGTGGGAGTGGTAGGGCACATTAATATTGCCGACAATGTCACAATTACTGGTATGTCAATGGTCACAAAAAGTATTTCTGAGGCAGGAAGCTATTCTTCAGGTACACCGATGCTGGAAAGTTTGCACTGGAAACGGGCTGCGGTACGCTTTAAACAATTAGCAGATGTGCCATTGACCCAGTTACTTAAACGGCTTGATCATATACAGGCTCAAATCGAGTCCCTTGAATCAACTTTTAAGCGTAAATAGATATGATGACTGAGTCGAATACTCCTGCATTTACGAAACCTGAATTGCCAATGCACATTCAACAAATTCGTGAATATTTACCTCACCGCTATCCATTCTTATTGGTCGATCGCATTGTAGATGTGACTGACAATGGCATCGTGGGCTATAAGAATGTTTCAATCAACGAAGAGTTTTTACAGGGGCACTTCCCGGGCTACCCGATTATGCCAGGCGTTTTGATTGTTGAGGCATTAGCTCAAGTCTCTGGTATACTTGGTTTTATTATGAATAATGAAAAACCTGGTCCAGGATCATTGTTTCTTTTTGCGGGTGTTGAAAAAGTCCGTTTTAAAAAACAGGTCGTTGCTGGTGACCAATTGGTATTAAAATCAGAATTGGTTATGCACAAACGTGGAATTTACAAATATAATTGTATAGCCACAGTGGATGGCGTTGTAGCAACAACCGCGGAAATTACGGTTTCGCATCAGAAAATAGAGCAGGCATGAGTAATAACGATTTAATTCACCCAACCGCCATTATAGACTCATCTGCAGTCATTGCTGCAGATGTACAAATTGGCCCTTATTGTATTATTGGGCCACAGGTCACCATTGGTGAGGGCACCAAGCTACATGCACATGTAGTGGTTGGTGGTTATACTCGTATTGGGAAAAACAACGAAATATTCCAGTTTGCGAGTGTGGGTGAAGTTTGTCAGGATTTAAAATATGCTGGCGAAGAGACCTGGCTTGAAATTGGCGATCACAATTCAATTCGCGAGCATTGCAGCTTGCATCGTGGTACGGTTCAGGATCAAGGACTCACCAAAATCGGTAGCCATAATTTATTGATGGTTAATACTCATATTGCACATGACTGTATGGTAGGTGATCATAATATTTTTGCCAATAATGTCGGTGTTGCTGGACATGTGCATGTAGGCGATCATGTGGTTGTGGGTGGTAACTCTGGTATTCACCAATTCTGCAAAATCGATTCTTACAGCATGATTGGTGGCGCATCGCTGATTTTAAAAGATGTACCTGCTTATGTGATGGTTTCTGGTAATCCAGCACATGCCTTTGCAATGAATGTTGAAGGTATGCGTCGTAAGGGATGGTCTAAAAATGTGATCCAGGCCTTACGTCAAGCCTTTAAATTGATTTATAAAGAGGGTTTAACGACCGAGCAGGCTATACAGCAGATTCGCACGGATTTGTTGCCTGAAGCACCTGAGGCACAGTTATTGATTGATTCTTTAGAGCAATCTAAACGTGGTATTGTTCGTTAAGCGAATATAGCTAAAAAAAGACACCCGTTTGGGTGTCTTTTTTTTGTTTTTATTTCTTTAAATATCCTACTTCTTCAGATTTAGGATAATTTTTTTGCAGTTTGGTTTTAAGCTGCGTGGCAAGGGTAGTGTTGTGATCGACATCTTTGGCTATATTGTAGAGCTGATATAGAGAGCGTGAGGCCTTTGCAGAATTGGGGTATTGATTGACCACAATATTATAGTTCTTTTTAGCTTCGCTATAATTGGTGGGTTCAATCGCCAGATTAAATTCAGCGAGCCAAAAATAGGCATTACTAATGTAGACACTATTGGGATTATTCTTAATAAAGTTTTGCATGGGCGCAATAGCTTTTTTTGCACCGCCTTGTTTATAAGCATCTAAAGCGACAGTATAGGCTGCTTTATCCAGTTCAGCTGAAGACTGAGCGTTAATTGTCGTTGCTTGCGAATTGGCGGCTGTTGCCTTAGTAGTTGGTGCTTGCGTATTTGTAGTTTTGGCTGCGGGTCGTGTGTTGGGTGCTACTGGGGTTGAGCTGGTTGTGTTGGTGCTGGGTGAAGTATCCTGTTGGTTATCCTCCTCTGGAGTTGTACTTTCCGGGTCAACCTTTTGTTGCAATAACTCAAGACGCTGGTCCAAGTCAGTATAGCGATTGGTCAGTTCGTGTTTAAGCTGTTCAATTTCGTTGTCCTGTTCTTCAATTTTCCCACGCAAGATACGAATGTCATTTTCTAATTGCTGGTTTTTTTGCATGATTTGCCAATTCAGATTGGTTGGCACATTGGTAACAGCTGCACCTAAATTAATGGCGACATTGTTAGCACTAGATTCAATACTGCTATTTTGACTTAAATCACGTGATTCAATCGGGACATTGGCATAAAGTGAAGCGGAACCCAATAAGGTGAGTACACATAAAGCATGCTGTTTGAGCATCATAAAAACATCCATTTTGTATTTTTCGGTACTTTCTAAACCCAAGATAAACCCAAGATTTTAGAGTGTGACCATTTAAAAGACATGACGACATTAAAAACGTCCAGCCCATGAAATGCAATATGCATTTACAATCTTGTCGTAGTTTTAAAGTAATTGATTGTGCTGGTAAAAAGCAGGTAAAAATGCCGTTTACACTGCATATTGTTTTTTAAATAATCAAATGAAATTGCTGTGGCTAGAAAAGTGATTTGAACGCTTGCAAGTTAAATAAAAATCTCTATACTCTGTTCTTGCAATGGTAGCCCTGCCGGTTACTTCGCAATTGTACTCCACGAACCCCGCCAGGACCGGAAGGTAGCAACGGTAGTGGAAATATGATGTGCCGAAGGCTTGCTGGTAGGGTTGCCACCAGTTTTTAAAAATAATAAAAAAATAATAAACATCACACTTCCTATTATTTCCTCAATATCTCGTTATTTTAAAATTACTCGCAGCATTTCGGAATTGAATATTCAGAAATTAATGGTTTTTTATGAGCGGATGGTGAACGGTTTCAGTCATTTGCACATTATGACGGAATCGAGTCAGCACAAATATATAAAGCTTTATGAATATCTGGATCAATATGATCAGATCAAGACTTTTCTGCGGAAAAATTTCGAATATAAATATAATCATTAAAATGAATAGTGATACTTTCTAAATCGGTTCACATCTAAAAATTCTAATCATCTTCACGACGACTAATGGCTTTGAATATCGCATCAAGGTCAAATCCTCGATACTGTAAGAAGCGTATTTGTTTGGCCTTCAGTTTAGGATCTCGTTCTACAGTTTTGCCGAATTTTTTCACTTTGAGCTGATAAGCTTGCTCATTCCAGTCAGTTTCCTTTAATTCTTCCTGAATCAGTTCTGTATCAATTTTCTTGTTTTTCAATGCAAGCTTAATCCGGTTTGGACCTTTACCTTTGCGTTTCTGGCTGGACAGCAGCATTTCGGCTACACGCTGGTCACTTTGATAGTTCTCGGTTGCCAGTTCATCTACCAGTTTTATCACTTCATCACGATCCATCGCATATAATGCCAGCTTTTCGACCAGATCGGCCTTGGAATATTCTTTGCGTGTGAGTACGGCAAAAGCATATGAGCGTAACCGGGTGCCGGTTAAGCCTTGAGCTTTAGGCTGTGGATCAGTTTCAAAATGTAGAGCATCTGGATTGGATGGATGTGAGCAGATAGAAGATTCAGCAGGGGATTCATCAAATTGTTGCTTGAGTGCTTCATAGTCAAGCATTTTGGGAAATTTTGGATTACTCATATTGTGTATCTATCACATCAAATAAAAACGCCCCGTAGGGCGTTTTACAGTTTAACTCGAAAAATTCGACTTTAACATCATGCTTATTAAGCATCTAGAAAGTCTGGCTCTTCTTCATCTTTTTCTTCAATTGGCTTGGTCACTGGGGTTAACAGCTTTTCGCGAATTAGGCGGTCAAGTTCCTGTGCAATTTGAGGATTTTCCTCTAAATGGCGGATAACGTTGTTTTTACCCTGGCCAATTTTATTGCCTTGATATGAATACCAGGCACCGGCTTTTTGTACCAGTTCTTGAGCTACTGCAAGATCAACCAGTTCGCCTAGTTGGTTCACACCTTTACCATACAAAATCTGGAATAACGCTTCTTTGAACGGAGGCGCCATTTTATTCTTCACGACTTTCACCCGTGTTTCAGAACCGACAATTTCGTCACCTTCTTTCACTTGACCAATACGACGGATATCCAGACGTACAGAAGCGTAGAATTTAAGTGCGTTACCACCAGTTGTGGTTTCAGGGCTACCGAACATTACACCAATCTTCATACGAATCTGGTTAATGAAGATCACCATACAGTTCGAGCGTTTTGCATTACCGGTAATTTTACGTAGTGCCTGACTCATCAAACGTGCTTGTAAGCCCATGTGCGAGTCGCCCATTTCGCCTTCAATTTCTGCGCGAGGCGTTAGTGCAGCCACGGAATCGACAACGATCATGTCAATTGCACCAGAACGTACCAGCATGTCTGCAATTTCAAGTGCCTGTTCGCCATTGTCCGGCTGAGAGACCAACAGGTTGTCCAAGTCTACACCCAATTTTCGGGCATACTGAGGATCAAGCGCGTGTTCGGCATCAATGAAGGCACAAGTACCCCCAGCTTTTTGACATTCTGCAATCGCTTGCAAGGTCATTGTAGTTTTACCTGAAGATTCAGGACCGTAAATTTCAATGATACGGCCTTTAGGTAGACCACCAATACCGAGCGCGATGTCCAGGGTTAAAGAACCTGTAGATACGGCTTCAACTGCCAGTACAGTGTTATCGCCAAGACGCATCACTGTGTTTTTACCAAATTGTTTTTCAATTTGGCTTAGGGCAGCATTCAGCGCCTTGCTTTTATTATCATCCATCTCACAACCTCAAAACGATGTCACAAAAATATTAACTTAAGTGGATGAGTTACTTTAAAACGTGTTCCACCCAAGTATAGTGACAGATTCATTCTTTATGTTCTATATCAATTCGGTCGAGTACGACAGAATATGACGCTTAAATTAATCATGACTATAAGACCAGTCTTGGTCAAATTGCTGATCATTATCTTGTTTAAATTTACTGATTTGCCGTCGATCTTTTTTACTCGGTCGATGTTCGGGTCGGGCTAGATTATGCAACTTTCTTTGGGTTGCAAGCAACTCTCGTTTTGCAATACTGACTTCTGTTTCTTCATACAGGAGTTGGGCTATCGGGGCAGCTCCGCGATTTCCTGACAAGGCCTTTATCACAATGGTTTTCCGCTCAAAACCTTGTTGAATGGTCAGTTCCATTCCGATACGTACTTCTTTGGAAACCTTGACCCGTTCACCGTTATGATGGACTTTACCGCCTTCAATTGCAGCTTTGCAGATGGAGCGCGTTTTAAAAAAACGTGCTGCCCATAACCATTTATCGATACGCATACTTTCAACATGCTGCTGTTGAGAAGAATTAGGCATATATTTTCAAATCCTCAGCTTGTTTTAACATGGCTATCAAGTCAGTTAAATCTTGTAAAATCGGATAAGGACTTTCTGTCCTGACCTCTCCTTTAGATGAGGGCTGGGCAAGGGTAATTAAATTGCGAATGCCAAATTTTTCTGCCCCTTTCAGTACTTTTTCCGTATCATCAATAAAATAGGCCTGATCGATTGAAAAGGGATGCAGGGCATGCAGTTTTTGCCAGAATTCGATATTTTCTTTGGCATAACCGATGTGTTCACTGCTGATAATAACATCGAAATAATGCGCGATTTGGGTCTGTTCGAGTTTGAATTTTAAACCTTCACAATCGGCATTGGTTGCAATCCAGCAGGAATAGTCCTGGGCTTTAAGATATTGCAGTAATTCTACACACCCTGCACGTAAAGCGACTTTATGTTTAAACTCATGTTGTAGCGCAAGGGTGTCTACACCTACCTTGGCACTCCAAAAACGGGTGGAATACCAGTTTAAGGTATGATTGTGTTGCTGATAAAATTGAAATAGCGCTTGGGTGCTTTGTTCGAGTGTGCAGTTATGCTGGGCAGCATAACGAATGGGAAGTTGATGATTCCAGATGAAATCATCATAAGCAAGATCAAGAAGCGTGCCATCCATATCAAAAATGATGGTGGGTTTTTCTGAATAATTCGGCATATGAAGGTAATCTATGTTTAGAGCAACGACAGCACCGCAAGATGCTTTGATTTTACAGTTAGTTCCCATTGTGACACAGGCATGTGAAATTTTGCGAGCAGAATATCAGGCCTATTGTGAGGGTAAAGTCTTCGATGTAGAACATAAGCAGGACAATTCTCCAGTGACTCAGGCAGATTATCGGGTCAATGAATTTATCACCAAGGCATTAAAGCAGACTTTTCCGCTGATTCCTTTATTGTCGGAAGAAGGTGACAATAGCCAACGCAAGCAATGGCAAAATTTCTGGTTGCTTGACCCCCTGGATGGCACCAAAGAATTTCTGCATAAACGCCCTGAATTTACAATTAATTTAAGTTTGGTAGAAGGTGCGTATACTACCTTTGCGCTATTGGCCATACCGGCTGAACAAACCATATATTTTTGTCCCAAACAAGGCTTACCTTTAAAATTTGAAATTCAGACTCGGCACTGGTTGCAATATCTAGACGATGAGCAGTCTAAAACTGTTCAGGTGGGTTTAAGTCAAAGCAGTCAAAACAAGCCCAAATATGCCGAATATCTGGATATTTTAAAACAGCAGGTTGAGGTGGTAGAGTTTAAGGCGGGTAGTGCTTATAAGTTTTGCATGATGCTGGAGGGGAAAGTGGATATTTACCCACGTTTCCATCCGACCAGTGAATGGGATACCAGTGCAGGACAATGCCTGATTGAGCGCATCGGTGGTGGGTTGGTCGATTTTAAGGGCAGACATTTTTTATATAATCAGCGCGATAGTCTGCTCAATGGCGGCTTTATTGCTTTTCGTAATATCGAGATGAAGAATTTAGCATTCCAGACTCTAGGACTTATGGCGAACATCGATTGAGTGGATGCTTTAACATGCTATAGTGTATTCAACCAGATTCAAATTTTTTGGCTGCATCATGGCGTTAGAACTGCTCCCTACAAGTATGCTGAAGGCGATTGATTTGTTGCCTGATGTCAAAACCCCTGTGACTTTATTTACCCGTCATTCTATTCGTGAGGTGGTTACAGGACAGGGCTTGGCTGGCTATGATTTACAGTTAACAGAACAGGGTCGGGAGTTGGCCCAGACGTGGGGAAGCTATTTAATTAATAATACTGATCGTAGTATCCAACACTGCATTTCCAGTCCTATACAGCGCTGTGTCGATACGGCCGCTTTAATGATCCAGGGTGCTGATGCAAGTATACTGGCACAAAATACCCATCATATTGAAATTGTCGAGCAAGGTTTGTTGGTTGAGCCGGGAAGTTTTGTGCTTGATATCAAACAGGCAGGTCCATATTTTCGAAAACAGGGTGCTCTGGGTTTTATTAACAGTTTTGTTAATAATTCTTTACCCGGAATGAAACATCCTATTTCTGGTGTGGTTGATGTACTGGAACTGATTTATAATACCCATCCACAAGATCATTTCGGTTTAAGCTTGGCGGTCAGCCACGATACCATTTTGGCTGCCATTATTGCGGTTATTTCCGGCCGGAATACGATTAGCCGGGAAGACTGGCCAAAAATGATGGAAGGTTTATTTGTCTGGTTTGAAGGGGATGAGTTTCTGGAGTCTAAACTGAAATGGATCTGGCGTGGTGAAGTGAATGAGCTGTCGATTCGGGAGTTTCATAACTTGGAAAAAATAAAATAAAGAATTATGGGCTTTAAAAAATTCAGTTTGTAGCAAGAATTTTTAACTATTTTATATTTTTAGAATTGACGAATCTTAAATCCATTCATTTTCATATAGGCACAAAAAAAAGCCCGTAATGGGCTTTTTTCAATGCAACAACTTAGTTAGCTAAAGCTTTAACTTGTGCATTTAAACGGCTCTTATGACGAGCTGCTTTGTTTTTATGGATGATGCCTTTATCAGCCATACGGTCGATTACAGGTACAGTTGCTTTATAAGCTTCTGTAGCAACTGCATAGTCGCCAGCTGCGATAGCAGCTACTGTACGTTTGATATAAGTACGAACCATTGAACGTAAGCTAGCGTTGTGTTTACGTGCTTTAACGTTTTGACGAGCACGTTTTTTAGCTTGAGCAGAGTTTGCCACTCGTGCACTCCTTGAATTAGATTGGTCTGGGCGGGCTGAAATTGCAACTGAAAACCTTCATCAGAAGAATTATCACCAGCCCGTAAACAAGTGCCATATTGTGATTAAACTATGGCGTTAAGTCAAGTCTTGACTTGATTTGACAACATTTTAGATGCATAAAAAGTATAAAGAAACCGTTACATTAGAAATAACCTATAGAGATTGCTTAAAAAATGACTAAATCAATTAAAAGTGCAATTGTGATTGGAGCAACAGGTTTGGTGGGACGTGAACTCCTGAAGCGGCTCAGCCTCATTGAAAGCTGTGAAAAAATCACAGCAGTGGTGAGACATGAAGATCAGCAGCTTAAAAGCTTAAAAAAAGTACAACAATTTATTTTAGAGGATTTTCTTTTACTCAACGATGAAGATGTAAACGAATATAGCCATGCTTTTAGTTGCTTAGGCACCACCTTAAAGAAAGCAGGCTCAAAAGAAAATTTTTATAATATCGATTATGAAATCAATGCGCATTTTGCCGACTTATTTGAATCGACCCTGACACATTACTTGTTGATCAGTGCCATGGGCGCCAATGCACAATCCAAAATTTTTTACAATCGGGTAAAAGGCGAGCTGGAAAGTCATATCCAGAGCTTAAACCTGCAAAGCGTTTCTATCGTGCGGCCTTCATTGTTGTTGGGTGAACGGATAGAACAACGAACTTTGGAAGATCTGAGCCAAAAGCTGTACCGGAAATTCTCGCATTTGGTTCCCAATACATTCAAATATAAGCCAGTGACAGCAGAGCAGGTGGCTCATACTATGGTCGAGGCAGCGCAAACTCAAACTGAAAAGTTTGAAATTTATGATAATTTACGCATACAAAATTCCAAATGAGGGAACTATAAAGTGTCTAATCCAGCATTCGTAACCTGTGACTTACTTGATGACAATCCAGAAAAACAGATTCAGGTCGTGACACCATCAATGGATGGTAAATTTTTTAAAAGCTATGGCGCACGCAAAAGTTTTGGCGGTCAGGTAGTGACAGTGAAATGCTTTGAAGATAATTCCCGGGTAAAAGAGCTTCTTGCAACCGACGGTACCGGTAAAGTGCTGGTGGTGGATGGCGGGGCATCCATGCGCTGTGCCTTGATGGGCGATATGATTGCCGAGTCTGCGGTTAAAAATCACTGGAATGGGGTGGTGATTTATGGTTGCGTGCGTGATGTCGATGCAATTGCCGAACTGGATTTGGGTGTACATGCATTGGCTGCAATTCCACAAAAAAGTAATCGCAAAGGCATAGGCGAGGTTGATTTAACTTTGTATTTTGGTGGTGTAAACATCAATTCTGGCGATTATATCTATGCAGATAACAACGGCATTGTGATTACCAATGAAAAATTAGTCGATTTATAACGACGATGATACAAGGATAAAAATATGGTGAATCATCAAATTAAAGTGATCCAGGCCCTGGCTTCGTCCTTGACGGCCGGAGGACGAGGCGTCAGTGGTACAGCCTTTCCAAAGCAGCCTGAAAAATCACTCAAACTTTATGAATTTGAAGGTTCGCCATTTTGCCGCCGTGTACGCGAAGTACTGACCTTGTTGAATTTGGATTATGAAGTCTATCCTTGTCCTAAAGGCGGACAAAAGTATCGAAAAATAGTCAAAGAAAAAGGCGGAAAGAGACGATTTCCATTTTTTATTGATGAAAATACCGGTACTGAAATATACGAGTCGCAAGCCATCATTGATTATTTATTCAAGCATTATGGTAAAACAGGAACAACGCCAAAAAAATTTGCACATTATCCTAAAATACCTGTCGTAGCTTTAGCCGGTACCATCGTGAATGGTGCACGTGGCGTCTGGATTAATCCGAAAATCAAAGACCGTGCAGCACCTGCACAACTGCTGGAATTATGGGGTTTTGAAGCCAGTCCTTTTACCCGTATTGTGCGTGGAGTATTAAGCGAACTGGAATTGCCCTATGTTTACCATAACGTGGCCAAAGAGCGCTGGCAGGATATGGGACCAGCAGTGTTACGTTTTAAGCCTGGAAAATATGAAGCTCTTCCCGGAGGCAAGCGTGAAAAAATCGTGGCAGTGATGGGGCGTGATATTCAGGTGCCGTATCTGATTGATACCAATACCGGAGTAAAAATGTTCGAGTCAGCCGATATTGTCAAATACTTAAAGCAGCAATATGGTCAGTAACCCCATATACAAAAAAACCGCTAAAGCAGCGGTTTTTTTGTATATGGGATGAAATCAAGCTGAAAGCAAAGCATCCCATAGACTGCATGATATTCAGAGTATTGAATTGATCAATGCTGGATTAATTATCGATTGAACTCTAGAGGGTTTATTTTATGGTGTTCATTGAGGCTGATTGACAGCAGAATAGCAAATAAGATTGATGTATTATTAGTATAAAAGTCATTGAATTACCAAGTTTAAGGGATATCGTTAAGCTCGTTTTTCTCGCTATACTAAGCGGTTATAACAGGGGGTGGCTTGTGTCAGAATTAGAAACAATTTTACCAGTACCAGTTTTAATTGTTGAAGATGAAGATCTTATTCAAGAACGATTAAAAAATATATTGACAGAATTGGGTTATCGCAAAGATATGCTCATTTTTGCCAAGAATTTGCAGCAGGCTTTTGTAGAAATAGAACAGCAACCAATTTCTTTGGCCCTGGTTGATCTTGGACTGCCCGACGGCAATGGTATAGAGCTGATTGAAAAACTACGTATACTGGATAACAATGCCCTGATTTTGGTGATTTCTGCATGGAGTACGCAGGAAAGTTTATTTTCAGCAATCAAGGCTGGTGCGACAGGTTATGTCCTGAAAGAACGTGATGATGCAGAAGTCAAGTTATCTATTCGCAGCATTTTACGTGGTGGGGCACCGATTGACCCTTTTATTGCACAAGAAATTTTAAAACAGATATCGGCTGCGGTCATACCGGCCAGCCATGATCAGAAACTCATAGATGCAGAAATGGAGCTGTTAACCAATCGGGAAACCGAAATTTTGAATCTGGTTGCACAAGGGATGAGTAATCGGGAAATTGCTGAACAACTCTTTGTTTCTAAATATACGGTTGAAAGCCATATTAAACATATTTACCGAAAATTATCGGTCACCAAAAGAACCAAAGCCGTCAGTGCCGCACGATCCTTAGGGATTTTATGAAGCAGTTTATTGTGCATTGCTTTTTTATTCTTGTTCTAAGCCTGCTGAGTCAAATCAGTTCTGCTGAAATAACGCAAAGTATTAATGCACAATGCGCAGCGCATATTCATTCTATTCGTACTGTTAAGACCAGTTCAGTCACTATTTTACCGCAGCAGGGATGGCAAACTGTAGATTTGCCCGATCAGTGGCAGAAGCGCTGGAAAAATTATGATGGAGCAGCCTGGTACAAAATTCAATGGAGCTGGTCCTGCCAAAATAAGGCCAAACTTACAGAACCAGTTGCTTTTTTAATTGATTATATTAATTCTGCCGGTGCTGTTTATTTAAATGGCGATTTACTCTGGAAGAATAAAAATCTAAAGGAACCGCTGTCAAAAAGCTGGAATGTACCACGTTACTGGATTTTACCATTAGCTGGGTTAAAACCTGAGAATAATGAAATTTTGATTTATGTGAGAGGCAATGCTTTTCAATCTGCTGGATTAGGAAGAATTTTTTTTAATGATGTGCAAACGATTTATGATGTGTATCAAAAAAAAATATGGGAGCGCAGAACTTTATTTCAAGTAAATATCGTTTTATCAGTCACCTTTGGTGTGATCTGCTTGGTGATCTGGTTATTAAGACCTAAAGAAACTGCATTTGGATGGTTTGCCTTAAGTTCGATGTTGTGGGTGATGTTTATTTCAAATGTTTTAACTACAGAAACATTTCCTTTTCCGACAAGTTTAATGGCAGCTCAATTTAATTTAGTTTTCTTTGTGCTTTATATCATTAGTTTTTGTATTTATTTATTAAGGTTTATTCAAAAGCATTTGGCTAAAGTCGAGCCTGTTGTTTATTTTGTGACTGGGCTTACAAACGTGGGTATTTTTATTACCCCCGAAGCTCAGATTTATCTGATTTTTGCGCTGATATTTTTGATATATGTCAGTTTATTTTTTCTCACTTCTTTCTATATCAGTTATCACGCCATTCGATCGAGAAGAATAGATTATATCTTTTTATCCATTTGCCTGATGGGTATTCTATTTTTTACCTTATTTGACCTTTTCTTATTATCAACATATACGGGAACGGATGACGGACCTTTATCTCCCTATACTGCACCAATTATTACCTTTTTTCTGGTGATGATATTGGGAACACGATTGTCAAATAATATTAAAAAAGTAGAAGCATTTAATGCACAGCTTGAAGTAAAAATTCAGCAAGTGAGTGAAGATTTAAGTTCCAGTTTAAATGAAAAGCATCAACTCGAGCTTGAAAATGTCAAATTACAGGAAAGAATTCATTTATCGCATGATTTACATGATGGGTTAGGCGCATCTTTAGTTCGCTCGATGATTTTAGTGGATCAAAGCGCCCATAATATTTCGAATAAGCAATTTTTATCGATGCTTAAATTATTAAGAGATGACCTCAGACAAATTATCGATAGTGGTTCTTCTGCAGATAATAAAATTCCAGTTAGTCCTATATTGTGGGTGGCACCAGTGAGGCATCGTTTTAGTCAGCTTATGGATGAGCTGGATATTCATTCTAAGTGGATTTTTCCGCCTGAATGGCAGGCAGTGCCTAATGCTTTACAGTGCCTCACCTTAATACGGGTATTAGAAGAGAGTCTGACTAATATTATTAAACATAGTCAGGCCAAGCATGTAAAAATATCGATGGTTTATATTACAGAAAATCAGTTTATTTTAAATATAGAAGATGACGGTATTGGTTTTGATGCTGAATGTGTGGCGCAACAAGGATTAAGTATTGGCATGCGCAGTATGAATATGCGTTTGCAGCGCATGGGTGCCGATTTTAACTTATCTTCTGAGCCAGGCTGCACCATCATTCAGGCGATTGTGCAACTGAAATTACCGAAGTTAACTATTGATTGATCGTCAGTGATATGGATATAAGATATCAAGATGTGTTCAATTATTTTTTATAAAAATTAATTATAGTGCTCACAGAAGATTAATTCTCATGAATCATGCTATTCAGCAATTAGAAGACTTAAAAAGCATGAGGGTACAAGATTTAGATCAGCTCTTTCAAAATAGTCAGTGCCTAAATCGGAAAATCACTTTTTAGTGATCAGCCAGTTTTAATCATCAATCATAACTTAGGCAATAATCCACTGTGGGGCAGGCGTTATCATAATGAAATGGTACAGATCAGTTCACATATCTACTTGGCAACGTCTCATTATAAAATAGGCAATAAATTAAAATTTGTGAGTTATTTTGCTTTTGACCTGTCGAAAAAATAAATGTGAAAATTCTAAAAATATAAAAAAAGGGGAAATCATTATTTCCCCCTTTTAGAGTTTTATTTATTCTTCATCTGCTGCAGGCAATAACATCAAAATTGATTCATTTAACAAATTGACAATATCTTCGAAAATATCTGGATCATAAAGATTTTCATCCAGTAATACTGAACCGCCATCAGCCAACTGTTTTAAAATTGGGGCAAAAACTTCAGAAATACAAATGCCTTCACCATTTGCCCAAAACAGCAACTCGTTTTCATCTTCAGTATAAAGCAGACGTGATGCCGGCTCGAGCATGAGTGAATAACCCTGCTCCAAAGCTTCTTCCAAATCACCGCTACCAATCGCTTCTGCCTCTGGAATATTTTCCGGATATTTTGGCTCAGACATCAGGCTCATCAGGGCATCTTCAAGCACAGTCGGATTTTGCAATTGTGCCAAAAGTTCGGTTTTTAAATACTCCAGCTCATTTTGGGTGATTTGACCAATCGGGCTGATCTTGTCACGCAGAATATCTTTCAACGGATTTTTAAGCAGCTGATCGTCTGCAAATTTGTCACTAACTCGATCCATCATTTCCGCTACATTCGGCATGCGGAAACCGAAAGAGAAGGTCAGGCAGTCATCTTCAGCTACGCCGTAGTGGGACAAACCTGGTGGTACGTACAGCAAATCACCCGGAGCAAGCACCTCGTCAAAATGAACCTCCATTTCAGGGAGCAGTTTTAACGGCTGTCCTGCTACGAAGTCAGTATCTGCGTCGCACATTTGTCCCAATTGCCAGCGGCGATGACCATAACCTTGTACCAAAAACACGTCATAAAAGTCGAAGTGCTTACCTACAGAGCCACCTTTAGGAGCATAAGACACCATGATGTCATCGCGACGCCACTGGGGAATAAAAGGAAACTTCTTCCATAGTTCTGCCAGATCAAATGAATAATGATCCACAGCCTGTACCAGTAATGTCCAAAGCTTAGGCATCTTCTGGAAATCAGCTTTGATTAAAGGCGAAGATTTGACAGACCATTGATTTGGATCTTTGTCCTTTTGCTTGATTAAACGCGCGCTGACATTTTCGTCTAGTGCCAGTTCCATCACGTCATCAGGTTCTAAAAAATTTGCAATTTCAGGGAGCGCATTACGTACCAGTAATGGTTTTTTTTGCCAGTATTCGGCAAGGAATTGTTCAGCGGTGATTCCGCCTAATATATCTAAAGGTTGGGACATTGCTAAGACTGCTTGGAAAATTTGGGTGTATTTTCGCGTGAGTCAGTCTGAGGTGCAAGCTGAAGTTGATTTTCTGATCTTATTATCTTAGGTGTTTATCATTTAAGTCACATTATCTTTTATTTAACCCATATAGATTTTAAATTGAATTTATTGGTCTGATACTTGTCTATATTGTAAAGAAGTGGCATTCAGCGAGTAATGCTATTGCAAATGTGGGGAATATTGAATTCCCCAAATAGGGTGATTTTAAGGCACCAGCACATTCAACTGACGCAGAATATGACACAGCTGAATCATCGGCATACCCATCAAGGTGGTTTGATCTTGACCAGTCATCTGTTCAAACAGGCTAATTCCCAGACTTTCACACTTGAAACTGCCTGCGCACATTAAAGGTTGATCGACTTCAATATAACGCTCGATTTCAGCCAGGCCAAGTTTACGGAATTTGACTTTATAATGTTCTACCAAGGTTTTTTCAAAACCGGTTGACTGCTGCTGTACGCTTAATGCAGTACTGAAATAAACGATTTTGTCCGAATTGGCCTGCAATTGTTTTACCGCTTTTTCCACGGTTAACGGTTTGCCAATAAAAATATCCGGAGCACCTTCACGCCAAGCCACCTGATCTGAGCCAATCACGATCGCTTCGGGATATTTTTCTGCAATCCTTTTAGCTTTTTCAAAAGCCAGTCGCTGTGCCAAATGGTCGGCATGATCTTCACCACGAGGCGATTCATCAATATCCGGTACCATGCTCTGATAGTCGATACGCAGACGATTCATCAGGTCTTTACGGGTTTGACTGCTTGAAGCCAAAATAATTTGGGGAGTACTCATTACACTGCATATTCCATAAGCACATCAAGCGGGACGTAAGAGAGCACAGCTTGATGGCAAGCTTGTATTTTAATAGGGGGAGCGATACCAGCCTGATACGCTTCAACCCAACGGGTCACACAAATGCACCAGAAATCCCCCGGTTCCAAACCGGGAAAATCAACTTCTGGCAAAGGTGTGATCAGATCATTCCCTATTTTTTGCGAAAAATTAAGAAACTCAGCGGTCATTTGTGCACACATCGTATGCTGACCTAGATCTGTAGTCGCCGTATGACAAAAGCCGTTACGAAAATAACCGGTAATAGGAGAGTAGCAACAGCTTGCCAGAGGTTCGCCTAAAACATTTAAACGATTGATATTTGGATCTGGGTGTATAGACATAAGCTCTAAATCATTATGTGGCTTTTGACTATGATAATCAAAACTTTGTCTTTCGACAGCTTTTATGCAAAAGAAGCTAACCTTTTTCTACATAATCATTTAAAATCGGGGCGTTTTTTATATCTATAAAGTGAGCTATACATGAACTTTCAGCGTATGACTGACCTGGATTTGGCAGGTAAGCGTGTACTAATTCGTGAAGATTTAAACGTTCCTGTTAAAAACGGTGTAATTACCAGTGATGCACGTTTACGCGCAGCACTACCTACCATTAAAGCGGCCTTGGAAAAAGGTGCTGCAGTAATGGTTTATTCACACCTTGGTCGTCCGGTTGAAGGTGAGCCAAAACCTGAACAGTCTTTAGCACCAGTTGCAGCTTATTTAACTGAAGCTTTGGGTCAGGAAGTAAAACTTTTCACTGACTATCTGGATGGTGTTGAAGTTACAGCGGGTCAAGTGGTACTTCTTGAAAACTGCCGTTTCAATGCTGGTGAAAAGAAAAACAACCCTGAACTTGCACAAAAATATGCTGCGCTTTGCGATGTATTTGTAATGGATGCATTCGGTACTGCACACCGTGCAGAAGCGTCAACTGAAGGCGTGGCACGTTTCGCAAAAGTGGCAGCAGCTGGTCCTTTACTTGCAGCAGAACTGGATGCTTTAGGCCGTGCACTTAAAACACCTGAAAAACCAATGGTTGCCATTGTTGCAGGTTCTAAAGTGTCAACTAAACTTGACGTACTCACTTCACTTTCAGATATTTGCGATCAAATCATCGTCGGTGGCGGTATTGCTAATACCTTTCTGGCTGCGGCAGGTTTCAATGTAGGTAAATCATTATGCGAAAATGATTTAATCGACACCGCCAAAGCCATTGCGGCAAAAGTATCTGTACCCCTTCCAACTGATGTTGTGGTTGCGGATGCAACTGAAATCAACTTTGATGATTTCTTGGGTTCATTGGCTGCTGCAAAAGCTGTTGTGAAAAAAGTTGAAGATGTTGCTGACAACGACATGATCCTTGATGTTGGTCCAGAAACTGCCAAAGCATTTGCTGAAATTATCAAAACTTCAAAAACTATTCTTTGGAATGGTCCGGTAGGCGTGTTTGAAGTGGATCAGTTCGGTGAAGGCACGAAAGCACTCTCTTTAGCAATTGCAGAATCTAATGGTTTCTCTATTGCAGGTGGTGGCGATACTTTAGCGGCAATCGACAAATACGAAGTTGCAGACAAGATTGGTTATATCTCAACAGGTGGCGGTGCATTCCTTGAATTTGTTGAAGGCAAAACGCTTCCAGCGGTTGCTGTACTTTTAGAACGTGCTTAATTAAGCCGTCTAGCTGCAATCAAAAGGTTGACTTCGGTCAGCCTTTTTTCATTCCTTTTTCATTTTAGGTAGTCATTTTTTAGTCATAAAAATGCAATATATCTGCAATAAAATCCTCATCATTAAATCTCCTGTGGTAGGAAAATGTGATGAACCTGAAATTAACACTTGCAGCACTTGTGATTTTACCGTTGGCTTTGACAGCCTGTGCCAAGAAAGATGAAGCCCCTAAAACGGAAACTGCCGCTTCTGCAGCAGCGGATGAACAAACCACACCAGAACAGCAAAAAGCAATTGATGCCTTGGATAAGCCTGTCCTGGATGAAAAAAATACCGATGTACCTGCTGAAGTGGCAAATGCACCAGCAGATGAAGCGACTGCCGCTAGCGAGGAAGCTGCTTCTACAGCAACTGCACAATAAGTTTGTGGTTTTTTATTTAAAAGTCCCTGCATAAGCAGGGACTTTTTTTTTGAAATAGTGTGTTTTGTTGCTGAATTGAAATGATTCAGCATGTAGAATATGGCGCATCACCTGGGAGGATATTATGGCTCTAATCTCGATGCGCCAGCTCTTGGATCACGCTGCAGAACACAACTACGGCGTACCAGCGTTCAACGTAAACAACTTAGAACAAATGCGTGCAATTATGTTGGCCGCAGACGAAACCAATTCACCTGTAATCGTTCAGGCATCAGCCGGTGCTCGTAAATATGCAGGGGCTCCGTTCTTACGTCATTTAATTTTGGCAGCAATTGAAGAGTGGCCACATATTCCAGTGGTTATGCATCAAGATCATGGTACTGACCCTGATGTATGCCAACGCTCTATCCAGTTAGGCTTTTCATCTGTAATGATGGATGGTTCATTGGGTGCAGATGGTAAAACGCCTACAAGTTATGAATACAATGTAGACGTAACTCGTCGTACAGTTCAAATGGCTCACGCTTGTGGCGTTTCAGTTGAAGGTGAAATTGGTTGCCTGGGTAGCCTTGAAACCGGTATGGCTGGTGAAGAAGATGGTGTAGGCGCAGAAGGCGTTCTTGACCATTCTCAACTACTTACTTCAGTTGAAGAAGCACGTAGCTTTGTTGCCGATACCGATGTAGATGCCTTGGCGATTGCCGTAGGTACTTCACACGGTGCGTACAAATTCACGCGTCCACCTACAGGCGACATCCTGGCAATTGACCGTATTAAAGAAATTCATGCGGCATTACCAAATACCCACCTTGTCATGCACGGTTCAAGCTCTGTGCCACAAGAATGGTTGGCTGTAATCAACGAATTCGGCGGCGACATCAAAGAAACTTATGGTGTACCTGTTGAGCAACTGGTTGAAGCAATCAAACACGGTGTACGTAAAATCAATATCGACACTGACTTACGTTTGGCATCAACGGGTGCAATGCGCCGTATGATGGCTGAAAAACCAAGCGAATTCGATCCACGTAAATTCTTTGCAGAAACTATTGTTGCAATGAAACAAATTTGTGTAGATCGTTATACGGCATTTGGTACAGCAGGTCATGCAGACAAGATTCGTCCAATTTCTTTAGAGAAAATGGTGAATCGTTATAAATAATCTTCAAGATTATCTATAATCAAAAGCCCACAGTGATTGTGGGCTTTTTTGTATCTAATTCTTGATCCATTATAAATAAGGAAAATATCCAAAAGATGGAACTTATATTGGCTGCAGCGTGCTGTAGTGTCGTCATCTCTATTCTTTTAAAACTATGCAAAGCCAAAGGTTTTGATGCCTTGCAGATGATTGTCTGGAATTATGCTTCTGCGAGTCTGTTGTGTTATCTGTGGTTTAAGCCGGATTTACAGCATATCTCAGTTATAGATACGCCGTGGTGGCTGATTGTAGCGCTGGGTGTGTTACTGCCGAGTATTTTCTTGTGTCTGGCGAAATCCTTGCAATATGCCGGTATTGTAAAAACTGAAATCGCCCAGCGTTTATCTGTAGTCTTGTCGCTGTTGGCAGCATTTTTTATTTTTCAGGAACAGTTTAATACCCTGAAAATGGTCGGTATCGGTTTAGGTATTGCAGCAGTGTTGAGTATTCTATTTTCACATCATCAGGCACAGTCGGGTCAATCCGTTGCCACCAGGCAAGGCATGTTTTATTTGGCCTTGGTCTGGTGTGGATATGCCTTGATTGATGTGTTATTGAAATACACCACTGGGTTGGGTGTGCAGTTTGCCGTGGCACTGAATTTAATGTTTATCTGTGCCTTTATCTTGTCTTTGAGTTATATCCTCCTAACCACAAAAACAGCTGGCAGTAAAAAAAATATACTGGCTGGAATGGGGCTGGGAATGTTGAACTTTGCCAATATTGCCCTTTATGTTCATGCGCATATTTTATTAAAAGACACACCTGCAATTGTGTTTGCAGGCATGAATATTCTGGTGGTGCTATTGGGGGCTTTCAGTGGTGTAATGCTGTTTAAAGAAAAAGTAAAACCCGCAACTGCATTCGGGCTGGCTTTGGGTTTGGCGAGTGTTATTTGCTTAGCTTATGCCATGTCTGTTTAAGATAACCGGATAGAAAAATGAGTGGGTGCTGAAAAAAATCTTTCGGCTCCGCTATACCCATCAGCAAACCATTGTTATGGCAAGCAGGGCAGGCAGGATAGTGGTGATCTTCTTGTTGATAGAGGTGAATATAACATTGCCGGCAGTGATGGCATTCAAATTTCATTGGCATAAGTATAAACAAAGACATGCTGAACCTCTTAAAAATTTTAATCGTTATAGGTGGGTATGTAGCAAAAAGCAGACCATAAAATAGTCAGTGCAAAAGAAATAAATTAAAAATACAGCGCATCTAAATACGCTGTATTTGCAGGTTGTTAAGGCTTATAAAATAAGGGCATTGACTTAATTATGAGCGTTGAAACCGTTGTAAGGTATCTTGCAAATAGTAATGAGCCATAGCGATAGGATGCTTGAATACATCTTGCATTTCAATTGTGCCCTGAAGTTGACCAGGCTGCTGACAATGAGGGCATGTGGGATATGAAGTCAAAATAGTATCTGGGCTGTATTTGTGCATGTAAACCGTTTTACAAGATTTGCATTCAAATTTTATCGGCATTTTAATAGCTGGAGGCATGATCGGGAATTACCGTTTATTATTTTTGGGCAAATATACCGCAATATTGTTGCAAAAATAAGTCCCGGAATGACATAAAAGGGGCATTTTAGCCCCTTTTATTGTAATTTTTTTTAATCAAAGCTTGGTAAAAATTTCTTCACGACTCAGACGTGATTTGGGTAGCTGAGCATTGAAATCACTTTCACTGCGATAACCCAACGTCATAATGACTGATGGAATTAAACCTTTTTCATCTAATTCCAATTCTTGACGGATGATTTGTTCATCAAAGCCACCAATGGGAGTGGCATCTACACCTTCAATACCGGCTGCCAGCAATAATTGGCCTAGTGCAATAAAGGTCTGATTTTCTGCCCAGCGTTGAATATCACCTTTTTCATTACGGTAATAATCCACATAACCGCTACGGCTGTCTTTTTGTCCTTGTTTGGCTTTTTCATCTTTAAAACGGCCGCTGACATCATCGTGGGTGAGCAGGGTATCTAAATGCTGTTCACTGATATCTGCTTTGGTACAGAACAGAATGGTGTGAGAGGAATCTAAGACTTTAGGTGCATTGTAGGCATATTTACCCACTAAAGCCTTGGCAATGCGCTCTTTGGCAACTTGATGATCGGCAATAAAAAAATGCCAGGGTTGAATATTGATGGAGGATGGCGTGAGACGCAGGATTTCCAGTAAACGTTCAAATTGTTGCTGCGGAATTTTTTTTGAAGCATCGTATGCTTTGGTGGTGTAACGTGTTTTTGAAACGTTTAACAAATCCATGAGTGACATTTCCACTATTAAATTTTTTATGATTTTACCTGATTCATGGCTGAAATAGCTTGGAAGAATTTTTAGATAACTTATATTTTGGCGTATAGAGTATGAATATTTATTGTAATTTAGAGTAAAAAACTTAATAAAATGAATCATTAATAGCTATATACAATGACAAAATACGAAATCAATATTGGTACTTTTTGCCAAATGACGTTTAATCAAATCAGCATGTAGTTATTGGGTGGAGTAAGCAAATGATAGATGATACAAACCATTTTAAAAGAAGACTAAAAACCCAACAGCAGATTGGCTTATGGGTCGGTCTGGCAGATGCTTACGGCACTGAAATTGCGGCTAATGCCGGCTATGACTGGTTACTCATTGACGGTGAACATGCACCGAGTGATTTAAGAACGACACTCTCTCAATTGCAAAGTATCGCAGCGTATCCATCACAAGCTGTGGTTCGTCCACCTATTGGCAGTGTGCAGCTGATTAAACAACTTTTGGATATTGGGGCGCAAACTTTATTGATTCCCATGGTGGAAACCGTTGAACAAGCTGAACTGATGGTCAAGGCGGTACGCTATCCACCAGAAGGTATTCGTGGTGTGGGCGCGGCACTGGCACGCGCAACACGCTGGAACAGCATTCCTGACTATTATGCAAAGGCCCATGAAAATATTTGTCTGCTGATTCAGATTGAATCGGTAACAGGTCTGGAAAATCTGGACGAGATTCTCAAAGTAGAAGGCATTGATGGGGTATTTATTGGTGCAGTAGATTTATCTGCCACCATGGGCTATCAGGGTAATCCTAACCATCCGGAAGTACAAAAAGCCGTAATAGATGCAATTCAACGTATTCGTGCTTCAGGTAAAGCAGCGGGTATTTTATCTACCCAACATGAAGCTACACAACAGTATCTTGATTTGGGTACCGAGTTTGTTGCGGTGGGTGTAGATACCAGTGTATTGATAAATTCTCTACGCGAGCTTTTAGCGAAATATAAAGATGGAACTGAAGTGGTTAAATCTGAAGGTGGTTATTAACTAATAAAAGTCCAATAGATCTCTTTCATAAATCAAAAAATGTTTAATATTTGATTTTTTTAAATCAGCACGGCCTCATTTGATTGATTTAATTTTTTTGCCTTTTCGTAGGCAATCTCTCTACTTTTGAAAGGTCAAAATGAGGATCTCAAAATATATTTTGAGTCCGCAAGAAAAACCTTTTATTTCCCATACACGACTTCCTGAGCCAGTTTTAAGCACTGCTTTAAAATGCAGCGCAAGGGATGGGAAATGTGTGGCATCCATGCCACACTCATGAATCTAATATCGACTAAAATCTATTTTCAATTTTGGCTTTACGAACAAGTTTTAGTTTCTAAAATGATTTATGAAAGAAGCCCAATATTTATTGGGCTTCTTTCATTTAATATAAACTATTTGGATTCTGTAAAAGATGTTTTGATAAAGTGGGTTTAATTCTGAATATTTTTTTATTAGCGTTAATTTTTCCAGTGTTAATAATAAATTTAATTGTCTCAAGCCAAGCTACTGCTTGCTCATTTGGATTTAATGCCTTTTCTTGAACTTTATCATTCATAAATAAAGATAATATATTACAAATGACTTTATCAAGTTTTCGAATTTATTGTTTTCAGTTTTTATTCTAATAACTCCAAATCTTTAATTCTAATTTTTGATTATCTTGCTCAGGATTAATTTCCAGAATCCGTGCTTCATGTGCACGCCAGTCGCCCAGAACAATTCTTTTTTTATCGCGTAGTTCATGAATGGCAGCACGATGGGTATGTCCATGAATCAATACATCAACATGTTCTAAAGCAACTTTCACAGCAAACTGATTCACATCCATGATGTCATAAGACTTCACTTGCTTGGTTTCTGCGCTTTTTTTACGGAAACCATTGGCCAGTTTTTGCCGAAAGCTTAAAGGCAAGCGTTTTAAAAAACCTAAAAGCAATGGATTGCGAATGATTTTACGGAACTTTTGATATGACACATCATCGGTGCAGAGCAGGTCACCATGTTCTAAACGGTATGTAGTTTGGGATATTTTTAAAATTGCCGGTTCAGTGAGTAGTGTGCCATTGAACTGTTTTAGGAATTTATTACCTAGCACGAAATCACGGTTGCCGGCCTGAAAATAAACATGATTGCCAGCACGATTGAATTTTTGCAGGGCATGCACGATTTCATCCAGCCAAGGCGCGGTGTAGTCATCGCCAATCCAGGCATTAAACCAGTCACCCAAAATATAGAGCTGGGTATTTCTATCTTTATAACTGTCTAATAAATCCAAAAACCCCCGAACGAGTCGAGGGTGTTCAGGTGACAAATGTAAATCAGAGATAAACAGATAGGTCACTAATTTTCCTTTTTGATAATCCCTCCCGACCTCCCTTTTTTAAAGGGAGGAGACTTTCCGTTTCAAGGGAGTCTAGCTCCCTCCTTTAATAAAGGAGGGATGGGGGAGGATTTAAAAATTATTCAGAAATGATTTTTGCAGATTCGATTACAACGTTTTCTAATGGAACGTCAGCGTGGTAGCCACGATTACCGGTACGAACGCCTTTAATTTCGTTAACTACATCAAGACCTTCAGTCACTTTACCAAATACTGCATAGCCCCAGCCTTGAGCATTTTTGCCAGAGTGGTTCAGGAATGCATTATTACCCACGTTAATGAAGAACTGAGCAGATGCAGAATGAGGCGCTTGAGTACGTGCCATTGCAATAGTACCCAAATCGTTGGTTAAGCCGTTATCCGCTTCATTTTCAATCGCGTCACGTGTTGCTTTTTCTTTGAAGTTTTCATCCATGCCACCGCCTTGGATCATGAAACCGTCAATAACACGGTGGAAAATTACGCCATCATAAAAACCATCACGAACGTATTCCAAGAAGTTTGCAACAGTTTTAGGTGCTTTTTCTGAGTTAAGTTCTAGAACAATGCGTCCTTTATTGGTGTTTAATTCGACTTGAGGAAAACTCATTCTATAATCTCCTGATCATGGACTAAAAAAGCCATGGGTTTTTGGTTGAGAGAAGCATAAGCAAACTGTAAACTACAAGGCAAGCAAAAACGTTATTTTCTTTGTTAAAAATAGAGAAAAGCGTTTTAATTATCCTATTTTATCTTATAGAAGTGATTTATCAACTATGAAGCCGAATGATGTTGTTTCATCCCTGCCAAATAACCCGACAACAAGTACTCAATCTGTCGATGCTGCGCAGCAAGAACAACAGCCGGGCTTAGACTTTGTACGCCAAGTGATTACTGACGATTTGGCAGCAGGCCGTACACAGCAAGTGATTACACGCTTCCCACCGGAACCGAATGGTTATTTACACATTGGTCACGTGAAAGCGATTTGTTTGAACTTTGGTATTGCGCAAGAATTTGATGGCGTATGTAACCTGCGTTTTGACGATACCAACCCGGATGCAGAAGAACAAGAATATGTAGACGGTATTGCCAACGACGTAAAATGGCTCGGTTTTAACTGGAATGGTGAACCGCGCTATGCATCAAGTTATTTCGATCAACTGTACACCTGGGCAGTACAACTGATTGAACAAGGTGATGCTTATGTCGATTTGCAAACCCCTGAAGAAATCAAGTTAAACCGTGGTTCATTTGTAGAACCGGGTAAAAACTCTCCCTTCCGTGAGGCGACTGTAGAAGAAAACCTGGCGCGTTTTGAACAAATGCGTAATGGCGAGCTGGGTGAAGGTCAGGCTGTACTGCGTGCCAAGATTGATATGGCTTCTCCAAATGTGCATATGCGTGACCCGATTATGTATCGCGTACTGCATTCAGAACATCACCAGACTGGTGATAAATGGAAAATGTACCCAATGTATGACTATGCTCATCCATTGTCAGATGCCATTGAAGGTGTGACTCACTCTTTATGTACTTTGGAATTCCAGGATCACCGTCCGTTCTATGACTGGATTGTGGAGAAGGTGAAATCACCAGCAGTTCCGCACCAGTACGAATCGAGCCGTTTAAATGTGGACTACACCATTACCTCTAAACGTAAGCTGCGTAAGCTTGTAGAAGGTGGTTTTGTGAATGGCTGGGATGATCCACGTATGCCAACAGTAGTCGGTATGCGCCGTCGTGGTTTCACACCTGAAGGTTTGCGCGATTTCTGTAAGCGTGTGGGTGTCTCTAAAGTTGATGGCAGTATTGTTGATGTTGCAATGCTGGAATACTGTATCCGTCAGTCTTTGGAAAATACCGCTGCACGTGGTATGGCGGTGTTAAATCCACTGAAAGTGACTTTGACGAACCTGCCTGAAGCAATGAACCTGAGTCATGCACGTCATCCGAACGTTGATATGGGTGATCGTATCATTCCATTGACGTCTGAAATTTACATCGACCGTAAAGATTTTGAGGAAGTGCCACCGAAAGGCTTTAAACGTTTAATTCCTGAAGGTGAAGTACGTTTACGTCATGCTTACGTGATCAAGTGCGATGAAGTGATTAAGGATGCTAACGGTGAAGTGGTTGAACTGAAATGTTCAATTGACCCGGAAACTTTAGGTAAAAATCCTGAAGGTCGTAAAGTAAAAGGCGTGGTGCATTGGGTATCTGCAACTCAAGGTGTGCCTGCAGAAGTGCGTATCTACGACCGCCTATTCACCGAATCTGATCCGGAAGTGGGCGATGACTTCGTTGCCAACTTAAATCCTGAATCACTCAAAGTGGTTCAAGCGGTGATTGAACCGGCTTTAGCTGAAGCGAAGCCTGAAGACCGCTTCCAGTTTGAACGTGAAGGTTATTTCGTGGCAGACCAATATGATCACACAGCAGCGAAACCGGTGTTTAACCGTATTCTGGATTTAAAAGACAGCTTTAAGCCTGGAAAATAACATTGTTTATGCTCTAGGATGATTCACTGTTGAGTCAAAAATATTTAGATCAAGCTCAATTTCGGTTGGGCTTTTTCATGACAGCTATTTTATAAACATTGAAGCGACTAGGTTTCATGAGGGGAAATTTGTGATTATTCGAGATAAAAATAATAGCTTTATGCTGTTATTTGCATGGCATGGCACAATTTTACCCAAAGTGATGCCAGCTCTAGCAGTTGTAGTCAGTTTATCGGCACTGTTGGTTTATTTAAGTGCAGCCCATTTCCTGACTATGCCAGAAGTTCCTGCCATTGGCTTTACCATCTTCGGTGTGATTCTTTCGATCTTCTTAAGTTTTAGGAATACGGCTTGTTATGACCGCTGGTGGGAAGGGCGCAAGCTTTGGGGCGCACTGATTGCCAATACGAGGCATATTATTCGTGATAGTCATGTGCTGGAAGATTCTCAACGTCAGATTTTGATGTATCGTGTTATGTTATTTTGCTATCTACTACGCGACCGATTACGTCATCAAGCGCAAGATATTCAACATTTCCGAAATTATGTCAATTTAAACGATATGCAATGGCAGCAATGTACTGAACATATCAATGCGCCGCAGTATTTACTTGAGATCATACAAAAAGATTTGGTACTGTTTTATAAACAAGGTCAAATCAGCGACATTATCTATAGTACCTTGACTCGACATACGGTTGCCATGGGCGATATTCATGCAGGCTGTGATCGTATTATGACTACGCCATTGCCATTTTCTTATTCAGTCTTATTACATCGGGCAGTTTATTCATTCTGTTTAATTTTGCCGTTCAGTATTGAAGCGAGTTTCGGTATTTGGACACCTGTAATTGTGGCATTAATTGCCTATTTATTTTTAGGTTTGGATGCGCTCAGCGCAGAGTTGGAAGAACCATTTGGACTTCAGGAAAATGATTTACCACTCAATTCGATTGTGCGAAATATTGAACGGGAAATGTTAAGTTCATTAGGGGCTGAAATTCCACCAGTACTTTCAAGCTATAAAGGTAATTTAAGTTAAGTTTAGAAAAATAATTTTTGCCTCTACACGGCGCCGTTCAAGTCTTTAACAATTCAGTGATAGCCATTAATTTCAGATGTGTGCTATCACTGAGAAGAAGAATAAAAAGGAAGATTTCAATGAGCGTAGTCATAGAAACCCAAATGTTAATTCGAAAACCGGTTGCAGAGGTGTTTCATGCCTTTATTGAGCCTGAAATCACCAGCAAGTTTTGGTTTACTTCATCTACAGGCCACTTGATTGAAAACAGAACGGTAGACTGGTATTGGGAAAAGTATGAAATAACCACCAGTGTGTATATAGAACAGTTGATTAATAATGAACTGATTCAGATTATCTGGGGAGAACCCAAAAGCACGGTAGACTTTATTTTTGAGAAAATAACTGAACAAGAAACTTATCTGCGCATTCGCAATTATGATATTTCTTTGGACGGTTCCGCCTTAGTTGCTTTCGCGATTGAGCAAACAGCAGGGTTCACCACTGTGCTGGATGGCTGTAAAGCGTATCTGGAATATGGGGCACAGTTAAATCTGGTGAATGATAAGTTCCCGCCTTTTGTTTAAATGAGAGCTAAAAATTTGCAAATATTCGTAATTTTTCAAAGGGGCGAAAATAAAAATTAAATTGTGCAGATTGAGCGTGAAAGCAAATCTATTATTGCTTTCTGGGATTTTGTTGTTTTAACAATAAATAATGTGGAATTCGTTTTTTCGCTTTATCCCGTAACTTTTTCTTGATGTAGAGCACTAAAGCAAAACACGTGGTGGTGAGGGTCAGTAACATGCTGTTCATAAAGCTCATGAGAGAACTGACATAACCAATGGTGGTTAAGCGGTTCATCATGTGAATGACCTGTGGACTACTTTCGATGCCGGTAATTGCCCAGGTACATAAATGTTCGCAATTGTTAATAATCAGATGATACTGGTTTTCTTTCATGCGCGAACGCATACGCCGTACTACCTTGCGACCTCTAAATTTGGGATTGCTATAGTGCTGGACGATGATGGTTTTACCAAAGCTGAACTTTTCCAGTGAGGTGATCTCAATGGGACGTTTCTTGAATAAATGGGCAAAACCTGAATAATGAATAACCCTGCCACGACCTGCATAAATGCCGTGATGAGAATATCCAAAATGTTTAACGATAAGATGCGCCCCTAAAGGAAATCGTATTTTCTGCTGTTGCATGTAGACGTTTAACCAATAAAGTTACAAATATATTTTAGTGACTTAGTTTACTGCTCCTTTATAAAAGAATCGACTATTTCACTAAGTTGACTAGCTTTTATATAGACACTACAGCGCATTAAAAATGTCAGGATTCAGCATACCTCATGAGCCATACCAGCATGAAGAAAATATTGTTAATAAAATGTGCAGTTATTACCTTACTCGGTTTGACCAGTATCACCTATGCAGACCTTTATACCCATCGCTGGCAGAGTGATACCGTAAACGTTGATATTGTAAAAATAGATCAGCCACAAAACCTGCGCCTGTATTTAAATGATAACCAAACCCATCAACCGCTAGGTAAATTCAAGGCCGTGGCAAAACAACTGAAAGCATGTGAAAAGCTGCTCTTTGCCATGAATGCCGGGATGTATCATGCTGACTATTCTGCGGTAGGCTTATATATTGAAGCAGCTCAGCAACAGCAAAAACTGAACACGCTAAAACAAGGTTATGGCAATTTTCATCTGCAACCCAATGGTGTATTGGCCTGGAATTCTAAACAAAGCCTGATTGCCACAACGCAAAATTATCAAAAGCTTAATTTTAATGCCGAATACGCGACGCAATCTGGACCCATGCTGGTGATTGATGGGCAGATTAATCCTAATTTTTTAAAAGATTCAGATTCATTTAAAATCCGAAATGCGGTCGGGATGAAGGATCAAAGCTTATATTTCGTGATCAGTCGAAATGCAGTCAGTTTTTATCAATTAGCGCAATTTTTTAAACAACAGCTTAAAGTGCAAAAAGCCCTGTATCTGGACGGCTCAATCTCAAGTGCCTATATTCCACAATTAAAGCACTTCGACTCACGCTTTAATCTGGGACCGATGGTTGCCTATATCGAGCAAAAGAACTGTGCGACTCAATGAATTAAAGTTGCCACCATTAAAAACCTCCACCAACTAAAACTTGTATCCAATTTTTAAACCATAGCCTATCGCATGGTTATTATTAAATTGCCCCACTTGTGATGCTTCAGACACACCAGGAAGCGGGAGATAATAAGTACCATCCTGCGCAGTTGCATCACCGAGCCAATAGTATTTGACGCCGCCTGAAATAAAATAGTTTGCTTCAGGATTAAACTGTAGCCCCAAGCCGATACTCCAGTAACCTTTGGTGGGATTTAAAATTGATGCGGGATTACCTGTGCCTGAATCCCAACCTAGATCAAATGCGCCGGACCATTTTGTGGTCAGTTGCCTTGCAATGCCTAAGGTTGCACTCCATTGGTTCTTTTGATAATCATCCAGATTAAAGCCTTCAGTATAAGTGCCGTTACTAATGGCAGTGGTGGCAAGTTCTGACAATGCGCCGAACTGGGTAGGACGAATCACAAAATCTTTCCAGTTGACCCATCGAATGGTCGAGTACAGTAAAGTGCCGCTCATGATACCGGTCTGAAAATCCAGATTGACCGATTGTGGGGTAGAAATTTTGGTTTTAGCATTATCTATCAGAAGTAATGGAGTGCCCAAAACGTTTTCTTCCACATTGATTTTGTGATTAATTCTAGAGTGATAGGTCAATGCGGCTTTTAAGGCTAGTTCGGGAACCTGATAGGCAAAACCGGCTTTCCAGCCGAGCGCAGCGTCTTGTTTAAATTTGGCGTTATAACCATTAAATTCAGCATATACCAGTCCACGTAGTGCAACATGACCTTTTACGGTTTGATAGGCAGGACCCACATATAGATTTATATTTTTGAAAGGTTGGTAGCCTAAAATCAGACTTAGATTCTGGCTGTCAATGTTGACTTGGGTGCCTTGCTGGCTCAATGCGGTATCGGAAAAACTGCCATTGTCTTTTAATGGATAGTGTAAATCCGAGCCAAATGGCTGATCATAAAGAATACCAAAAGAAAAATTTGGAATGAATTGCAGTTTCAGTGCGGCACTATGATACTGGAAATTCTGGGCAATATTATCGATTGTATAATCTTCACTATCAGAATTAACCAGGTCTGGGTGCGAACCGAGGATATGACCCGACACTTCAGGATCGGCAGCAGTAATTGTTGCTTCAAAATAATGGCCGGTCTCAAGAAAAGGCAGCACAGACTGTCCTGATTGGTCCATGGCTGCCGCCAGACTATGGCTGGAGATTAGGCTGCATAATATTGCCAGTCTAGGATAATACGATTGCATATATTTTCCTTTTTAGGCTTATTGTTATTTTTTACTTTTGTTGTTTTTTATCTTTTATTCTTACTTACTTACTTACTTACTTACTTACTTACTTACTTACTTACTTATCTATTTGTGTTTATACGTTTAGTAGAGCACTTTTAAAATGTGCGGAATAGCAAATTCTGGATGAATTGCGAAAACTATGTTTCGAAGTATTAAAATCTAGAAATATCTGGAAATAAACTGTTTTTTATGGACAAATAAAAAAGGCATTTAGTTAACTAAATGCCTTTATTTAGAGGGTTTAGACTCTAATATTGAAGTGGTAGATGCTGTAATTCATTTAACTCTTTACGGCTATAACCTCGTGAAGCTAAAACCTTTCTAATTCCAATGATGACTTTTTCATCTGTCGCTTGAGCTAAAGCCTGGATCAATTGTTCATTCGATTTACAAGAGCAATCATTTTCGACACAAGTGATTTGATTCTTGTGTTCGTTTTGCTGTTGATTAGCAGAAAACAGCTTTTGCCAAAAACTCATAGAGCCTTCATACACAACCTAACATAGATCGAAATATATCCAGTTTTTTGAGGAATACAAGTCTACCAAAGCCATAAAAGGAGCAATTGAACCTTCAATTTTCCGATAGTAATTGAACACTTTAACGATATTATGAGATTTACTATTCAGAATTATTTATAAATGATTCATTTTCAATGAAATAAAAATGAAGCTCAGTTGAGCTTCATTGAGGTAAAAACACATCCAGACTTTACAATGAAATAAATTGTTTAAATCTTTTCCAAGAGTACACCCGATTCGACATGATGAGTGTAGGGGAACTGGTCAAACATCGCAAATCTGGTGATTTTATGTGTCGTTGACAAGGTTTTCAGGTTGTCGTGCAAGGTATCAGGATTACAGGAAATATAAATGATACGTTCAAAGCGTTGAATCAGTTTCAAAGTTTCATCATCAATACCTGCACGTGGCGGATCGACAAATACCGTATCAAAGTCATAACTGGTGATGTCGATTTCTGCTTCCTGCAAGCGGCGGAATTCACGTTCACCATTATAGGCCTCGGTAAATTCTTCAGCGGACAGACGAGCAACCTGAATATTGTCAATCTGGTTTTGTTCAATATTCCACTGCGCTGCATAGACCGATGATTTAGCCAGTTCAGTAGCCAGTACGCGATTAAACTTGGTTGAAAGCGGCAGGGTGAAGTTACCATTACCACAGTACAATTCGAGCAAGTCTTTATCGGACTGTTCAGCTGCATTGCATGCCCATTCCAGCATCTTCTGGCAGACTTGTGCATTCGGCTGGGTAAAGCTGCTTTCGATTTGCTTATATTGATAAGTACGATCGAATACTTGCAATTCTTCAACCACAAACTCATCACTTAATACCAGTTTTTGACCGCGGCTACGACCAATCAATTTGATATTCAGTTTTTCAGCCAGTTGTTTGGCCAATGTTTCCCATTCGGCATCCAGCGGGCAACGATAAATCATTGACACCAGCATTTCGCCTTTTAAAGTCGCCAGAAAATGAACTTCAAATAATCGTTTAGACAATACCGGATTGCTTTTGAGTTCTTGCAGTAAAATCGGCATCAATTGATTAATACTTTTATCTGCAATCGGGAATTCGTCAATGCGAATCACCTGTTTCTGGTTGTCTTCACTACGTTCAAACATCGCATAGAACATGTCATCTTCAGTATGCCAAATACGGAATTCTGCGCGCATACGGAAATTTTGTTCAGGAGACTGAAATACTTCTAATGAAGGGGGGGTAAATTCGGCAAATTGAGCAGAAATACGTGCAATCTTGGCATCAAGTTGTAACTGATAAGCTGAAGTCATATGCAGTAAAAATCACAAACACATTGAAAACAGGGATGGTAACAAAGTTTGAATCAGATGACTAAACTTATTGCCCATTCAGCGGCAGAAATATTGTTTGTACTGAAATTTCAGGTCGATCTTCAGATTACTTATTTATAGCCATTTAAAGCTTGCCCCATCAATTCAATAAAGCGTCCCTGAATTTGGGGATTAAATATAAAAAGAAACCAAGTCAACCAGACCAGGGAGAAGTTGACTTGGCAAAGAGGAAACGACAGCTGGATAGTTGTCCAGCGATAAAGCTATTTAAATTTAAGTTGAAGTTGAGCTTTTAATTTAAGGTCATCAGGCTGGCATTACCTCCTGCGGCTGCGGTATTGATACTGATCGCGCGTTCAATTACTAAGCGCTCTAAAGGAATATCGTGATCAAGCGGTTTTAAATGGGTGATGCCGATAATCGCACCTGAAAGGTCAGCAATTTGAGTCTGTAAGCGTTGCAATTGGGCTTTGCTTCCATGATGCAGCACGGCATCAAAATCATCTGTTTCGATGTTCTGGATCACGGCAAAACGCTGCGCAATTTCTTTCGGCATTTTAGAAAGATATTTGAGCACAAAAGTATTTTCAGCCAGCACCACAGGCTGACTGCTGACCGCAAAAATTGCAGCCCATTGCTGAATCTGATCCTGTTCCTGATCCGCTAAAGACAATACGCGTTTTCTTGCCAACACCACATATTGATTACTTTCACCGGTCGGCCCTTGCAATTCATAATGATGGCCAGCACAGAAGA
The DNA here is from genome assembly GCF_022012365.1 of Acinetobacter sp. SM34. Taxonomy (NCBI): domain Bacteria; kingdom Pseudomonadati; phylum Pseudomonadota; class Gammaproteobacteria; order Moraxellales; family Moraxellaceae; genus Acinetobacter; species Acinetobacter sp. SM34. Next base: position 84,241 of record NZ_JAKLTP010000002.1, on the reverse strand, counting down.
CAGGGCACGGTTGCAATTGATATTGCGGGAAGGTTTTTTCTGCCCATTGATAAAACACTTCATATAAAGGCTGATGCGCTGGCTGTGTAGCTTGTGTCTGAGTTGCAAATGGTTGAGCCAGTTTTTTAGCAGAGCAGTGCTGCATTAAACGATACAGGTAAATCGGGCCGCCAGCTTTAGGACCTGTACCGGACAAGCCTTCACCGCCAAAAGGCTGAACACCGACCACCGCACCCACAATATTACGATTTATATATAGGTTGCCGACTTCTGCATGGGCAATCACGGTTTGAATGGTTTCATCAATACGGGTATGCAGTCCCATGGTCAGGCCATAACCTTTGGCATTGATCTGTTCAAGTAAGTTTTCTAATTGACCGTATTTATAGCGGATCACATGTAGAACCGGACCAAATACTTCTCGCTGCAAATCATCAAGATTCGGTAATTCAATCAGAGTCGGTAGAATAAAAGTGCCTTTGGTTAAAGATGGATCCTGTGTTGCATTCAGCATTAATTGATGGACGGAATGACCTTTGCTGCGCATCTGGTCAATATGTTTTTGGATATTGCTTTGTGCTTCCACATCAATCACAGGGCCGATATCAGTCTTTAACAGGAACGGATTGCCTACGCGCAGTTGCTGCATCGCGCCTTTCAGCATCTGAATGACACTATCGGCATTGTCTTCCTGCACACAAAGCACACGCAGTGCTGAACAGCGCTGACCGGCACTATCATAAGCCGAGCTGACCACATCCAGAATTACCTGTTCGGTTAATGCCGATGAGTCGACAATCATGGCATTTTGACCGCCTGTTTCCGCAATTAAAGGAATAGGCTGACCTGAAGTACTGAGTCGTTGAGCCAGGGTCTTTTGCAAAATTTTGGCAACCTCGGTGGAACCGGTAAACATGATGCCTTGAATACGCGTATCTGAACTTAACTGTGCACCGACGGTTTCACCTTGACCCGGAAGAAGTTGCAGTACATCTTGAGGAATGCCGGCTTCCCACAAAATCTGAACCGCTTGTGCGGCAATCAGAGGGGTTTGCTCGGCAGGCTTGGCAATCACGGTATTTCCAGCCACCAGTGCCGCTGAAATTTGCCCGGTGAAAATCGCCAAAGGGAAATTCCACGGACTGATGCATAACACGGTGCCCAGGGGGTGAATTACGGTGTCATCATCCAGATCGATCATTTGCGCGGCGTAATAACGCAGGAAGTCGATTGCTTCGCGTACTTCGGCAATGGCGTTGGCATAGGTTTTACCACTTTCACGACAGAGTAAAATCATCAATTCCTGCAAACGCGATTGCATGATATCTGCTGCACGCTGTAAGCAAGCAGCACGCGTGTCTTTCGGTGTATTGCTCCATTCAGCTTGTGCATTCACGGCATGATCCAGGGCCTGATTGACCTGATCAGCGCTTGCTTCTTGTACATGACCCACGATATCTAGATGATCGGCAGGATTCACAATAAGGAGTGACTGTGGGCTTGTATCAGTTGAGCCATTTTCAAGATCGAGGTTTTTCCCCAAGGCTTTTGCCTGCCATTGATGCTGACTCAGGTTCTGTGCAGTCTGGTTAAGGTCGGTCAGGTCATGATCATTGGCTAAATCCAGACCCGCCGAGTTTGGACGGTTATCGCCGTATAAATCAGGGGCCAGGGGAATAGCAGGGTGCTTCTGACCCACCTGTGATTCTTTGGCTGCATTTTTCAAAATTTCTGCATGCGGATTTTCAATCAGATCTTCAATTTTTAGGCTTTTATCGGCAATGCGATTGACGAAAGAGGTATTGGCGCCATTTTCCAGTAAGCGTCGCACCAGATAAGCCAGTAAGGTTTCATGATTGCCTACAGGGGCATAGATACGGCACGGCACCCCCAGTTTGTTATCCGTTTTATTGCCCACCACCTGTTCATACAGCGGTTCGCCCATGCCATGCAGGCATTGGAATTCATATTGACCGTTGTAATATTGGTCCGGATTGGCCAGATGGTAAATGGTTGCCAAAGTCTGGGCATTATGCGTCGCAAACTGCGGGTAAATCTGCTCTGGCGCAGCCAACAGTTTTTTCGCACAGGCAATATAGGAAAGATCGGTATGCACTTTACGGGTAAATACCGGATAGTCTGTCATGCCCTCAATTTGGGCCATCTTGATTTCACTATCCCAGTAAGCCCCTTTGACCAGACGGATCATCAAGCGTTTGTGACTGCGCTTGGCCAGATCCACCACATAGTCGACCACGTAGAAACAGCGTTTTTGATAGGCCTGAATCACAAAACCGATGCCTTTCCAGTCAGCAAGACTAGGCTCAAAACACAGACGCTCTAATAATTCTAGGGAAATTTCCAGACGCTCAGATTCTTCTGCATCAATATTGAGGCCAATATTGTAGCGCTTCGCCAGTTCCGCCAATTGCAGTACTTTTGGATAGAGTTCTTCATGCACACGGTCTATCTGTGCGCGCTGATAACGTGGATGCAAGGCGGAAAGCTTGATGGAAATGCCTGGGCCATCATAAACATCTTTGTCTTTGGAAGCCTGACCAATGGCATGGATGGCATTGCTATAATCCTGAAAATAACGTTCAGCATCATGTTCGGTCAGCGCGGCTTCACCGAGCATGTCATAGGAATAGCGGAAACCTTTATCTTCTAAAGGTTCTGCATGTTCTAGGGCTTCCTGAATGGTTTCACCGGTAACAAACTGCTCGCCCATCATGCGCATGGCGACATCCACAGCCTTGCGGATAATCCCGCGGCCACTACGTGCCAAAAGACAGGTCAGGATGCCAGATAAACTTTTTTGTTTAGGCGTTTCCATCAGTTTGCCGGTCAGCATGAGACCCCAGGCTGCGGCATTGACAAACATCAGGCTGCTTTGCCCCACATGCTCTTTCCAGTTACCCTGATTGATTTTGTCACGAATCAGCAAGTCACGAGTGGCACTGTCCGGAATTCGCAGCAAGGCTTCCGCCAGACACATCAGGGCAATGCCTTCCTGAGAGGAAAGTGAAAACTCCTGCAATAATCCCTGTACGATCCCGGCTTTACCATTTGAGCTTTTACGTTCGCGCAGAGTATGAGCAAGGTCGAATGCCAGATCATAAATGCGCTGGTTCAGCTGTTCAGAAATCTGGCTATGTTCGAGCAAATGTTCAACACAGTCAGGTTCAGCACGGCGCCAGGCAGTATTTACCTCAACTTCATAATCATTTTTTTCTTTGAATTCGGTAATATATCCAAAGTGAGGTTTTGCCTGGTCAAAGCGGGTTTCAGTGTCCATCATATTCATGCCAACATCCTGTGACTGCCAAATTTTTGTTGAGTAAAATGCTTTATATAATTTATGATTACAGAAAGAATGCCGAATAACTCACTATAATTTTGGTTTATTTTAGAGAATAATGCTGATGCGCAGCCCGATTTTTACCCTGGACCGAACAGATATCAAAATTTTAGATATTCTGCAAAATGATGGCCGGATTTCGAATATCAAACTGGCCGAAGCGGTGAATTTGTCCCCGACGGCGGCCTTGGCCAGGGTGCAGAAACTGGCTAAAGATGGGTTTATTCTGGGCTATGAAGCCAAGCTGAATCCTGACATGCTGAATGCCAGTTTTGTGGTTTTTGTCGAGATTTTACTGGACAAAACCACACCCAATGTTTTGGAAGAATTTTCTGATGCGATCATGCAATATCCTGAAATTGTGGAATGTCACATGATCAGTGGCGGATTCGACTTTGTGGTGAAAATCCGCTGTGCCAATATGGAAGAATTTCGGAAAATTTCAGGGCAGGTGCTGTGGCAGCTTCCCGGAATTAAGGAAACACGAAGCTATCCGGTGATGGAAGTGATTAAGGAAAGTTCCAAAATTTATCTGAAAACCAAAGGATAAAAAATAAGACAAAGGGCATAAGCTACTGCTGTCCCATAATTTAAATTTGATGTTAATACTGAACCAGCATGATGATTTGTTATCTTTAAATATCTGATATTTATATTTTTCACAGCCTTGTCTTTTCTTTAAAGGTTTAAATGGCTTTGTGTAGGCTAAATCCTACTTTTGACAGACCAAAAGTAGGCAAAAGTCTTTATTCCCCATACACGACATCCTGTCATGATGGGGAATGTGTGGCATCCCTGCCACACTCGCGAATCTAATAGATGGACTTTAACTATAGGACAGCAGTGGGGCATAAGCCCCTTATATCGCATTCAAATTTTGATACAACTCATCCGAAATTTATAGTGAATTTTCAGGTTGAGCCGGTATTCCATTTTGCAACTCTGCCATTTCTTTCTTGTACAATTCATCTGCCTGCTTAAAACGCTGAATGACTTCTGGTGAAGGCGCTTTTTCTAATAAGCTCACTACCACAATCCCCACAAAGGACAGAATGAAACCGGGAATAATTTCATACAGTCCCGTACTGGCCATAGTGTTCTTCCATAAAATAACCGTCACAGCACCGACAATAATGCCCGTGATTGCGCCGTTTAAGGTCATGCGTTTCCAGAATAAAGACAGGATAATGAGTGGGCCAAATGCAGCACCAAATCCTGCCCATGCATAAGCCACCAGACCGAGCACTTTACTGTTCGGGTTGCTTGCCAGAATAATGGCAAGTACTGCAATCGCCAGTACCATCAAGCGTCCAACCCAAACCAATTCCTTTTGCGAAGCATTTTTGCGCAAGAACGCTTTATACAAATCTTCCGTCAGGGTGCTTGAGCAGACCAAAAGCTGACAGCTCAGGGTACTCATTACCGCAGCCAAAATTGCCGCCAAAATCACGCCTGCAATCCAGGGATTAAACAAAATTTTGGTCAGTTCCATAAATATAGTTTCAGGATTTTGCGAAACTACAGCAGATAATTCAGGATGTTGCTGAAAGTAGGCGATACCGATATAACCTGCACCCATGGCACCGCCTAAACACAAAATCATCCAGCTCATGCCAATACGACGTGCAGCAGGAATGGTCTTTACAGAATCGGCCGCCATAAAACGCACCAGAATATGTGGCTGACCAAAATAGCCTAAGCCCCATGCAAGGGAAGATAGGATGGCGACTGTACTTAAACCTGAAAGCATATTGCTGGCATGCGGACGAGCCGTTTCAATCATGCTTGCAAACTGCTGGCTATGATCACCCAGTGCCAGATAAGCCATAATGGGTGTAAGCAGCAGCGCAAAAATCATCAGTCCTGCCTGGAAAGTATCTGTCCAGCTAATCGCCAGAAAGCCACCGATACAGACATAACTAATTGTTGCAATGGCACTGATCCAAAGGGCAGTAGTATAAGACATGCCAAAAATACTTTCGAATAATCGAGCACCTGCCACCATACCGGACGCACAATAAATCGAGAAAAACACCAGAATAACCAAAGCCGAAATAATTCGTAGTACACGTTTGCGATCGGCAAAACGACTGGTGAAATAATCCGGCAAGGTTAAAGCATTATTCTGAACTTCGGTATGCACCCTTAAGCGACCTGCAACCAGCAGCCAATTCAGCCATGCGCCAATAATCAGCCCAATGGCAATCCAGGCTTCAGATAAGCCCGAAAGATAAATCGCTCCAGGCAAGCCCATCAGCAGCCAGCCGCTCATATCGGAAGCTCCTGCGGAAAGGGCAGTGACCACACTGCCTAGACTACGCCCACTGAGAATATAATCTGAAAAGTCGCTGGTGGCTTTATAGGCATACAGCCCAATACCGACCATGGCAATGATATATAAAATAAATGTGATTAATGTCGGGTTCAGTTGACTCATTTGCCCATCCTTGTGTGCTTAGAAATACATCTGTCCAAGATGAATTTTTATACAGATTCAGTAAGGCGCTGATTCAAACATAAAATTGAAATTACCTTCTGTAACATTTCTAAGGGATTTAATGACGTGTTGTGTAGCGGAATGTATTTTCAGATATAAATTGAAAAATATAGTAAAATCAATTCATTATAAATATGGTGCTTAATGTCATTCATCGGGTCAGCATAAAGGCTTATTGTGAATTAAAAATCAGTCTTAAAGATTTTTGAGTTTCATTTTTTGATGAGAAAAATTGGAAGCGGAAAAGGTAGTTACAAGTGCTTACACTAGCTACAAAGCTGCTGCAATTCGTTATAGAGCCTTGCCAAATAAATATCTTTTTACAATATTCAAAATTGAGCAAAGCTTTAATATTTTTTCAATTGCACAATTCTAGTGCATACATGTGAGTATATTTAAAGTGTCTACAGTTCAAAGCGATAATACAAGAATAGAACGTGATTTGTTGGGAGCAAAGGAAGTTCCAGCAGCATGTTATTACGGCATTCATACTTTACGGGCTTTAGAGAATTTTCAAATCTCTAATCAGAAAGTTGGAAGCCAGCCGCATTTTATTCGGGCTTTGGCGCAGGTTAAAAAAGCTTCGGCACAAACCAATTTAAAATTTAGCAAAATTTCGGAACAAGTCAGTCAGGTGATTCAGCTGGCATGTAATGAACTCATCGAATTTCCGGAAAAATGGAGTGAGGCTTTTCCATTAGATGTTTATCAGGGCGGAGCTGGAACGTCTATTAATATGAATACCAATGAGGTATTGGCCAATATTGCCTTAGAGCATTTAGGTTTTCATAAGGGGCAATATGAACATATTCATCCCAATGATCATGTCAATAAATCCCAATCCACCAATGACGTATATCCAACCGCGTTACGCTTGGCGACCTATTATAGTCTGGATGATTTATTGCTTCAGATGCAAAAATTGATTGATACGCTGCATATCAAGGTTGTTGAGTTTCAGTTTGTTTTAAAAATGGGACGTACCCAATTACAAGATGCAGTTCCGATGACGTTGGGGCAAGAGTTTCGTGCTTTTGCAACTTTGTTAAAAGAAGATATCCGTTTAATTCAGCGTACCCGTGAGCTTTTACTTGAAGTGAATTTAGGCGCTACAGCCATTGGTACCGGGGTAAATACCCCTCAAGGTTATGCGCATGAAGCGATTCAATCTTTAAATAAAATTACCGGGCTGAATTTAATGGGGGCGGAAGACTATGTTGAAGCCACCAGCGATTGCGGTGTATTTATTATTTTATCCAGTGCGCTGAAACGTCTGGCGGTTAAACTTTCAAAAATATGTAATGACTTACGTTTACTAAGCTCGGGGCCGCGTACCGGTTTGGCGGAAATTCGGTTACCTGAATTGCAAGCTGGCTCATCCATTATGCCAGCCAAAATCAATCCGGTGATTCCTGAAGTGGTGAATCAGATCGCCTATAAAGTGATTGGCAATGATTTAACCGTGACCATGGCTGCTGAAGCAGGTCAATTACAGCTTAATGTCATGGAACCGGTGATTGCTGTTGCAATTAATGAATCGATTGAATTACTGACCCGAGCCATTTCAAGTCTGGATACTAAATGTATAAAAGGCATCCAAGCCAATAAGCAGGCCTGCTATGACGCCGTGATGCGTAGCGTGGGCATTGTGACTTTACTCGATCCAATTCTGGGGCATGCCAAATGCGATGAAATTGGCAAGCAATGTATTGTGGAAAATAAAACCATTCAACAGGTGGTTTTAGAGCAGGCATTGCTAACTCAAGAGCAGTTAGATGAAATCTTTGCTTTCAGTAATCTGGTTTCAGAAGTGACAACACCACATGAACTATTGTCACAGGTGAGTTAATACAGAAGATGTAGCTTCTATTATCTATTCCTTTAAAGGAGTAGCAGTTAAATCGCTACTCTTTAATGAAAAATAGGGGTGAAGCTGGTGCAGCTCAGGGTTAAAATGGTTGGAATTTTTTCTATGTACCATGCCCATGCTAAATAAACTTGCCGGACTATTTACAGGTTCAGGACTGTTTAAAAGTTCAAACCCTTCTCCTGAACAATTGTTTCTCCAAGAAAACAATATCCAGTTCGATCCGGAGCAGGGCTATATTGTCGATGGTATTGTCGTCAATCAGCTCTCTGAACGTTTGAGCTATTTTTCCAATCGCAAACTGAATAACTTTGACGATTTAAAAGTTCTGTATTTTACTGCCATTCTGATTAATGAAAAAATTGATCTGGAAATCGCTAATCAGCGCTTTGTAGCCCGATTAGGCAATAACGAAGAAAACCTGTTGCAGTTGAAACAAATCATCAAAAAGCTGAATGATTACTATCGTAATTTTCTGCGCGAAAAATAATGCGATAGATGCTTGTACATTCGGCATCTAAAAGGATTTGGATGCCAGCATGAGCTGCATATAAAAATAACTCAACCAAGAAAAAACCCATGTTAAGATACAGCTCATGTCATTTAGACCAAAAGCTATATACATGTTCCAACAAGAAATTTCTCAACTGAATCTGCCACAATTAAAAGCAGGCGAAAAACGCTGGGTCGGTAATTTACAAGGCTCATCTGCCGCGTTATTGTTCAAAAAAATTGCCACGCAAAGCAAGCAATTATTCATTATTGTTGCCAGAAATAATCAGCATTTGGGACAGTTGGAAAGTGAACTGGAATTTTATGGCATAAAACCGACCATTTTCCCAGATTGGGAAATTTTGCCCTACGATCGTTTATCTCCACATCAGGATATCGTGTCAGAACGGCTTTCCATTTTATCCAATATGCCACAGCAGGGCGTGTTGCTGCTTTCTGCATCGACTCTGGCACAGCGTGTTGCACCGACCTCATGGATATTAGGTGAACATTTTGATATTCAAGTGGGGCAAAAATTTGAACTGGAACAACAAAAACTGCGTTTAATCCAGGCAGGCTATCATCTGGTTGATACTGTATATGATCATGGTGAATTCGCTGTGCGCGGCAGCATTATGGATATCTATGCGTCCGGACAAAGTGCACCGATTCGTATCGATTTGTTTGATGATGAAATTGAAAGCTTAAAGTTTTTTGATCCTGAAACGCAAAGAACCACTCAAACGCTGCAACAGTTTTCGGTTTTACCCGCCAAGGAATTTCCCCTTAAAGAAGGACGCGCAACGTTCCGTGATCGTTATGCAGAAAGTTTTCCTCAGGCAAATCCGAAGAAAAATCCAATCTATCAAGATGTTTTAGAAGGCATTGCATCGCCGGGTCTAGAGTTCTATTTTCCTTTATTCTTTAGTAAACAGGCCATGGATACGCAAAGTACGCTGATGGCATACTTACCCAAGAATGGCATTGTCATTACAGATAAGCATCTGGATGAAGGTTTAACCAGTTTTTGGAAGGATGTGGTTCGCCGTTATGAAGATCGCCGTCATAATGTCGATCATCCTATCTTGCCGCCAGAAGATATTTTCCTGCAGCCGAATCAGGTTTTAGAGCAGCTGAATCAGTTCGCCAGAATCATCGCCTCAGCTGAAGAATTTGTCGAAAAAACCGGTGTGATTAATTTCAACACGGAAACTCCTCCGCGTTTACCGGTGGACCCAAAACAGGAAAAACCATTTTCAGCGGTTAAAAAGTATATTGATGCGGCCAATCATCCGGTACTGTTGGTGGCTGAAAGTGCAGGCCGTCGTGAAACGCTCAAAGATGCCTTGCGTCCAGCGCTGGGGGACATTCCCAATGTTGAAAACTACGCGCAATTTAGAAGCTCTTTACATGCAATAGCCATTACCAGTGCACCACTGGATCGTGGTCTGGTCATTCCGAATCAGCTCACCGTCATCTCGGAAAACCAGCTTTATGAACATCGTGTGGTACAGCGCCGCCGTAAGCGTCAACAAGAAGTATCTGAAGAATTCCTGATTCGCAGTTTAACAGAACTGAGTATCGGTGCACCGGTGGTGCATATTGATTATGGTGTGGGGCGTTACGCCGGCTTGGTCACTTTAAGCATTGATGATCAGGAGCATGAGTTTTTACAGCTTGATTATGCTGATGCGGCCAAGGTGTATGTGCCGGTCACCAATCTGCATTTAATCAGCCGTTATAGTGGTGGTGATCCGGATTTAGCGCCTTTGCATAAACTGGGTACCGATGCCTGGAACAAGGCAAAACGTAAAGCTTTGGAACAGATTCATGATGTTGCCGCTGAACTGTTACATATTCAGGCACGCCGTCATGCCAAACCTGGCTTTAATTTTGAGCTGGAACAAAGCTCATATATGCAGTTTTCCAGTGGTTTTGCCTATGAGGAAACTCTGGATCAGGCCAATGCGATTGAAGCAACCCTACATGATATGCAGCTGGCCAAACCGATGGATCGTCTGGTGTGTGGCGATGTGGGCTTCGGTAAAACCGAAGTGGCAATGCGTGCTGCATTTTTAGCGGTACAAAACAACAAGCAGGTGGCGGTTCTGGTTCCGACGACCTTGCTGGCACAGCAGCACTATGAATCCTTTAGGGACCGTTTTGCCGACTGGCCGATTCGTATTGAAGTGCTTTCACGCTTTGGTTCAAGTAAATCACATAGCAAAACCATTGAAGACCTGGCTGAAGGTAAAGTGGATATTGTGATTGGTACGCATAAAATTTTGCAGGAAAGTATCCAGTTTAAAAACCTAGGCTTGATGATTGTCGATGAAGAGCATCGTTTTGGTGTGCGTGATAAAGAACGTATTAAAGCTATGCGGGCAGATGTCGATATGCTGACCCTGACGGCTACGCCAATCCCGCGTACTTTAAATATGGCTTTTAGCGGGATGCGTGATCTGTCGATTATCGCAACCCCGCCAGCACGCCGTTTGGCTGTGAAAACCTTTGTGCAGGAACAGACCAATGAATCGATTAAAGAAGCAATTCTGCGTGAATTGCTGCGTGGCGGGCAGGTTTATTTCTTGCATAATGAAGTCGACAGTATTGAAAGAGCGGCGGAAAATATTCGCGAGCTGGTGCCTGAAGCGCGGGTAGCGGTTGCCCATGGACAAATGCGTGAACGTGAACTGGAGCAGGTGATGCAGCAGTTCTATCACAAGGAATACAATGTTCTGGTCTGTTCAACCATTATTGAAACCGGAATTGATGTACCCAATGCCAATACCATCTTGATTGAACGTGCCGACAAATTAGGTCTGGCACAGTTACATCAGTTACGTGGTCGTGTGGGACGTTCGCACCATCAAGCCTATGCTTATCTGTTAGTGCCTTCACTTAAAGGCTTAAAAGGGGATGCAGAAAAACGTCTGGATGCGATTCAGCGTGCATCGAATTTAGGTGCCGGTTTCATGCTGGCGACGGAAGATCTGGAAATTCGTGGTGCGGGTGAGCTTTTAGGCGAGCAGCAAAGTGGTTCCATGCAGGCGATTGGTTATAGCCTGTATATGGAAATGCTGGAAAAAGCGACCAAAGCCATTCAAAAAGGCAAAACTCCGAATTTCGATGCACCATTGTCCTTAATTGCGGAAATTAATCTGCATATGCCGGCGCTGATTCCAGATGAGTATCTGGGAGATGTACATCAGCGTTTACTGTTCTATAAGCGTATCAGTAATACCGATACACAGGAAAAACTCGATAATATCCGCATGGAGTTGATTGACCGTTTTGGTGTGCCGCCTCAGCCAGTGAAACAGTTGTTTGCTGTACATCAGATTCGGCTCAAGGCAGAGCAGCTGGGCATTACCAAAGTTGATATCAGTTCACATGGTGGTCATATTGAATTTTCACCCGATACGCCGGTACAGGCCATCAGCATTATTCAGATGATGCAAAAACATCCGACTTTTTTCCGTATGGATGGCGGACAGCGTTTAAAAGTGATGGTGATGCTGGAAGATTATCAAAAACGTATCCAGTTCATTGTCGATTTACTGGATAATTTATTAAAAGAAATTCGCTGATCTGCTGCAGGGTGCATAAATATTATGCACTCATTTTTAAAATTGCCCGGATTTGAATCATTCTAGTCATGAAGCACTTGATTTTTTAAAGAAATTTATTAAATTCAAACGTGTTAGCATGTTCAGTGCAAATAGTGGTTTATTTGTAATGAAACCCATTGCATAGAATATTCACGTCCCATTGTATGTGATAGTATTAGCCATCATTCTAATTTTGCATAATTTATAAAGATATGTTTAGTTTGCATCCACAACTTGCTCAAGATACTTTTTTTGTAGGCGACTTTCCACTGTCAACATGTCGTTTAATGAATGATATGCAATTTCCGTGGCTCATTTTGATTCCACGCGTACCTGGTGTAAGCGAATTATATGAATTAAGTCAGGCCGACCAGGAACAATTCCTGCGTGAATCTAGCTGGTTATCCAGTCAGCTTGCACGTGTATTCCGCGCAGACAAGATGAATGTTGCGGCACTAGGAAACATGGTTCCGCAATTGCATTTTCATCATGTGGTTCGCTACCAAAATGACGTGGCTTGGCCAAAACCAGTTTGGGGTACACCCGCAGTTCCTTATACCAATGAAGTTCTTGCGCATATGCGTCAAACCTTGATGCTTGCATTACGCGGTCAGGGTGACATGCCATTTGATTGGCGCATGGATTAATTTCTGGTCATCGAAAAAGCCATAGTATGGAATTTATGGTGTAAAGGCTTGGATCAGGAGGAATTGAGTGTCATTAGACGACTGGATTAGAAAAGAACCAAGACAATTTGAATATTTTCATCGTTTGATGGGATATATGATGTTGTCTTTGCTGATGATTGTCTATCATTACACGGCATCTGACACTCAATACCAGATTTATATTCCTTTTTTTCTGTTGGTTATTTTTCTGGTCACGCCGAAATTATCGACCTGGTTACAGTATCGTTATAATTCCAATATAAAACGCAGTGTCTTATTTATTACTGATGTTATTGTTATTTCGGTTATTTTATCTGCTATTCATTTAAACCTGGTTCTGACTTTTATTTCACTGTTTGTCATTTTATATACGGCAATCACTAACAAGATTTCTTTTTTAGTGGTCTCATTGGCAAGTTTAATCGGAATAGCAAATTTTTATCTGTGTAATATTCTGATTTTTGGTTTTGGTGAGTATTTTGAACAAACCACCGGTGAATTAACTGTACTTGGCTTTATTTGTTTAATTACTTTTTTCGGTGTTGGCAGTTTTTACCAAAGCAGCCAGATTCAACATATCAGTAATCGCAAATCCTATTATTATGATCAAATGAATCGTTATATGGAGTTTGCCAACCAGCTTAGCCGCTATGCACCTGTGCAGTTGTGGCAGTCGATTATGAAAGGGGAATCGGAAGCCAAAATTGAATATAAACGAAAAAAAATGACTATTTTCTTTTCAGATATTCAAGGTTTTACCGAACTTTCAGAAACGCTGATTCCTGATGATTTAGCATTCTTGCTGAATGACTATCTCAGTCATATGACGGAAATTGCCAAGCAGTATGAAGCGACAGTCGACAAGTTTATGGGTGATGCCATTCTGATTTTCTTTGGTGATCCAATCTCGCAAGGTGCTGAACAAGATGCAAAAACTTGTCTGGACATGGCGATTGACATGCGTCAGCAAATGAAACTGCTCAGAGAGCGCTGGATTAAAATGGGTTATCCGGCCTTGCATATTCGTATGGGGATCAGTACCGGATATTGTCACGTGGGTAACTATGGTGCGGCGCATCGTATGGCTTATACCATTGTTGGCCGGGATGCCAATTTGGCAGCACGATTACAAAGTGCGGCAGCGGTAGATGAAATTTTGATTTCAGATGAAACCTATAATTTAATCAAAAATGATTATTTATGTGCGCCTAAAGCACCAATCAGACTTAAGGGTATTCAAGGTCCAGTCAAGACTTGGCAGGTCATGGAAAAATATACTTCGCGTAAATCAGATTATCAGCGCTGGTTTGATTATGAATATAAAGGCTTTCATTTATTGCTGAATCTGGATGAAGTGCAAAATTATGAATATCCAGAGCTGATCCAGGTATTGGAAAAAATGATTAAGCGCATTGAAAAACAGCAAAAAATGACCAATTCAGAAGGGATTGTAAAGCTGAGTCTGGAAGATGTAGTGGAAGATCGGAAAGACCAGCAGTATCACTAGAAATATTTATTTAGCTTCAGCTTAAATATAAAAAACCACGCTATTGCGTGGTTTTTTCATCTCTAAATCAATTAATTATTTTCAGAAGCATGGTTAATTGTATATTTGGGAATTTCAACTTCCAGGTCTTCATCGACAATTTTAACTTGGCATGAAAGACGGGAATCCGGCTCCAAGCCCCAGGCGCGATCGAGTAAATCTGCTTCGACATCCGTCATTTCTTCCAGACTGTCAAATCCTTTACGAACAACAACATGACAAGTGGTACATGCACAAGACATATCACATGCATGTTCAATCTTGATGCCATTTTTTAGCAGGCTTTCGCACAGGTTGGCATCCTGTTCAACTTCAAACTCAGCACCATTAGGGCAAATTTGCGCATGTGGAAGAACTTTAATACGTGGCATAATTTTTTCCTATTTATTTGTCCGAGTTTGACCAGTCATCAAGTTTAGTGCCTTTCAATGCTGCATCAATATGTTGATTCATGCGTGCAGCTGCAAAAGCGTCACTGTGTATTTTAAGCTGTTCTACAGCCTGTTCAATAGCTTTGACATCTGTAGTTTCGAGTTGAACTTCAAGCTGAGCTTTGGCTTGTTGTAACTGTGCCAGCTGATCTGCAGATAACAGTTGGGCATCCACTTTTAGGGCTTGTTCCAGTGCTTCAAGTTCACGTTTTGCTTCAACCTTGGTTTCTTGCATATGACGAAGATTTTTATCTTCTTCAGCGTATTTGAAACCATCAATCAGTAAGCGTTCTGTATCGGCATCCGATAAACCGTAGGATGGCTTAATGTCAATTTGTGCATGTACACCCGAAGTGGTTTCTTTGGCAGCAACAGTTAGCAAGCCATCAGCATCCACCTGGAAGGTGACTTCAATACGTGCCTGACCAGCAGTCATCGGTGGAATGCCATGCAAGACAAAACGGCCCAAGCTGCGGCAATGCTCTACCAGATCACGTTCACCTTGTACCACGTGAATCAGCATGGCAGTTTGACCATCTTGATACGTGGTAAATTCCTGACGTCGTGCTACCGGAATGGCAGTATTACGTGAAATTAAACGTTCCACCAATCCACCCATGGTTTCAAGACCAAGCGATAGTGGAGTCACGTCCAATAATAAAGAACCATCTTTGGAGTTGCCAATCAGTTGATTGGCTGTAATGGATGCACCAATTGCAACTACTTCATCTGGATTAATCGTGCAAAGCGGTTCTTGATTAAATACATCACGCACGGCTTTTTGCACGGCATAAGAACGGGTTGAACCACCGACTAGAACGACATTTTTAATATCGTCTAGTTCAAGTTTGGCATCACGCATCACGCGTTTGCAGACACTGATAGTTTTATCTAATGCAACTTTGATGATCTCTTCAAAGGTTGCACGATCTAGCGTTAAGCTTTGATCCAAAATTTTCAGTTCAACCGATTCAGCATCAGACAGCGCTTCTTTGGCTTTACGTGCTGAAACAATGAAATGCGCATATTCGGCATCATCTAAAGTTTCAACATTGAGCTGTTTTTTAGCCCATTTCACAATTAAACGATCTAGGTCATCACCACCTAGTGCGGTATGACCACCGGTAGCCAGAACCTCAAATACGCCTTGCGAGAAACGCAGAATAGAAACGTCGAAAGTACCGCCACCTAGGTCATAAATCACATAGTTTTGATCATGTGCCAGATTGGTTTCCTGGTCTAAACCATAAGCCACAGCCGCAGCCGTCGGCTCATTGAGCAAACGTAAAACGTTTAAACCGGCCAGTTGAGCCGCATCACGGGTTGCCTGACGTTGTGCTTCATCAAAATAAGCCGGTACTGTAATGACAGCACCATTGACCGGATTATTTAAGCTGCTTTCTGCACGGTCTTTCAGCTGTTTTAAAATTTCAGCTGAAATTTCTACCGGGGTTTTACGACCTTGAGCCGTTTCAAAAGCGGGCATTTCATTTGCTTCACCCACGAGTGTGTAGGGGTGCTGGAATTTAATGTCGGCAGCCGAGCGACCCATAAAACGCTTTACCGAAACAATGGTGTTTTTAGGATCTGTAGTAATAAAAGATTTGGCTTCATCGCCATAATGGGTATTGTTATGACTATAGTGCACAATAGAGGGAAGTAACACGCGACCTTGTTGGTCGTTGAGTACTTTGGCTTTACCTGAAAGTACTGTGGCAACCAATGAATGCGTTGTACCTAAGTCAATACCAATTGCGATGCGATGTTCATGCGGTGCACTTGATTGACCGGGTTCTGCAATTTGCAAGAGAGCCATTGTGTTACATCCTTAGAACTAAAAATTAAAAAATAAAATCAAAACGAATTAAAAATCATCATCTAAATCAAAGCTGTCATCATCAAGGAAACGATCTTCAGCTTTGTCGATGTCAGCCAATACCTTGACAAAGAAACGCAATTTACGCACGGTATCGCGAGCTTCGCCCCAGTCTTCATCTTCATAGTCAATTTTAAATTCACGGACTAAACCGTCAATCCATTGCTGAACTTCGTGCTTTAAGGAAACCAGATCCTCAGCCGATGCAGCTTCATCTAGCTGTTCACGAATTTCCAGTGCAGACTGTAAAAATTCGAAATCCCCAATTGATTGATCCAGATGATAATCTTGTTTTTTCAGACTCAAGAGATAAGCAGCGCGGCTATCAACATTGGATAAAGCCTTGAATGCCTGATTGATCTCGCTCGATTTAATCAGCGCCTGATCTTTGTCTTCGGCTTTATCTGGATGATATTGTTGCTGCAACTTTAAAAATTCATTTTTTAAAGTGGCCAAATCAATATCGAGTGCTACAGGGAGGTTGAACAACTCAAAATGATTCATGGGAGATTGGATCCGCGCGATAGATATGCAAAAATTGACTGCTTAAATGCAATTAAAACAGTGCATTTTACACTGTTTTAATCACCAAAAGAGAGGGGATTGGGTGTTTAAACGGTGAAAGATTCACCACAGCCACATTCGCCTTTTTTATTCGGGTTGTTAAATTCGAAGCCTTCATTGAGACCGTTTTTCACGTAGTCCATCTCCATACCTTCAAGATAAACCAGGCTTTTCGGGTCAACAAAAACTTTAACGCCAAACTGCTCAAACATCTGGTCATGTGTATCGACTTCATCGACGAATTCGAGTACATAGGCCAAACCAGAACAGCCGGAAGTTTTCACCCCAACGCGAATGCCTTCACCCTTACCGCGATTCTTTAGGTAATTGCTGATATGAGTTGCAGCATTTTCAGTTAAATGGATCATGAAAACTCCGTTAATCTTTTATCAAAAACTTGAAACACTTAAGCTTTTGTTTTTTTGCTGCGATAGTCTTCAACAGCAGCTTTAATCGCATCTTCAGCAAGTACAGAACAGTGTACTTTTACTGGAGGTAGAGCCAGTTCGGTCGCAATGTCGATGTTCTTGATGGCTTGTGCTTCATCAAGGGTTTTGCCTTTTAACCACTCGGTTACAAGTGAGCTAGAAGCAATAGCTGAACCACAACCATAAGTTTTGAAACGTGCTTCTTCAATTACACCTTCATCATTCACTTGAATCTGAAGACGCATTACATCACCACAAGCTGGTGCACCGACCATACCTGTACCAACATTTTCAGCATTTTTGTCTAAAACACCAACATTACGAGGGTTTTCGTAATGATCAATTACTTTTTCGCTATAAGCCATGATGCTTCTCCAAACCTCGGGGTCAGCCTTAAGATTCTTAAGATTAATATGGGGGTGAAATTACGTTTATCAACGAGATAGCTTTAAATTTTAAAGCTATCTCCAGACAATGAATTAGTGTTCAGCCCATTCAACAGTTGAAAGGTCGATACCTTCTTTGTACATATCCCAAAGCGGAGAAAGTTCACGCAATTTCTCAACAGCAGCTTTAGTCACTTCAAGAACGTGATCGATATCTTCTTCAGTGGTGTATTTACCGAAGCTGAAACGGATCGAGCTGTGTGCAAGTTCATCAGAAAGACCTAAGGCACGAAGTACATAAGACGGCTCAAGTGTTGCAGAGGTACATGCTGAACCAGAAGATACCGCAGCATCTTTTAATGCCATCATCAATGATTCACCTTCAACAAAGTTGAAGCTCACGTTGAGATAGTTTGCAACGTTTTGAGTAGGGTGACCATTTAGGAATACTTGTTCCAGGCCTTGTAAACCGTTCCATAATTTGTCACGGAGTACGCGAATACGTTTTTGTTCAGATTCAAGGTTTTTGCCTGCAAGTTCAAAAGCTTCGCCCATACCTACGATTTGGTGAGTTGCAAGCGTACCAGAGCGCATGCCGCGTTCATGACCGCCACCATGCATTTGAGCTTTAAGACGGACACGTGGTGAACGACGTACGAATAATGCACCAATACCTTTAGGGCCATAAATTTTATGAGCAGAGAAGCTCATTAAATCTACTTTTAAAGTTGAAAGATCAATTTCTACTTTACCTGCAGCTTGAGCAGCATCAACATGGAAGAAAATTTTGTTGGCACGAGTAATTTCACCAATTGCAGCAACGTCAGTCACAGTACCAATTTCGTTGTTCACCATCATTAAGGAAACAAGAATAGTATCTGGACGAATAGCTGCCTGAACCATCTCAGGGGTAATTAAACCTGTTTGAGGAAGGGGTTCAAGATAAGTAATTTCGAAACCTTCTGCTTCTAATTCACGACAAGTATCTAAAATTGCTTTATGTTCAATTTTACTTGTAATGATGTGTTTGCCTTTAGAGGCATAAAACTGAGCCACACCTTTAAGCGCCAGGTTATCAGATTCTGTTGCACCTGAAGTCCAGACAATCTCGCGTGGATCTGCTTTGACCAAGTTCGCAACTTGTTCACGTGCATATTCTACTTTTTCTTCAGCCTGCCAACCGTAAGCATGAGAACGAGATGCAGCATTACCGAAAGTACCGTCAAACGTTAGGCATTCCATCATGCGTTCTGCAACTTGAGGGTCTACAGGAGTGGTTGCTGCATAATCAAGATAAATCGGACGTTTCATGTCAAATACCTGTAACCGATAAAAAGGCTGAATCAAAAGATGCTGTATTTTGGCGGATTGCAACGGTTTGTACGTTGTCTCGTGCTACTAGATCAGCAAGGGAGATTTTTGCTAGATAATCGGCAATGTGGTGGGAGAGTTCTTGCCATAAATCATGAGTCAAGCACATTGCACCATTTTGGCAGTTACCTTTATGGTCACAACGGGTCGCATCAACTGTTTCGTTTACAGCTTCAATAATTTCTAATACTGTGATTTCTTCAGCGTTACGAGCCAGGTGATAACCACCGTTGGCACCACGAACACTAGAAACTAAGCCGTGGCGCTTGAGTTTCGCAAATAACTGCTCAAGATAAGCAACAGAGATACTTTGACGAGCTGCAATTTCAGCAAGCGTGATCGTTTGTTCAGTTGGCTGCAAAGCTAAATCAAGTAGAGCAGTCACTGCGTAACGACCGCGAGTAGTAAGACGCATGATTCGATACACATATTAAGACTAGATGTGTTGATTTTATGAATCCTGACTAAAATAGTCAAGTTTTTTATTGGGCTTTCATTTTTTTTGTTTTATAAGAAAATTAGATATTTATGCAATCCAGCAATTATACACTAATAACGCAACTAATAGCACGATAGTTATACTAAAAGCCATATTGATTCTTTTCTGTTTTTGTTGAATACGACGAATGCGATTCTTATATTGTTTAACTTCTACCTCTAAAGTATTGATCTTTGAACGTTGCTGATCAATTTTTTCTAATAGGGGCACAATGCGCTTTTTGGAGGCAATAACATCTTGCCCATCAATAGGTTCGCTGAGCCATTGCTTCCAGTCCGATAAAACTTTGGGAAAACTAAAAAGAAGGGTTAAATCGCGAAACTCATCTTTAAGGGTGATGTCACCATCAATGCGCATTTTTTTAATACTGCGGCGATTGGCAAAGACAAAAACTTTAATCAAATCTGTAAGTGTAGTGCGAACATCCAGATCGACCATTTTCTCGGGAGCTTTGGTGTCAAACAATACGCCATGTTCCGTGAAAACCACATAAAAATCAAAATAAGGTAAATAGCTATTAATTTTAATGGAAATTTTTTGGTCTATAAATTTTTTAGCCTGCAAGCCAACGACCCGATCATGTTTTAAGATGAAGGTAAAGATTGTCTCCAAAACAATCATAGTCATTGTGAGCAACAAATGCGGTTGATTTTGACCTTGTTGCGATTCACTCATAAAACTTAATCCTTACCTGAAAGGAGCATCCGATGCTCGAAAATCTGTTCAGGGCTTATCACAAATATATTAATCTTGCTTTGTAGAACAGTTTAGCAAATCGATCAAGTGTTTAATTTGCTATTATAGCTGTATTTTTTAAGTAATTATATTTAAGTTGTATGGAAAATAAGCAGGAGATGGTGTGAATGGATAAATCGACAAAAGATCAAGAGATTGATCAACAAAAAAATGAAAATGCTGATAAAACAAAGAATAAAGCACGTTCAGGTCGTAAATCGGCTTTGGATTTTCGTAAATATACTCAACAAATATGGCTTGCTGGTTTGGGGGCTTTTTCGCGTGCGGAAGAAGAAGGGAATAAATTATTTGACTCTTTAGTCAAGGTGGGGGAAGAACTGGAATCCAAAACCACAGAAATTGCTGATCAAACTGTAGAAAAGGTTTCGGAAAAAGCTAAAGAGTCGGTGAGTGACACTAAAGATAAAGTAGAAAAATTATTGGATCATAGCGTAAACCATTCTTTAAACAGAATTGGTCTGGTGACGGTTAAAGATATTCAACATCTAGAAACCCTCATATTACAACTACATAGCAAGGTCGATTTTTTGATCGAAGAAAATAAGATTTTAAAAGCGCAAATTGTAAAAAAATGAAACATTTTTGCTTTTTCTGCATTTTTCAACAATTTTTTTCGCAAATATTTTGCAGAAAAGCATATTCAGAGTATTGCGTTTTGCCCCAAAGCATTGATATAAAGGTGCTATGGAATCCTTAGACCTTAAATAAACGATATTAAGAGGACATAATCTTCATGAATAAATCAGAATTAATCGATGCAATTGCAGAGAAAGGGGGATTGTCTAAGACTGATGCAGGTAAAGCCTTAGATGCAACAATTGCTTCAATTACTGAAGCACTTAAATCTGGTGATACTGTTACACTTGTTGGTTTTGGTACATTCAACGTTAAAGAGCGTGCGGCACGTACAGGTCGTAACCCGCAAACTGGCGCAGCTTTAGAAATTAAAGCAAGCAAAGTACCAAGCTTTAAAGCAGGTAAAGGTTTAAAAGATTCTGTAGCTTAATCTTTTTTGATGCCGATAAACGCGCCCTAGAAGGCGCGTTTTTTATTAATAATGCCGATTACAGTTTGAACTCATTCATTCACAGCAGGTTTTCAGGTAAAATCCCCCACAAATAAAATATTGGAATACTTATGGAATCTTTTCGTAAAGTTATTAAAGGTTGGTTGGGCAAAGCTTTGCTCATTTTGTTTTTGACCCCTTTAGCACTTGTAGGTATTGAAGGATATTTTAGTGGTGGAAAGTCAGAAGACACGGCAAAATTGGTTAATGGCCAAGAAATTTCTAAAAAAGAATTAGAATCACTGACCAAAACATTTAAAGACCAATACTTGGCTTATGCCAATGGCGACGAAACTTTATTGAATCAATCTTTCATTGAAAATAAAGCGATGGATAGCCTGGTTGCTCGTACCTTGTTATTGCAACAGGCCGAAGAGTTGGGTATTTCTTTGAGTGATGCACAAATTGAACAGATGGTTGCTCAACAACCGAGCTTTCAGGAAAACGGTAAATTTTCTGAAGCCTTGTACTCAAATTATTTACGTTCAGTGGGTATGACCAGTCAGGCTTTGATTGCAAACTTGCGTAAAGATCATGCCCTTAAAATGTTGACTTCAACATTTATGGACTATGCATTGGTGAGCAAGCTTGATATTCAGCAAATTGCCAACTTGCAGACTGAACAGCGTACTTTACATCTAGCGAGCATTAAGCTGGATGAATACAAGAAAAATGTAAATGTAACAGCACAAGATATTGCAGCCTACTACAACAAGCATCAAAAAGCCTTTAAACAAGTAGCAAGTGTAGATGTTGACTATGTGGTGTTAACGCCTGCCAATGTGGCTCCTGCGAATACGCAAGTGACAGATGCCGAATTGCAACAAGCTTATGCTGCCTTTGTCGATTCGCAAAAGCAAAATGCCAAGCCACTGGTAAAACATATTTTAATTACTGCAGACACCCGTTCAGATGCTGAAGCGAAAAAATTAGCGACCAATGTTGCTGCGAAAATTAAAGCAGGCATGTCCTTTGCTCAAGCTGCAGCACAATATTCGGATGATACCGAATCTAAAGCTAAGGGTGGTGTGGTAGAAGCTTATGCAAAAGGCGTGTTTGGTGAAGCATTTGATTTAACAGTTGCTTCTTTAAAATCAGCACAGGTTTCAGCGCCAGTTAAAACCCAGTATGGTTATCATTTAATTGAAACAGAAGCAGCGGCAGTGAAGTTGCCTTCATTTGAAACTGAAAAACCACGCTTGCTGGCCGAGTTGCAAAAGAGTAAAGCTGCCAATTCATTCTCTGATGCGGTAAATGGCCTGAATGAAATGGTGGTGGGTAGCGATGCACTGGATGTGGTGGCCCAAGAAGTTAAAGGGGTAAGCGTTCAGTCTGTAAAAGGTATGACTTTAGCTACTCAGCATACTGTACTGAGCGATGCCAATGTTAAAGTTAAGCTGTTTAATGATGATGTGAAAAATGGTGACCGCAATGCATCTAGCAGCATCCAGATGGCAAATGGTAATACCGTTTGGGTGAAAGTGCGTAATTATCATGCGGCTGGGGTGCAAACTTTGGCTGAAGCAACACCAGGTGTAAAAGCGAAACTCATCGAACAGAAAGCATTAAATGCAGCGAAAGCGAAAATCCAGGCTGCGCTTGATGGCTTTAAATTACAACCTGCGGCAACAGTAGCGGCGAAAAGTAAAATTGCGTTTGAAAGTGCAGGTGTTTTTGCACGTTCACAAGGTTTGAAACGTGAAATTGAACGTGCAGCATTTAGCGTTCCAGCACCGAAAGCAGGCATGTGGTCGGTCACAACTGCTGCATTGCCAAATGAGTTGGTGGTGGTTGCTGTATCGAATGTCAACAAAATGGCTTCCAGTGCTTTAAGTGATGAGCAGTTAAATGAATTGTCCAAGTTGTACCAGCAACTTCGCGGTCAACAAGAACTGGATGATTACACGCAATATCTAAAATCACATGCAAAAATTAAATAATCTGCTGTAAAGAAAAAACCTGCGTTAACGCAGGTTTTTTTATGGCTGAATTAAAGGTTATTCGGCACGGATTTTAAGCTCATAGCCTGAATATTTGCGGATATTAATGACACCTGTATCTAAAATCAGATACTGTCCTTTAATGCCTTGTAACTTGCCGCGAATAGTAGGAGTTTTGTCGAGATTATGCGATTTGATTTTTTCTGGATATTGTTCAACCGGATAAACAAACTCACGTGGCAGCTCATCTTCCATCACTTCAATGGTTTCGTTAAATTCCAGATTCTGGCTAAATTCATCACGTATGGTCTGAATTTTCGGTGCAAATTCTTCAATCAGCTGTTCACGCACCTCAATCAAATTCAGCGGTTCAGCTTCGCCTTTGAGCAGTTTACGCCAATCGGTCTTATCGGCCACTTGAGTTCCAAACATAATTTCCAGTTGACCTGAAAGACGGCGGGAGCCAACTTTCATAATCGGTAAGGCTTGAGTTGCCCCCTGATCCAGCCAACGCGTTGGCATTTGTCCCATACGGGTAATTCCGACTTTTAATGCACTGGAATTGGCCAGATAGACAATATGCGGCTGGAAGCACACCTCATGGGCAAAGCTGTCTTCACGGCAAGTACCGAGGTGATAATGACAGGTTTCCGGTTTCATAATACACATGTCACAAGATGCTTTGGTTTTAAAACATTTAAAGCAGTGACCCTGTGAAAAAGATTTGTTGGTTTTGCTACCACAAGATACGCAATAGATATTGCCTGTCCATTCGATCTCGATTTCCTGGCCTAAATTGAATGGCAGGTCAACTTCTGAACGATCTAGAATAAATTTATATTCAACATTTGCCTTGTGTGTATGTTGATCAGTTACACTAAGGTCCTTAAGACCTGCATGCATTTTATGGCAAATGCCTTGTAGTTCCATACAGAATACTCTCTTCAATAATAAGGATGCAGTTATGGCTGAACAGAATGTCATCACTTCTATGCTAGACGATTTATCTAAAGAACAGCCTATTCAAACTGCATTATGTATTGGTCAAAATCTGGATCAATACAACAATAATCAATCAATTCAATGGCACTATTTTAACGTAACTGAGTTTTTAAATCTGCCTTTTGCCCGGCGATATGACCTGGGTTTTGTGGTGATGGACTCGCAAGAGTTGGTCGCACTTTCTGATGTGCAGAAGTCGCAACTGTTGGTGAAACTGCGTGATTTAATGGCAAAACGGATTGTAGTAGTTAGCCGATTGCAAGATGAGAAATTATTGCGTTCTTTGGGCTTTACTCAACTGATTGACAAAACCCAACATGATAGCGATTTTGCTTTGTGGCAATTCAATATTTTAACTTATAAACATGTACCGGACTGGTTTAATTCCAAGTTTTGGGCAAACCCGGAAAACTGGAATAAATTTCGTTGGTAATTTATTGATTTATATAAATAAATACAATTTCAAAACTTAACAATTCATATTTAGTGATTGCTTTAAAAGCGTCGTATTCTTTTATTAAGCTCATAAAAGGATAATGCAATGACTAATCTGAGCAATATCGTTGAAATATTCGCTAAACAGGCTTTGGGCGGAAAGCAGCAACAATCTCAGCAAGGTGGTTTAGGTGATATTTTAGGTTCGGTATTTGGGCAAATGAGTGGTAATAATGCTCAGCACAATCAACAAAACAATCAACAAGGCCAACAAAATACGCAAAACCAGCAGCGGCAACAAGGCGGATTGGGTGGAATTCTGGGAGCAGTGCTAGGACATTTAAGTGGTCAACAGAACCAGCAACAAACCCAGCAATGCAGTAATGTCGGATCAAGTAATACCAAAACCTTATTAATAGCCGTGCTTCCCTTGGTACTTGCCTGGATTCAGAAGCAGGGCGGCATACAAGGGGCATTGGATAAACTAAAAGGTATGGGGCTAAACAGTCAGGTGGATGACTGGGTCTCTACAGGACCGGGTGAAAATGCCAGTGTAGATCAGCAGCAAGTTCAAGGGCTATTTGATGAGCAAGAAGTAGAGCAGGTCGCGCAGGAAACTCAGGTGTCTACGCAGGATATTTATGGCGCAATTTCAAAAGTGCTACCGCAAATTATTGATTCACTCACCCCGCAAGGTGAACAGACCAATAAACAGGAAGCCAATGCAGATATTCAACAAGTCATGAACTTGGTTTCTGGCTTTCTTAAACGTTAAGATTTTGTTTTTTTAAGACCAGTAGGGTTGCTGACTTGACTGGTTTTTTATACCTGAAATTAATTTTGATGACTCACTATCTTAACGACTTAAATGTTATTGATGATTTTCCATGCTAAAGAGGGTATTTGATTTGGATATTTTTTTAGCAATATAGTGCGATTTTTTTAAACGAATTAAAATAATTTGCGATTGAAATTCCAGTTCACCAAATTCAGGCTCGACCTGTACATAATGTAGTTGTCCAAAACTGTCCCGTACCCGTGCCTGTGCGGAAAATCCCGGACGGGCATTACCGCTGGAAATGGTCGCCAAACGTCCTAGCAGACTGACCTGTTGTTTGGTAAGCGTTGGCTTGATGACCTGGTCAAGACAATGAATCATAAATACAGTGAAAAACACCGCAATGATCAGTGCAGGGATAATCAGGTAATAAGCAGGCAGGAATTTTTGCTGCTGTGAAAATACGCAAAGTTGCAGAAAATAGCCTGAAAAACTGAAGTTCATCAGTAGAAACACCACAATCAGTGTCTTGGAAAATTTGACATTGAGAAACGGTGAATCGGTCAGTTTTTTAGGTGAAAGTGCTTTTAGAAATTGAGTCGGACGAATATTGAAGTAATAGCCAATGGTTTCTACCATGCTGAGTAAAATTAAAGCCAATAAACTTAAATGAAACGGGATTAAGTTATAGTCTTGCAGAAACTCAAGCATGGCAAATTCCATTGGGTTTATTCTTCTTTCAGGTAAATTCCACCATCAGAATGCACGGTAATTTCAACTTTTTCAAGTGATTGCCCTTGGCATGGACCAGAAATACATTCACCGCTTTCAACCAGGAACAATGCACCATGGGTAGAGCATTCAATATATTCCTGATCACGGTCTAGAAACTGGTTTTCCAGGAATTCCAGTTCAACTTGTAAATGCGGGCAGAGATTCTGATAAGCATAAAATGAACCATCACGCTGAGTAATGAAAATAGTATCACCATTCGGCGTTTCGTATGAACGTGCTTCACGTTCAGGAATCTCTTCCGTCATGGCAATTTTAATCATTATGCACATTCCTTCTGGAAGTTGTTTAATAATTCTGCGTAATGTTCGACGCTCAGGCGCGGACCAAATTGTGAAACCACTTCACTTGAAATCAGGATTGCCAATTCGGCAGCCGCTTTCAGGCTTAGTCCAATATTTAATGCATACAAGAATGCACCGGCAAATGCATCGCCTGCACCATTGGCATCAACTGCTGTTACTTTACGCCCTGGAACTTTTAAGGTCTGTTCAGAATCGGAAATTAAAGCGCCTTCTGCAGATAATGTAATGACAGTGTATATGCTTTTTAATTGCAATTTAGCCAATGCTGCTTCAATTGAGTCGGTTTCTGTATACATTAATGCTTCATGCTGATTGCATAACAATAAATCAACGCCATCATCAATTAACTCATCCAAACCTTGACGTGCATATTGCACCATCGCAGGATCAGATAAAGTTAGTGCAATTTTTACCCCATGCGCTTTGGCAATTTCACGTGCCTGTTTAACTGCTTTACGTGCAGAATCGCTGGTTGATAAATAACCTTCAATATATAGCCATTTAGCTGTCTTTAAAGGTTCAAAATTGATTTGCGCTTCACTCAGTTCAGCTGTAATACCGAGAAAGGTTTGCATGGTACGTTCAGAATCCGGACTCACCAGAACCATACAGGTACCGGTTACACCTTCACTGACTGATTTTTCAGTGGTTTGAATACCGGCTTCATTTAAACCTTTCAGATAAATGCGTCCAAGTTCATCATTACCGACACGGCATCCATAAAATGCTTTACTACCTAGCGCACTAAACGCAACGGTGGTATTTGCAGCAGATCCACCGGATGCTTGACCTTTGTATACTTGCGTTTCTTTTAAATTATTATATAAATTTGCTTGTGTTTCACCATCAGTCAACTGCATAGTGCCTTTTTGCAAATTTTGTTGAATCAGGAAATCGTCAGAGACTTTAAATTCTTGGTCGATTAATGCATTACCAATTGCAAAAAGATCAACGGTTGTCATGTCTTTCATTCACATTTCAAAATAAAACGCTAAGTTTACACCAATGCTCATGATTGCTGTAGATTGATGAATAAAATTCAATATATGACTGATGCTCGTACAAAATGCACTATAGGAAAAGATTAGGAAGGTTCGATGAATATCACGATTGCAAAAGCTGAACAATTACCTGCACAAATCACAGAATTAGCCAAGCAAGCTCAGAAAGAAGGATTCCAGCTTATTGATCAACTGATTGAAGAGTATGAAAGTGGCAAAAACAGGTTTGATCAACCTGGGGAATTTCTTCTTTTTGTTTATGATGATGAGAAACTGATCGCCTGTGGTGGTTTAAATCAGCAGTGGAACGAAAACGAAATTGATGCCCGTATTGGTCGTGTACGTCGTTTTTATGTCTTGCCTAAATATCGTAAGCATGGCGTGGGCAAGCAATTGTTACAACAGCTGGAAAAAGAGGCGCGTGCCAACTTTTCAGCACTGTGCCTGAATACCGACACCAAAAATGCGGCACATTTCTATCAAAAGCAAAACTATGTGTTTGTAGAAAATCATCCCAATTATAGTTATTTTAAATATTTGATCTAGTGACAGCATTTGAGCCAAAAAAGTACCATCAGCACTTCGATGGTACTTTTTTTTATTCGCAATCCCACAAAATAAGCTTGAGTTTTAATTTTCGGTTAAGTCTTGCAGAGAATGATGATGAAATGACCATTAGATTATCAGTTCCTCATGAAACAGCTTGAATTACAACAACATCTGATAAAAGTTCCTGCAATAACGGCACTATTCTGGTTGACCAAGATTTTTGCCACAACTTTTGGTGAAACAGGCGGAGATGCGCTGTCTATGTCGCTGAATCTGGGGTATTTGCTCAGTACCTTTATTTTTGCCGCGCTATTTATTCTATTGCTATTTTTTCAAATACGGGCAAAGGCTTATCATCCGTATTTGTATTGGTTCACTATTATTGCCAGTACCACCGTGGGCACAACCCTGGCAGATTTTGTCGATCGATCCTTAGGTATCGGCTATGCAGGCGGCACGAGTATATTACTCGCTCTGGTGTGTGTGTCTTTATTTATCTGGTATAGGGTAGAGGGAAGTATCTCACCCCATACAGTCAATTATCCTCGTGCAGAAATTTTCTATTGGCTCACCATTACATTTTCCCAAACCTTGGGTACGGCTTTAGGCGACTGGTCGGCAGATAGCATGGGCTTGGGTTATAGTGGCGGTATTGCAGTTTTTGTCACACTCATCTTAGTGATTCTATTGCTGTACTTATTTAGCACAATTTCACGAACATTCTTATTCTGGAGTGCCTTTGTACTCACCCGTCCTTTGGGTGCAGTAGTAGGCGATTTTCTGGATAAACCGATTGCTTCCGGTGGTCTGGATTTAAGCCGCTTTGCCGCTTCAGGGGTGATACTTATTGCAATATTGTTGTGTATTCGCTTTAGCAGCCATCAATCTGCTGCCAAAATGGACTTAAAGATATAGCCATCTGTGCTGAGATATAAAAAATAGCCATTCGTGGCTATTTTTTTTGTTGTGTAAATAGAGCCTGTTTTCAAAAAAGCGCCAGCATAAACTTGACTGAAATGCTTGGAATTTCGTAAAGCTGTGAATCCAAATAGCGCAATATTCAGGTATAATCAAAACCATCTTATAAATATGTAAATGTCGGAGATCACATGACTGTAGATGTCACTGAAACCATTTCTCAAACTGTTCATCCTGCGTTTCAGTTGATACGTCAACACCATGTTGAGGCCTTAGATATTCGGGTGTCTGAATATAAGCATAAAGTCACTGGTGCCATACATTATCATCTGGCCAGTGATCTGGATGAAAATGTCTTTCTGGTTGCGTTCCGTACCCAACCGATGGATTCAAAGGGTGAAGCGCACATTTTAGAACATACTGCGCTCTGCGGTTCTGAAAAATTCCCTGTTCGTGATCCGTTTTTCCTGATGATTCGTCGTTCATTGAACACGTTTATGAACGCGTTTACCTCGGCGGACTGGACAGCCTATCCTTTTGCGACCCAAAATAAAAAAGACTTTCAAAATTTACTGGAAGTGTATTTGGATGCTGCTTTTGCCGCGAATTTAAATGAACTGGATTTTGCCCAGGAAGGGATTCGTATTGAGCTGGAAGATGGCCAGCCGGTATATAAAGGTGTGGTGTTTAATGAAATGAAAGGGGCGATGAGTTCGCCTTCAGATCAGCTGTATCATCAATTGGCCCATCATTTATTCCCGCACACCACCTATCATTACAATTCAGGTGGCGACCCTAAAGATATTCCAGATTTAACTTACTCAGAGTTAGTTAATTTCTATAAATCACATTACCATCCAAGTAATGCGGTATTTATGACCTTTGGTAATGAATCTGTCTATCACTTGCAGGAACAGTTTGAAACTTTGGCTTTATCCAAATTCGAAAAAGGCCAAACTCTGCATTCCACTCCGGAAACTCGCTTAACAGCGCCAATTGAAGTGACTGAGACCTATGCGGTAGATGCAGAAGACCTGAAGGATAAAACCTATCACGTGATTTCATGGTTATTGCCTCAAGCCAGCGATATCAAATTGCGCTTAGGCATGCGTTTGGTGGAAGGTATTTTACTGGAAGATTCGGCTTCGCCTTTGCGCCATTATCTGGAAACCTGTGGTTATGCCCAGTCGACCGGTCCAATTATGGGTGTAGACGATTCCAACTTTGAAATGACTTTCTATTGTGGTGTACAGGGTTCAAATCCTGAACATGCTCAAGAATTTAAAGAAGGTGTATTTAAGATTCTGCAAGAAGTGGCCTCTAAACCCGTAGATGCTGAAATGGTTGATGCCATTTTGCACCAGATTGAATTGCATCAGCGTGAAATCAATGGCGATGGCATGCCATATGGCTTAAGCCTGATTCTGAATGGTTTGAGCAGTGCGATTCATCATAGTGATCCGGTGCAGGTTTGGGATGTAGATCGTGCCATTGAGCAAGTAAAAGAAGAGCTCAAAGACCCAATGTGGTTGTCGAACCTGATTAAACAATATCTGCTGGACAATCCGCATCGTGTACAAATGACTTTGGTACCGGATGCAACTAAATCTGCCAAGGAAGCTGAAGCGGAAAAAGCACGTTTGGCAGCTATTGGTGCCCAGCTGACCGATGAACAGAAAGCTGCAATTGTTCAGCAAACTGAAGCGCTCAAAGTCCGTCAGGATACTCCGGATGATTTGAACCTGTTGCCTAAAGTGGGGCTGGAAGATGTCCCGGCAGATTTGCATATTGTCCAAGGTCAATTGCGTGAAATTATCAGCAATAATTTGGATACGCCGTTGAATTTGTACCATGCAGGAACCAATGGTCTTTACTATCAGCAAGTGACCATCAAAATTCCAGACCAGGTGGTGCACTCGCCATATTTTAACCTGCTCTCTATTTTGTTGGGTGAAGTGGGTGCAGGCGAGTATGGTTATCTTGAACTGCAACAACTGCAAACCGCCGTGAGCGGTGGCGTGGGGATGGGGGCATCACTGCGTTCAAAAATTGATGATAAAAATAAAATTAGCGCATGGCTGACTTTGACCACCAAGTCGCTGGTGAATAATTTTGAAGCCATCCGTTTGTTGAAGCTGGCATTTGAACAACTGCGTTTTGATGAAAAAGACCGCATTATTGAGTTGCTGCAACAACGTAAAACACGTTGGAATTCACGTATTTCGGGTTCAGGTCATAGCTATGCCATGCAAATTGCAGGGCGTAATCATAGTGCCTTGGCACAACGTGATTATCACAATACCGGCTTGGGAGCATTGAACTGGCTAGGTGATTTGGTCACTAAAATTGAAAAAGATGAAGCCGCTTATGATGCCTTAATTGCAGAGCTAAAAGCCATTCATCGTCTGCTTTTACAGGCACCAAAACAATTCTTGCTGGTGTGTGAAGAACATCACTCTGATCGTTTAATTGAAGAAGTTCAAGAGGTTTGGGACAAGCTTGCGGTTGATCAAACAGCTGTAGAATTAACACCCATTGTCACAGAAAATAGCAATCATGACGAAGCTTGGTTAATTCAAGCCAATGTTCAATTCTGTGCAGCTGCATATCCTGCGGTAGAAGTGTCTCATCCCGATGCTGCTCCGCTCATGATCTTGGCGGCTTATTTACGCAATGGCTTCTTGCACAGTGCGATTCGTGAAAAAGGTGGCGCTTACGGTGGTGGGGCTAGTTATGACGGCAATGCATGTTCATTCCGTTTCTATAGCTATCGCGATCCGCGTCTGGCAGAAACCTTTAAAGATTTTGAAGCCAGTATCCAGTGGTTGTTGAATAGCGAACACAAACCGCATCAACTCGAAGAAGCTATTTTGGGGTTAGTTGCAAGCATGGATAAACCGGGCTCTCCAGCAGGAGAAGCGATTAGTGCTTGCTATGCATTACTGCATGCACGTACACCGGCTGTTCGTAAGCAATTACGTGCGCGTTTACTTGCTGTGACACTGGATGATCTAAAACGGGTAGCAGAACAATATCTGGTTCAGCAAACACCAGTAAAAGCTGTGGTGGCACCAGTAGCGAAGCGCGATGCCTTGATTGAACTTGGCTTCAATATTCAACAAGTGAATTAAAAGATAGGGGCGGTTGATATTTCATCAAATGGCTTGCGCTAAAAACAGGACACGGCTTAGTTTTTAGCGCAAGGGACGAGCATTTTTTACTTTTATTTCATTACCAAGCAGTTGTTTAGAATAACTAAACATCCTGCTCCGTAGCTTATATTTGCTAAAAAATTGGCATGGTCACAAACCATGATGAAAAGTTTTTACAGCCCCACGTTTGAGGTAAAACCCTATGGCGTTTAAAACGCTGGAACGCATACCTTTGCAACTGAGCATGATCATGCTCAGTTCTTTGTATGTGACGAATATTCATGCACAAACCCCACAATCTTTAATTACACCTGCAAGTCCCGAAGCATGCGTGGCATTAGAATCCAATGCGGATCGTTTGGCCTGTTATGACACTTTGTTCAAGGTGCCTGAGGCTGAAAAAACTGCACTGGTGTCTGAACGTCAGGCAGCCAATCAAATTGCACCTGCACCGACTGAACCGGAAACGATAAAAGAAAAAATCAGTCATGGCGTGAGTAACATATTTGCGGTTGAGGGACCCAAAATTGATCCCAATACCTCTTTGCTGGACAAGCGTTGGGAGCTGGCACCTGAAAGTAAGCTTGGAACCTGGAATATTCGTGCCCACCAGCCCGTTTATTTACTGCCGGGATTCTGGACTTCTGACAAAAATGAACGTCCTTCCAGTCCGAATGAAAATAATACGGTACAGGTAGGTGATGAGCAAAACCTGAAATCGATGGAAGCGAAATTCCAGTTGTCTTTAAAAACCAAAGCAGTTGAAAACCTGTTTGGTGATAATGGCGATATCTGGTTGGGTTATACCCAGTCATCACACTGGCAGGTTTATAATGCAGATGCCTCGCGTCCTTTTCGTGAAACCAATTATGAACCTGAAGCCAGTCTGGTTTTTCGTACCAATTATGAAATTTTGGGCTTAAATGCACGCCTGCTTGGTGTAACCTTTAACCACCAGTCCAACGGTCGTGCAGATCCATTATCACGTAGCTGGAACCGGGTCATATTTAATGTTGGACTTGAGCGTGATAACTTCGCACTGATGTTGCGTCCCTGGTATCGCATTGAAGAAAATGCCAAAGATGACAACAACCCGGATATTAAAAACTATATTGGCCGTGGTGATTTAACCGCATTTTACCGCAAGAATGATCATGAATTTTCCCTGATGCTACGTCACTCGCTAAAAGGTGGCGATGATGCACACGGCGCTATGCAGTTTGATTGGGCATTCCCGATTAGCGGTAAATTGCGTGGTCATTTTCAATTATTTGATGGCTACGGTGAAAGTCTGATTGATTATAACCATCGTGCCACTTATGTCGGTTTAGGCGTGTCCTTGATGAATTGGTATTAAAATTTATCCATGAATGATAAAAACCACTCTTTATGAGTGGTTTTTTATTGAATCGGGTTTAACCAATTTGAATATCTGCCGGTGGGTGTTTTAAACGGCTTTTTTTCGGGGTAGCAATCAGGTAGGCCAGAGTCAGTGGCCCCAAACGACCCGCAAACATCAGTAAGATTAAAGCAAACAGACTTGCTGGTTGTAATTCACTGGTAATGCCACGTGATAATCCTACCGTACAGGTGGCAGAAACTGCTTCGAAGAGTAAATCCAGGAAGTTTTTGCTTGGCTCCAGAATAAGAAGCGTAAATAATCCTAAAAATATCAGTATGGCCGTAATGGAAACCACGGCTAAGGCTTTAAATGAGGTGGTTTTAGAAACTGAGTGATTGAATACGGTTAATTCTTCTGAGCGTCGTAAAAAAGTGATCACACTTAATACCACAATAATAAAAGTACCCACCTTAATACCGCCAGCCGTGCTGAGTGAACCGCCACCAATAAACATCAGGATCATGGTGACTAAGGTGGAAGCATCGGTCATGTTTGCCATCTCCAGGCTGTTAAAACCGGATGAGCGCGGAACGGTAGCATGGAACCAGGCATTTAGGGCTTGATCGCCCAGACTCATATTCGCCAGGGTTAGGGGGTTATTGGCTTCCAGTACCCAAATCACAATAAAGGCAAACAGGTTCAAACCTGCAATGGTAGAGAGTATTAATTTGCTATTGGCACTTAATTTTTTCCAGCGACGAGAGCGCTGGATATCCATCAGTACTACAAAGCCAATTCCACCAATAATGTAGAGCATGCTAATGGTAAAGGTAATCAGGTGCTGGTCTGCAAAACTCATTAAACTGTTTGGGAAAAGCGAGAAACCACCATTATTAAAAGCCGAAACACTGTAAAAGGCGGCATAAAAGAACGCGTGGGCCAGATCGTATTCTGGCATCCAGGCAATGGTTAAAATCAATGTGCCAATCGCCTCAAAAAACAGGGAATATAACAGCACCCCTTTAATTGTGAATGACACTTTGGCCAGGCTGGTTTGACCAATGGTTTCCTGCGCCATCATTTGCTGTTTGAGCCTGATATTGGAAGAAAGGCTCAGTGCGGCCAGTATGGCAAAAGTCATAAACCCCAGGCCGCCGCTTTGCAATAACAGCATAATGACGATCTTGCCAAAGGTGGTATAGGCTTCTCCGACATTGACCACAGACAGCCCGGTAATGGTCACGGCAGAAGTTGAAGTGAACAGGGCATTGAGCCAGCTTAATTCACCATGATGTGAAATCGGGAGTTTGAGCAATAAAGTTCCGACAACGATAAAGCTCAAGAAACCCAGAGCCAGTAAACTGGGTGGGCTTAGATTGACCGTATTAGGATTTTTGTTTTGCGCTTGATTCATATTTTATTTAAACCGGGCAGACAGTTTTCTTAAGGGTTCAATTTCACCTTCCACGACTAAGATATCACCTTCTTGTATAATTAAATTAGGATCAATGCTATATGAAACTTGCTTGCCGCGTTTGTGCAGAATAGTTTTAATTTCAGGAACATGACTCATAAGCTGATGAAAGCGTTCTCCCTGCTGACTCTTTTTAATTTCAATTTTAACGATGAAATGATTGTCTTCTAAACCCATATAACGACTGACCATCGGGTAGCTTAATGACTGGGCAACCCGATTACCCATATCCTCTTCAGGATGAATGATTTTATTCACGCCAAGATGGGTCAAAATCATGTGATGGGCTTGTGATTTGGCCTTAGCCCAAATTTTATTAATACCCATATTTTTTAGATGCAAAACACATAAAATGCTGGCTTCAATGTCTTCGCCAATAGCCACCACCACGGCTTCACAGTTTTGAATATTCAGTTCTTTGAGCACATGTTCATCTGTGGCATCGGCAATGACTGCATGAGTCAGCTGATCAGAAATGGTTTCTACATATTTTTTATTGCTGTCTATACCAATCACATCATGGTTTAAAATGGCTAATTTGGTTGCGACGGTTGCACCAAAACTACCCAAACCAATCACTGCAAACTGTGCCATGTGTTTTTAATCCTAATTCGTTTTCAATTTTTACATCATATTTCAACGACTATGATGCCACTAAATTTTAGAGTTTGCGTGTTAAACTTTAGCTTAGGTATTGAATAACTGCATTCAACTGAATTCTAAACAGGGAATGATTAGCTCAAGATTATAAAATAGTCCATGTACAGCTTTCGATTGATGTGATTTGTCTAACTATTTTTTAATAACGAGAGTTAAATGCAAAAAAATAGCCTGTATGAATACAGGCTATTTCAGGTAATGCTAAAAAATTATTTCAAGAAGCGTTGATAACCCAGGTTATTGGTAATTTCCGCATATGGATAAGTAATACTTTCCAATGTTTCAATTAAACCATCCGGATTCTGTTTCGCGTCGCTTGCTTCCAAGCCAACCAGAACACGACCTTCAGCCGCACCATGGTTACGGTAATGGAATAGGGTAATGTTATGCGTTGGTCCTAAACGTTCCAGGAAGGTTAATAATGCCCCTGGACGTTCCGGAAATTCCACACGGAACAGACGTTCATTTTCAATGTCTGCATGACCACCGACCAAATAACGGATATGCAGTTTTGCAACTTCATCATCAGACAGGTCATCTACATCGTATTGAACTTTCAAGGTTTCATAAATGTCGTGACGTTCTTTTTCACCGCCTTTCAAGCTGATGCCGACAAAAACTTGTGCAGCACTTGCATCGCTAGCGCGGTAGTTGAATTCGGTGATATTACGGCCTTGCAGGGCGCGGCAGAAGTTCAGGAATGAACCTTTTTCTTCCGGAATGGTGACTGCAAAAATGGCTTCTTTACGTTCACCCAGTTCGGTACGTTCAGCAATATAACGCAGGCGGTCGAAGTTCATGTTGGCACCACAAACAATCGACACCATATTTTTATTTTCCAGACCATGTTCTGCCACATATTTCTTGATTCCTGCAAGTGCCATGGCACCAGAAGGTTCAACAATGCTGCGGCATTCGTCATAGGTATCTTTAATGGCTGCACAGATTTCGTCTGTGTTGACCAAGACTACATCACGCTCAACAATTGGGCCGGAGTTATCCGATTTTTGTAATTGGATCACTTCAAACGGTTTTGCACCAATTTGAGCGACCGCAGTACCATCAGCAAATAAACCTACAGAAGGTAAAATTACACGTTCATTGGCTTCAAAAGCAGCTTTCAAACAAGCAGATTCATCATATTCCACAGGAATAACTTTCACATGTGGAGCAACATCACCCAGATAAGCAGCAACCCCAGCAATTAAACCGCCACCGCCTACAGCAACGAATACATACTCCACATCACGCCATTGACGCAAAATTTCATTGGCTATGGTACCTTGACCGGCCATCACCAGTTCATCATCGTATGGCGGAATAAAAGTCATGCCTTCATCTTGCGCACACTGAATTGCATATTTATTGGCAACGTCAAAAGAGTCGCCGTGTAATACCACTTCACCGCCTAGACGTTTTACAGCCTGAACCTTAATGTCTGGTGTAGTTTTCGGCATCACAATAATGGCGCGAATTCCCAGTTTTTTACCAGATAGAGCCACGCCTTGAGCATGGTTACCCGCTGAAGCCGTAATAACGCCACGTTGCAACTGAGATTTCGGTAATTGACTAATACGGTTATAGGCACCGCGTAGCTTGAAGGAAAAGACAGGTTGTAGATCTTCGCGTTTAAAGCGAATGTTATTATTTAGTTTTTCACTAATTCGTGGCGCTGCTTCGAGTGGGGTTTCGATTGCAACGTCATACACCGTTGCCTGTAATATTTGTCGAACCAAACGAGACAGCATGTTAATTTTCCATCTAACAGTTTAAAATAGGCCTTTATTGTAACAAACCCCTGTACATTTGGGCTGTTTAATCAGCAACAAATGTCAAAAAATAGTTGAGCCAAGTTATGAGTCTGTATGCTACCCAAGATGAAAAGAAACAAGCTGCTGCAAAAGCTGCTTTAAAACACTTGCCTAAAGGCGGTATTTTGGGTGTAGGTACAGGAAGTACAGTAAACTTCCTCATCGAATTATTGCCAGAATTACAATTAGAAGCTGCAGTGGCAAGTTCTGAAGCCACTGCGCAGCGTCTGAAAAAGTTAGGTATTGAAGTGGTCGACATGAACTCTGTAGGCGGCTTAGATGCCTATGTGGATG
The DNA here is from genome assembly GCF_022012365.1 of Acinetobacter sp. SM34. Lineage (NCBI taxonomy): Bacteria > Pseudomonadati > Pseudomonadota > Gammaproteobacteria > Moraxellales > Moraxellaceae > Acinetobacter > Acinetobacter sp. SM34. The sequence continues at coordinate 46,369 of NZ_JAKLTP010000002.1, read as the reverse complement.
GTGCGGATGAAATTGACCGTCATATGCACATGATCAAAGGTGGCGGTGCTGCACTGACTCGTGAAAAAATTGTCGCTTCAATTGCGAAAAAATTCGTTTGTATCGTCGATGATTCTAAATGGGTAGAACAATTGGGTCATGATTTCCCATTGCCTGTAGAAGTCATTCCAATGGCGCGTTCTGCTGTAGCCCGTAAAATTGTTTCTTTAGGTGGTGATCCGGTTTACCGTGAAGGCGTGGTAACAGATAACGGTAACGTGATTTTAGATGTGCATAATTTCAATATCTTAAATGCACTTGAACTTGAAAAAACTCTCAATAACATTCCGGGTGTGGTATGTAACGGTATCTTCGCGATTAATAAAGCCGATATTGCTGTTGTTGCAACTGATAATGGTATTGAAGAACGTACTGCGGTTTAAACTTAACCCTCCTAAAAATAATCCCTCTAAGTCTCCCTTTAAGAAAGGGAGACTTTAAAGCCCCTCTTTGTAAAAGAGGGGTTTGGGGAGATTAAAAAGAACAAAATGACTTTAAACGACCTACCAGAAATCCAAATTGTTCGAAACGTCAGATCGACGCGTTTACGCTTACGTGTTGAGCCGACTCAGATCCGTTTAACTGCACCGGTATTGTGCTCTAAACGACAAATTCAAAATTTTATAGATCAGTCTGAGCAATGGCTGATTCAAACCTGGCAGAAACAACAAGAAAAAATTATTCAAATAGACAAGAGTTTACCGAATGAATTACAGTTGTTTAATTTAGATCAATCAATTGTAATAACCTATCAAAGCCAAAAGCACTCTTTTATTTTTGATGATGAAAATTTACAGCTATTCATTAGCGATCGTCAGCCTGAGCAGTATTTAAAAGCCTTCATCATTAATTATGCAAAAGAACATTTATCTATTTATTTAGAGTATGTAAGCCAAGAAAGTAATTTGAGTTTTGGGAAATGTGCGATTCGGCAGCCGAAAACGCGTTGGGGAAGTTGTACTTCTAAGCATGATATTATGTTGAATAGTGCTTTGGTGCTGTTTCCGAAAGAGATTGCGCACTATGTGTGTGTACATGAATTGGCCCATACCAAACATTTTGATCACAGTTCGCATTTCTGGGCGGAAGTTCAGAAACATGATGCAAATTTTCAACTGCATCGCAAAATTTTAAAAACTACGCCAATGCCGTATTGGTGGCACTGATTGTTAAAGAGTTATAATTATTTGATTTCGTTTTGAAAGTTTGATTAAGTTTGGTATCAAATTTCAATATAGTCTATATGTTATCGATATTTGTTTAACTTTTTTTGACTTTTAATTTTAAGTTTAGTAATTGTATTTACAGCAATAATTTAAATAAAAATCTAATAAAATAGGTTACTGTTTATGAAGTATATGTCAAAAGTATGTTGTGCCATATTGCTTAGCTATAGTCCAACTTTATTCGCTGAAAATTACTACGATAACAGTATGTTGCGTTGGAAGCCTGATATATTCAAAGTAGATGATTTGGAAAGTAAGACAATAGAATTGCTTGAAGCTGGCTTTATACCTGTATCTAAGGAAAAGTTTAGGAATTATTCTTATGATAAAAGTATGCGAGATATAAAGAAAAAAGCATTACAGCACGGAGCTCAAGTTATCATCTTTAGCAACATTCCGTTAAGCAGTGAAACGATTTTTGATGTTCGCATTATGGGGAATGATAAGAATAAAAATGATGTACATAATTTAAATAATATCCCTGTAGGTACAATCCAGAGAACACCAGTTCGAATGAGTGGTTCCAGTGATGAATACACAGTACTTTATTTTTATAAATTTGATTCTATAACAGGTATTTATCCAGTTGAATTATCTGACAGGGAGAAAATTTATAATGGTATTCAAACTGGCGTGGTTGCTAAAGTGATTAGGCAAGGCTCACCTGCACAAAATGTAATACTGCCTCAAGATATTATTTTGAAAATGAATGATGAAAATATTGTTGATACAAGTGCTTTTGTAGAAAGTTCGAATTATCTAAAAGGGAACACCGTAAAATTTGAAATTTTGAGAAAAGGTGAAAAACTGCATAAAGAGCTTAAGTTGGATTAGTTTTTGGAGGTATGTTTTAGCCCATGTGAAAAACTTCAATTTTGGTTAAATAAAACACATTTATTGGGTGTGATTAACACGAGAGAAATTTGCCTTTTGGGCAATAAAACCAAGCAAAACAGTTCAGAAAACCAAAACTTCCTGTCATACTACGCAGTTACGAAATGAAAACTTTAGATTTGAGGTAGTGATCGTGATTACTGTTGGTATTGTCGGTGGTACAGGTTATACAGGCGTTGAATTGTTGCGTCTTTTACTACGACACCCAAATGTGCAGGTTAATGTACTGACATCACGTACCGAAAATGGTCGCCGTGTAGATGATATGTTCCCAAGCTTACGTGGACATACCGATCTTCAATATTCAGATTTAAACATTGATGAACTGAAAAAATGCGACGTGGTATTCTTTGCAACACCTCATGGTGTGGCAATGAAGCATGCAGCAGAACTGGTCGCTGCCAATACCAAAGTGATCGATCTGGCGGCAGATTTCCGTTTGCAAAATTTAGAACAGTTTGAAAAATGGTATGGTCTTGAACATGCCTGTCCAGATATTCTTAAAGATTCTGTTTACGGTCTGTCAGAACTGAACCGTGACAAAATTAAAAATGCCAAGGTGATTGGTAACCCGGGTTGCTATCCAACAACTGTACAGCTTGGCCTTGCTCCATTATTCAAACAGGCTGAAGCTTTGGTTAAACCGGAAAGCATTATTATTGATGCTAAATCGGGTGTTTCGGGTGCAGGTCGTAAAGCTAGCCTGGGCATGATTTATTCTGAAAATGCCGACAACTTTAAGGCTTATGGCGTTGCAGGTCACCGTCATCATCCTGAAATTGTAGAAGCCCTGGAAAATATTTCCGGTCAAAAAGATGTATTTAATCACATCGTCTTTGTACCGCATTTAGTGCCAATGATTCGTGGCATGCTCAGCACCATCTATGTCGATTTAACCGATGCGGGTGATGCTGTGGACTTGCAAAGCCTGTATGAACAGTTCTATGCCAATGAACAGTTTGTCGATGTGATGCCAGCCAACAGCTCGCCAGAAACACGTTCTGTGCGTGGTGCAAACCAGCTTCGTATTGCGCTATATAAACCGCAACCGAAAAAATTGATTGTGTTATCTGTACAGGATAATCTGGTGAAAGGTGCAGCAGGACAGGCAGTACAAAATATGAACCTGATGTTTGGATTTGCAGAAAATGCAGGCCTTGCAGGAATTGGTTTATTACCATAAAAAACGTTTTTCAGCTTCACACACATTTGGATTTGGATTTAAATGTGTGTTTTGAATGAATCAAAATAAGAGATGACGATGCCGAATTCTGACTCAAATACTCCGTCACAACTGTCCTTGCTCAGTAAAAAGCCTTTTTTAAAGGGTAATTTACCGCTAGGAATTAGTGCTGCCATTCTTGTTCTGGGAAGTGGTTTGCTGGGCTATTCAGTTGGGCATCGGCAAGGTTTGACTGTGGTAGGCTATGAAGCGGATGCAGAACAACTGGTAGAAGTTGTGCAAAAGCAAAAGACGAGTTTGCAAACACTGAATAAGAACTTGAATTTGGCTGTGCAGGAACGTGATGTTGCAGTCAGTAATTCAAATGATTTATTTACTGCATTAAATCAGGCACGGGAAGATAAAACCCAGTCCGAAGGTTTAAGTGCAATTTACCGTGAAGTATTGCGTCAGCGCGGTGGTTTAAGCCTGACCATACAAAATATCGGTATTAAACCCTTACCTGAAAATGCTTATGAATATCAACTTGATCTGGTGCAAATCAGTCCAAATAGACGTGGTATTTCTGGAACTGTAGAGTTGCGTTTAATTCAGGGTACTGAAGTTTTGGTTGTTCCTATGGAAGACAAGAACTTTAATTTTGAAGATTATGAACGTTTAACCGGACGTTGGACCATGCCTAAAGGCTTTACACCACAATTTATTGAAGTTCGTTTAACTGGTGCTACAAGCACACCGGTAATTAAGCGTTTTAGTTGGGGCCGTGGTAAACCTATAGAGAGTCAATCGGCATTTATTTCTGAAATCCCTCAAGCAGAAGCAAATGCGCAATAAATGTGAATTAAAAATCCTATGCGAATGAATAAGCGTCAAAATTGTTTAAATACCATCAAAAATTCTTTTCATCAATCAGGATATGTCGATTGGCATATTAGTCCACGCTTAGGAAATGACTCGCAGGATGAATCTGAAGGGGATATTGCTGTGCAAACAGCACCCCCTGAGTTAAAGCGTCCCCCCCTGTATGCTGTTGTTTTAATGAATGACGATTACACCCCTATGGATTTTGTAATTGAAATTTTACAACAATACTTTGCTTTGAATCTTGACCAAGCCACACAAGTAATGCTAACTGTACATTATGAAGGGAAAGGTGTTGCAGGCGTTTATCCACGAGACATTGCGGAAACGAAAGCGAACCAAGTCAATAATTATGCTCGGTCTCAAGGTCATCCATTGCTTTGTCAGATTGAGCCAAAAGATTAAGGGGATTACATGCTCAGTCGTCAATTAGAAGTATCTTTACGTTTGGCTGTTAGCATGGCTCGTCAAAAGAGACATGAGTTTCTCACGGTTGAACATTTATTGTTGGCTTTACTTGATAATGACTCTGCTGTAAATGCGCTAAAAGCGTGTGGAGCAGATATCATCGTGCTCCGTAAAGAGCTAGAAGAATACGTTGAACAACACACCCCTAAACTGGCCGAACATAGTGATCAGGCACCCCATCCGACTGAAAGCTTTGATCGCATTCTGCAACGTGCAATTTTCCATGTGCAATCAAGTGGTGGTGATCGTACGGTAGAAGGTGCAGACATTCTGGTTGCAATGTATTCTGAACGGGATTCTTTTGCGGTTTATTTACTTAAACGTCACCAGATTAATCGTTTAACATTAACTCAATATTTATCGCATGGTACCCGTAAAGAAGACGTACCTGCTGAAGAAGAAGTGGAAGAGCTGGATGGAGAAACATCAAGTTCGTCAAATGCAGGTCCACTGGATTTATACACCACCAATTTGAATGCAGAAGCGCAAAAAGGGAAAACCGATCCTTTGATTGGGCGTGAAAAAGAAATTGAACGTACCGCACAAATTCTATGCCGTCGCCGTAAAAATAATCCCTTGCTGGTCGGTGATCCGGGTGTAGGTAAGACCTCGATTGCAGAAGGTCTGGCTTGGCTGATTGTAAATGGTAAAGCGCCTAAACCATTAGCCAATGCTGAAGTGTATAGTCTGGACATTGGTGCCTTGGTTGCAGGAACCAAATATCGCGGTGACTTTGAAAAACGCTTGAAACAATTGTTGAATGCGTTGAAAAAGAAACCAGAAGCAATTTTATTTATTGATGAAATTCACATGATTATTGGTGCAGGCTCAAGTATGGGCAGCACCATGGATGCATCAAACTTAATTAAACCTGCTTTATCGAATGGTTCATTACGTTGCATCGGTTCAACCACTTTTCAGGAATATCGCCAAGTATTTGAAAAAGATCATGCTTTGTCGCGTCGCTTCCAGAAAATTGATGTCAATGAACCTTCAATTTCAGAAACCATTGATATTTTACGTGGCTTAAAATCCAAGTTTGAAGATTTTCATCACGTGCAATATGAGGATAAAGCTTTAGTTTCTGCGGTGGAGTTATCAGCCAAGTTTATTAATGATCGTTTCTTGCCAGATAAAGCAATAGATGTGATTGATGAAGCGGGTGCTCAACGTCGTTTGAAAGCAGAGCAGGATGATACTTTAATCACGGTTGAAAACATTGAAGATATCATCTCCAAAATTGCGCGTATTCCCCCGAAAACCGTATCGAAAGATGACAAAACAGTGCTTTCAAATCTGGAACGTGATCTTAAACGTGTGGTCTTCGGTCAGGATGAGGCAATTGAAGCCTTGGGCTCTGCAATTAAATTGTCGCGTGCAGGGCTAAAATCACCGGATAAACCGGTGGGTAGCTTTGTCTTTGCAGGTCCTACCGGTGTGGGTAAAACTGAAGTGACCAAGCAGTTGGCAAAACTGTTGGGTGTGGAACTGGTTCGTTTCGATATGTCGGAATATATGGAGCGTCATGCCGTTTCACGTTTAATTGGTGCACCTCCAGGTTATGTCGGTTTTGATCAAGGCGGGCTACTCACAGATGCGATTCATAAGAACCCACATTGCGTATTGCTATTGGATGAAATAGAAAAAGCACATCCAGATGTGTTTAATTTGTTATTGCAAATTATGGATCATGGCGCATTGACCGATAATAATGGTCGCAAGTCAGATTTCCGCAATGTGGTTCTGGTTCTTACCACCAATATTGGGGCTGAAAGTATTTCACGCGCCAGCATTGGCTTTAGGGAGCAGGACAACAGCAATGATAACCAGGAAGCTATGAAAAAAGCATTCTCTCCAGAATTCCGTAACCGTCTGGATGGTGTGATTCAATTCAAGGCATTGCCAACGACAGTCATTGAAAATGTGGTTGATAAATTCCTGACTGAACTTCAAGCACAGCTTGATGAGAAGAAAGTGATTCTGGAAGTGGATAAGAGTGCACGTGAATGGATGGCTGAAAATGGCTATGACCGTTTGATGGGTGCTCGTCCAATGCAACGTCTGATTCAGGAACACTTGAAGAAGCCACTTGCCGAGATGATTCTATTTGGTGAGCTTGCAGAACATGGTGGTAATGTCGCGGTATCTGTGAAGAAAGAAAATGGTAAAGCAGTAGGGCTTAAACTTGAAGTTTTTGAAGATCAGACTGCTGAACCAGCTTAATCAAACTTAATTAATTAAATAACCCGTGTTCACACGGGTTATTTTTTTTATTATTTTCATTCTGACATTTTCCTAAAGATAGAAAAACTGACCAATTAAAAATTATGGATATCCAGCTTAATAAAGTTATCACCACATTTTTATTATTCTTAGTCACTGCTGTAATGGAAATTTTAGGCTGCTATTTCCCTTATCTGATTCTGAATCAAGGGAAATCCTAGTGGTTATGGTTGCCTACTGCTCTGGCATTGGTGGTGTTTGTCTGGTTGCTGACTTTGCATCCTGCCGCATCAGGTCGAATTTATGCAGCTTATGGCGGTATTTATATTTTTACTGCTTTAATGTGGCTACGTTTCGTTGACCATGTAACTTTGACACGTTGGGATATGTTAGGGGGATTAGTCGTCATACTTGGTGCGATGATTATTATTTTACAGCCGCAAGGTTTGATACGTTAGTGCATGAATATATTCACTACTAACGTATCCAATTATGCTGTTAGAAAGTACATTCACTATTTTTGATTTTAAAGTCATAACTTTGACTTTCAGCTGAAAGCTTTAGCTCGACCTTATATGGATTGACCCGCTGAAATTCATTTTCAAACAACAAATTACAACTTTGCAGGATATTTTTTCTAATCAGCTTTTTGACTTCTTTTTCACCCACATCTTGTGCAAACTGGGAAAAATCAGCTGTGGTGATAATACCTTCAATTTCTACTTTATTCGCACTCATTTTGTATTTTTCCATCAGCATGTTTTGATCAATCTGGAAAGGCAGCGTGCGTGAGTCTTCATCACTAATCACATCTAAAATTTCATTGAGTGCTTTACTGTTTTGGATTTTAAATGAGTTGTCTAAAATCTGTTTCTTAACTAAATATTGATCAAGTTCTGTGGCTTTGGCTTGAGCTGTATGGAGCATGAAAAAAGTACTTAAACATATAAATATTTTTTTTAAAGGCATCGTTATAATCACTTAAAAAGTTTATGGCTTAAATTAAACTTTTTATACGCATAAAAAAAGCACCTGAAGGTGCTTTTTTAGAAAACTTTAGTCTGAAAACTTAATCTTTCTTTAAATTTTCATTGATCAAGAATTCGACCAGCGCTTTTTGCGCATGCAGGCGGTTTTCAGCTTCATCCCAGACCACAGCATTTTTGTGGTCTAGCATGTTTTCTGAAATCTCTTCGCCACGGTGAGCAGGCAAGCAGTGCATGAACAGGCAATCAGGATGTGCTAAATCCATTAAACGCTCATTCACCTGATAATCCGCAAAGGCTTTTTCACGGATTTTTTGCTCTTCTTCCTGGCCCATGCTTGCCCAAACGTCAGTCACGATTAAGTCAGCATTCACGGCTGCATCTTCAGCAGAATCCACAAGTTCTACGCAATGGGCAAATTCAGACAAGAATTTTGCTTGTGGTTCATAGCCTTTAGGGGCAGCAATTTTGAGTTTAAAGCCCCACATGTGTGCAGCTTCAATATAAGAGTTGCACATGTTATTGCCGTCACCAATCCAGGCCACGGTTTTTCCTTCAACTGAACCACGGTGTTCAATAAAAGTTTGCATGTCAGCTAAAAGCTGGCAAGGGTGATGATCATCAGTCAAGGCATTAATTACCGGAACTTTTGAATAAGAAGCAAAACGTTCCACGATGTCATGGCCAAAAGTACGGATCATCACAATATCAAGCATGCTTGAAATCACACGTGCCGAATCTTCTACAGGTTCACCACGACCCAATTGCGAGTCACGTGATGATAGGAAAATTGCGCTACCACCAAACTGGCTCATACCTGCTTCAAACGAAACACGCGTACGGGTGCTCGATTTTTCAAAAATCATGCCCATGACTTTGCCAACAAAAGGTTGGAAAACTTCGTTGTTATGTTGCTTACGTTTGAGTTCAATCGCGCGTTGCAAAATTTGATTCAGTTCTAAAGTCGATAAATCGCGTAAAGTTAGAAAATGACGTAGAGCCATGGTTACTCCACAATAATTGCTGAATAGAAAAAAACAACAATTAGTTGTTGGTTGGTTAAATGGAAAGGGAATCGATTAATATACTATATGCAGGGAGAATTGCAAAAAAACTAGACCTGTTGATGGCCTTTCAGAAAACGATCTACGCAATAAGTGATGTAATTGATTGTTTCTTGATCATTTTCACGGATCGGAACACCCATTAGAACGCACCATTCAATATTGCGGATAATTCCAAAATACAGTTGAGCAGAATAAATCGGTTGTTTACATTTAATAATGCCGATTTCATCAGCTTTGGTTAGAGCATTGGCTATGGCCATTTGAATATGCTTTGGACCCTGTTCATGAATGTATAGAGCAAGTTGTGGACTGCGCTGTGTCTGTTCAATGATTAAGCGAAGGAAGGCTGCATTCTCTGGAAGCATTAAATGTTGCTTAACATTCATCAGGGTCTGAATTAAATAGGCACGAAGATCGTCTTTGCCGTGTTCAAAAGGTATGCAGATATCTTTAAAAAACAGTTCACGGCGATAATCACAGATCGCGGTAAATAGACCTTCTTTATTGCCAAAAAATTTGTAGATTGAAGCTTTGGAACCACCGGCATGATTGACAATATCATCTAAGGACACGGCATCGTAACCATGTTTCAGAAATAGCTCGTTGGCACTGAGTAAAAGCGCCAGACATCGTTCATGACCACGTTTTGTTTGTGGTGTATCACGAGCGAGCGGTTCTAATTGAGCGAGTTCTTGCATATGGCGTATTAGTGTCAACAATCAAAAAAATTAATTCAATTGCAATCATAGCAAAAATATGTACACATTTCTTGAAATAACGGCTTTGTCTTATTTAGAAACAATTATGAAGAAACGAAATATTACTATAGTTTTGGTGAATATTTGACTAAAGTTATAGAGTAAAGATTCTAAATAGTCATGGCCAAACAGGGGTTTATGGATATACTCAAACTTCGATAAATAAAGTGAAACTGTGGAAAGGAAGATGACACAACAAATGTCTGCAGGCTTAAGATTTAGACAAGCACTGGAAGTTGAAAAGCCATTACAAATTATCGGCACAGTGAATGCCTATGCAGCCATGATGGCGAAAGAAGTGGGTTATAAAGCCATTTATGTATCGGGCGCAGGAGTTGCCAACTATTCTTATGGATTGCCTGACTTGGGTATGACCAGTTTAGATAACGTATTAGAAGATGTGCGTCGTATTACCGAACGTGTAGATACGCCATTACTGGTAGATATTGATACAGGATGGGGCGGTGCATTTAATATCGCACGTACTGTGAAGCAGATGATTGCAGCAGGTGCTGCAGCTGTACATATTGAAGATCAGGTGGCACAAAAACGCTGTGGACACCGTCCGAACAAGGAAATTGTAACCCAACAAGAAATGGTCGATCGTATTAAAGCTGCGGTAGATGCCAAAACTGATTCAAACTTTGTAGTGATGGCGCGTACTGATGCCTTACAAAAAGAAGGTCTGCAAGCCGTGATTGACCGTGCATGTGCATGTGTTGAAGCGGGTGCAGATGCCATTTTTGCAGAAGCGATGACAGATATCACCATGTACAGAACAGTGTGTGATGCGGTGGGTGTTCCTGTATTGGCCAATATCACCGAATTTGGTGATACACCTTATTACACAGTGGATGAGTTGGGGGAACAAGGCATTCGCATGGTGCTTTATCCACTCTCTGCTACGCGTGCAATGCAGAAAGCAGCTTTGGAAGTGATGCGTTCTATTCGTGAAAATGGTACGCAAGTTAACGTATTGGATAAGATGCAACAGCGTAAAGAACTTTACGAATTCCTGGATTATCATACGTTTGAAAATACTCTGGATAAACTGTTTAAATAAATAATTCAAAAAGGAGAATTAAAATGGCTGAAGGAAAAGTACTGACAGGTGCAGGATTGCGCGGACAGGTTGCAGGTAAAACCGCACTTTCGACAGTAGGTAAGAGCGGCGCAGGTTTAACCTATCGTGGTTATGATGTGCAAGATTTGGCGGAGAACTGCCAGTTTGAAGAAGTTGCTTACCTGATTTTCTTTGGTGAATTGCCAACGACTGAACAGCTTGCAGCTTATAAGGCGAAGCTGAAATCGCTTCGTGCATTGCCTCAAGCATTGAAAGAAGTATTGGAACGTATTCCAGCAGATTCACATCCGATGGATGTGATGCGTACTGGCGTTTCCATGCTGGGCAACCTGGAAACAGAAAAGTCTTTTGCTGAGCAGCAAGATGTTGCAGATCGTATTTTAGCAACCTTACCTGCCATCATCTGCTATTGGTATCGTTATAGCCATGATGGCGTGCGTATTGAAGAAAATACCGATGATGATTCTATCGGTGCTCAATTCCTGCATTTATTACGTGGTGAAAAGCCAAATGAATTGCATGAGCAAGTGATGAATGTGTCGCTGATTCTTTATGCAGAGCATGAATTCAACGCATCAACATTTACGGCACGTGTATGTGCTTCAACATTGTCTGATATGCACTCATGCATTACCGGTGCGATTGGTTCACTGCGTGGTCCATTACACGGTGGTGCTAATGAAGCTGCTATGGAAATGATTGAAAACTGGACTTCTGCCGACGAAGCTGAACGTGAAATGCTGGGCAAGCTTGAACGTAAAGAAAAGATCATGGGCTTTGGTCATGCCATCTACAAAGACAATGATCCTCGTAATGGCATCATCAAAATCTGGTCTGAACGTTTGGCGAAAGATGTGGGTGATACGGTACTGTATCCGGTATCAGTACGCTGTGAAGAAGTGATGTGGCGCGAGAAGAAATTATTCTGTAATGCTGACTTCTTCCATGCTTCTGCTTATCACTTTATGGGTATTGCAACCAAACTGTTTACGCCAATCTTCGTGATGTCGCGTGTAACAGGTTGGGCTGCGCATGTAATGGAACAGCGCGCGGATAACCGTATTATTCGTCCAAGTGCGGATTATACCGGTCCTGAACTACGTAAAGTGGTTCCAATTGCCGAGCGTAGTTCTGCTGCTTAAGTCTGATAGTGTTGAATCAAAAATAAAGCCTCATTAGAGGCTTTATTTTTTTGCAGTCAATAACACCGGATCTTCAATGCTATAACCAGTTTCATAAGGCAGGCCCAGATATTTAACCACTGCTAAAATTTTCTGTTGCTGAGGAACTTTGTAGGCTTGAGAGATGTTTAATCCATAGCGGTAATCAATTGCTTGGTGGATCTGGCTTTTAAAGTTTTTACTGCTGAGCTGGTATTTATAAGTATATTTAGGAATATATTGTTTAGGGTCATACCATGACTGTTGTTTTGAGGTGGTTTTATTTAACACCTGAATCTTGATGCTTGATTTGGGTATAGGCGCGAGGGGATTAAGCCGCTTTTTAATTTTCGCTATTTCCTTATCGAACTGCCGACTATCTTGGTCATAATCAATTTTCTTGGTTTTAGGATTGATATACAGTGAACTCACCTGAATCAGTTTTTCAGGCTGTTTGTTGTTTTTTAATTGATAATAATAGAGTTGTGGCAGGCGACCACGACCATCCAGATAATGTTTAAGCAGATAAACTTTTTGTTCTTTGCCTTCATACCCCAGAACTTCAATATTTTGAGGGCCGCCTACGGTTGCAAAACAGGTGCAGGGCAGTAGTATGAGGCTAAATGCGAAAGTTTTAATGTTAAACATTATTAAATTCCCTGAATGAGTTTGGTTATTTCATCTGCAATATATTGGGTTAAAACAGCCAGCCGTTTTAATGGTGTTCCATCAATAAAATAATGAAAGTTATGAATTTTATTTAAATATAAAATTGAGATAAAAAATGTGCCTTCAGGTTTGCTTTCTGTTGCACTACCACCAGGTTTGAGTAAACCGGTACAAGCCACTACAAAATCGGCTTGCATAAATAATTTCTTGCCCTGTAAGGCCATGGCTTCTGTGACTTCGGCAGATTCAGCCGTATATTTTTCTATAAGCTTAGCATCAATATTCAGGATATTAATCTTGATAGAGGGATCATAACTGACCAGTCCGCCAAGCAGGATTTCGGCGCCACTGTTCTTGCAAATAGAAAATTGACTGGAAAGATAGCCTGAGCTTGCGCTTTCAATAAAGGCAATTTTTAATTGATTGAGCTCAAGTAAGGCACAACATTTTTTTATCATGTTTTTACATTATTAATAAATATTCATTTATTGTAGCTTAAACTGAGTAAATTAAAATGATTATATGATTCATATTATTTTTTGTATATGTGATGTGGTTAACTATTGGGTTTGTTTTTAATTAAAACAAAAAGTTAATTTCAAATTATCTTTTATAAAACAATTTAAAAAATACATTATAAAATGTTATAATGTTTTGATTGACATTTTTGAGGAATTGATTTGTGGATATTTTGAAATTCATTAAAAGTTTTAATAATGTAAATACGTACTTATTAATATCAATCTTGATTTTAATATTTTTTGTTGTGTATTTTTATTATATTAAACCGGTTTAATGGATTGTGGGGGGTAATCATAATTTTATTTATTATGTTGGTTGATATCTATAAAATAATAAAAACCCAGTGATTTTACTGGGTTTTTATATATAAATAAAATTTAGTTTTCAAGTGCAGGAGTTGCAGCCGCAATGGCAGCAGCAACGGCATCATCTTCAGATTGTGCTTCATTATTAGATTTAGCTGATGCTTCTGAAGTCGGCTTTGGTTCGGCTTTCGGAGCTTCAGCTTTAGGGGCTGCTTCAGTAGCCGGCTTTTGTTGCGGTGCGTCACGTACTTCACGACGAATTTCAGTCGTGGTATTTGCTGTTTCCTGACGTTCAACTTCTACCTGTGTTGGAATTTGGGTTTCGTTATTTTCAACAGCTTCTAAAGGTTCTGCTTGTGCAGGTTGATCCAATTGTTCAGTTTGTTGAGTTGTTTCAACCTGTTCTTGCTCATCTTCCTTTGGTGTTTCTTTTTTTACACACGCTGTTAAAAGTAAACCTGCTGCAATGGCACCACAAAGTAAAAGTTTCTTATTCATAATCGCACAAAATAAAGCATTAATTGGATGTTGCCATTATAACAGCAATTACGAATATGAAAATCCTATGAAGTTACTCTAATTTTTTATCGGAAATGCTGATAGAATAACCAATTGTTTGTTGTTCTATGAATTGATGCGGAATGACTTTGCTTTATTGGTACAGAGTAAAGTAAAATCGCACAACATTGTAGGCCAATTTAGGCTCCATTGTACGAGAAACTTAATGACCCATTTTATTTTCGTTACTGGTGGTGTTGTATCATCACTAGGTAAAGGTATTTCAGCTGCATCTGTGGCTGCGCTTTTAGAAGCCCGTGGTTTAAAAGTGACCATGGTCAAAATGGATCCATACATTAATGTCGATCCAGGGACGATGAGTCCGTTCCAACACGGTGAAGTTTTTGTCACAGAGGATGGTGCGGAAACTGACTTGGACTTGGGTTATTACGAACGTTTCTTACGTCGTGCGAAAATGACCAAATTGAATAACTTCACCTCAGGTCGTGTTTATCAGGATGTTTTAAATAAAGAACGCCGTGGTGACTATCTGGGTGGTACTGTTCAGGTTATTCCACATATTACCGATAATATTAAAGAACGTGTGCTTCGCGCTGGCGAAGGTTATGACGTTGCCATTGTTGAAATTGGCGGCACAGTAGGTGACATTGAATCTCTCCCATTCATGGAATCTGTACGTCAGTTAATGGTAGAACTTGGTCATAAACGCACGATGCTTATGCATTTGACCTTACTTCCATACATCAAGTCAGCAGCAGAGCTCAAAACCAAGCCTACCCAACACTCTGTAAAAGAGCTGTTGTCTATTGGTATTCAACCAGACATCCTGATCTGCCGTACCGAACATGATGTTGATGCCGACACTACACGTAAAATCGCGTTATTTACCAACGTTGAAGCGCGTGCAGTTGTGGTATGTAAAGATGCCCGTTCTATTTATCAAATCCCGCGTACCTTCTATGAACAAAACGTTGATGATTTAATCTGTGAACGTTTTGGCTATAACGACCTTCCAGAAGCAGACCTTTCTGACTGGGATCATGTTGTAGACGCGTTATTGAACCCTGAATACACTGTGCGTGTTGCAATGGTTGGTAAATACGTTGAGCTTCCAGATGCATATAAATCTGTAAACGAAGCACTTTTACACGCTGGTATTAAAAACCGTGTGAAAGTTCAAATCGACTATGTCAATGCTGAAGAACTTGAAAGCCAAGATGTAAGCGAAGTATTAAAAGATGCTGATGCAATCCTGGTTCCGGGTGGTTTTGGTGAACGTGGTACTGAAGGCAAAATGCAAGCGATTAAATTCGCACGTGAAAACGGTGTGCCATTCTTGGGTATCTGTTTAGGTATGCAGTTGGCTGTAATCGAATACGCACGTAATGTTGCAGGTATTCCTGATGCTACTTCTACTGAATTTAACCGTTCTACTAAATCACCTTTAATTGGTTTGATTACTGAATGGTTGGATGAGCGTGGTGAAGTTCAACAACGTAATGTTGATTCAGACCTTGGCGGTACCATGCGTCTGGGTGCTCAAAAATCTGAACTGGTTGTGGGTACTAAAACTTGTGACGTGTATGGTTCAGCAGAAATCATTGAACGTCACCGTCACCGTTACGAAATGAACAACCGCTATATTCCAGTGCTTGAAGAAAAAGGCATGAAGATTTCAGGTTATTCACCAGTACAACATTTGGTAGAAACAGTTGAAATTCCTCAACATCCTTGGTTTATTGCTGTACAATTCCATCCGGAATTTACAAGTTCACCACGAGATGGTCATCCATTGTTTGCTAGCTTCATTGATGCTGCGAAAAAACAGTACCAAAAAACCAAATAATGGCTGGGTAGGACTAAACTAGGAAAGTTTAAATGTCGCAATTAAAACCACAAGAAATTGTACGTTTAGGCGATATACAAATGGCAAATCACTTGCCATTTGTATTATTCGGCGGAATGAATGTACTTGAGTCAAAAGACCTCGCTTTTGAAATTGCAGAAACTTATGTAGATATCTGCAAACGTTTGGACATTCCTTACGTGTTTAAAGCAAGTTTTGATAAGGCCAACCGTTCAAGCTTGAACTCTTTCCGTGGCCCAGGCTTGGAAAAAGGGATTGAATGGTTAGCGGACATCAAAAAACACTTTAATGTACCCATCATTACCGATGTGCATGAGCCATATCAGGCTGCTCCTGTGGCAGAAGTTGCTGACATTATTCAGTTGCCTGCATTTTTAAGTCGACAGACTGACCTGGTTGAAGCAATGGCAAAAACAGATGCCATTATCAACATCAAAAAAGCACAATTCCTTGCACCGCATGAAATGCGTCATATCATGAACAAGTGCTTGGAAGCGGGTAATGATAAATTGATTTTATGTGAGCGCGGCTCAGCATTTGGTTACAACAATCTTGTTGTCGATATGCTTGGTTTTGACACCATGAAACAAATGAATGTCCCAGTGTTCTTTGATGTTACCCATGCGCTACAAACTCCAGGTGGACGTGAAGACTCTGCTGGCGGTCGTCGTGCGCAGATTACCACATTGGCGCGTGCAGGTATGGCAACTGGTTTGGCTGGTTTGTTCTTAGAAGGACATCCAGATCCGGACAAAGCCAAATGTGATGGTCCATGTGCATTACGTATGTCACAACTTGAGCCATTCTTGGCGCAATTGAAAGAATTAGATACTTTGGTGAAAGGCTTTCAAAAGCTCGACACACACTAAACCCAATTTACATTGATGCGTCTTTTTGACGCATCATCTTTATTAATCAACTGAGGAATTGTTCATGAGCCAAATCGTTGACATTCGTGCACGTGAAATTTTGGACTCTCGTGGTAACCCTACCATCGAAGCTGACGTAATCTTAGCCTCTGGCGTAGTAGGCCGTGCATGTGCACCATCTGGTGCTTCAACTGGTTCTCGTGAAGCTTTAGAACTTCGTGATGGCGATAAAGCACGTTATTTAGGTAAAGGTGTTAAAACTGCGGTTAACAACGTAAACACTGTAATCCGTGATGCTTTGCTTGGTAAATCTGTATTCGAACAAAAAGACATCGATAACACGATGATTGCTTTAGACGGTACTGAAAACAAAGAAAAACTAGGTGCTAACGCAACTCTAGCTGTGTCTTTGGCTGCTGCACGCGCTGCTGCTGATGAAAAGAAAATTCCTCTTTTCCAATACATCGCAGACCTTCGCAACAACTCAATCTTGACTATGCCTGTCCCAATGATGAACATCATCAATGGTGGTTCACATGCAGACAACAACGTTGATATTCAAGAGTTTATGATTGAGCCTGTAGGTTTCACTTCATTTGCTGAAGCGTTGCGTGCCGGTGCTGAAATCTTCCATTCTTTGAAATCAGTATTAAACAAAAAAGGTTTAAACACTGCTGTGGGTGATGAAGGCGGTTTCGCGCCAAACCTTCGTTCTAACGAAGAAGCGATCACTGTAATTCTTGAAGCAATTGGTCAAACTGGTTACAAAGCAGGTTCTGACATCATGCTTGCACTTGACTGTGCATCTTCAGAATTCTACAAAAATGGTCAATACATTCTTGCGGG
This sequence comes from Acinetobacter sp. SM34, assembly GCF_022012365.1. Classification (NCBI taxonomy): domain Bacteria; kingdom Pseudomonadati; phylum Pseudomonadota; class Gammaproteobacteria; order Moraxellales; family Moraxellaceae; genus Acinetobacter; species Acinetobacter sp. SM34. The sequence continues at coordinate 28,823 of NZ_JAKLTP010000002.1, read as the reverse complement.
CGAAGGCAACAAGGCTTTCACAAGCAACGAATTCTCTGACTATTTAGCTGGTTTAGTAAAACAATACCCAATTATCTCTATTGAAGATGGTTTGGATGAGTCTGACTGGGAAGGTTGGTCTTACCTTACTTCAATCTTGGGCGATAAAATCCAGTTGGTTGGTGATGACTTGTTCGTTACAAATCCTAAGATTTTACAACGCGGTATTAATGAGAAAGTGGCTAACTCTATTCTTATTAAATACAACCAAATCGGTACTTTGACTGAAACTTTAGATGCAATCTACCTTGCGAAAGCAAATGGTTACTCTACAGTGATTTCACACCGTTCTGGTGAAACTGAAGATTCAACTATTGCGGATCTTGCAGTAGGTACTGGCGCTGGTCAAATCAAGACTGGTTCACTTTGCCGTTCTGACCGTGTAGCGAAATATAACCAATTACTTCGTATTGAAGAATTGACTAATGCTGCTTATCGCGGTAAAGCTGAGTTCAAAGGTTTGAACTAAGCGACTGAATGCCATTTATGTTAAATGTATTCGACTCTTTAATGAGTAAAGTATTATTGGGCCTTGCGATCATTTTGATCGCAGGGTTTCAGTACTTATTTTGGTTCGGTGAAGGTGGTTACCATGACCATCAGAAGCTGGCACAAAAAATTCAACAACAAACAGAATTAAATACCGAACTCAAAGAACGTAATCGAGTTCTGGCTGCAGAAGTCTATGACTTGAAAAATGGTATTGAAGCCATTGAAGAGCATGCACGTTTAGATTTGGGCTTGATCAAGCCACATGAAACTTTTGTGCAAATGAGCACCATTGGTACTCACTATAAACCGATTTATATTGATCCAAATGCCAAAGTTGATTTAAGAACAAATGAGAATGACACTGGAGCACCAGTCGAAGATGAACCCTAAAATATGGGCAGTCATTCCTGCTGCTGGTTCCGGAAGTCGTTTTTCTAAAACAGAACTTAAACAATACCAAGTCATTCAAGATCGAACCGTACTTGAACATACCGTTGCACGTCTGAATCAGTTGCCTTTGGCAGGTTATGTTCTTGCTATTGGGGCACAGGATGATGTTGCAAAAACCTTAACATTTTCAAATCCTGAAAAGGCTCATTTTTGTTTGGGCGGTGCAGAGCGGGTCAATTCGGTTCTCAATGCCTTAAGCTATCTTGGCGCATTTGCAGCTGAAGACGATTGGGTATTTGTACATGATGCAGCACGTCCATGTGTGACTCAAGATTGTCTGAACCGTTTGGTTAATACCGCTATTCAGGAAAATTGCAGTGCAATTTTGGCCATTCCTGTGCGTGATACTTTGAAATATGTTGCACATGAAAATGCGATTGATAAGACGGTCAGTCGCAATCATTTATGGCAAGCACAAACTCCTCAAATCTCCCGATTAGGCATTTTGAAGCATGCGATTGAAAAAGCATTGCAGGATGGCATGACCATTACTGACGAAGCTAGTGCTCTGGAGTATATAGGTGAGCAGGTGAAAGTAGTACAGGGGCGATCAGATAATATCAAGATTACCTATGCTGATGATCTGGAACTGGCAAAACTGATTTTAATGGCGCAAAAATAAAATAAAAATGGCTACAGATGTATTATCTGAATAACTTTAATTTTATAATTTCTTACCTCATCCACACGTTCAAATATTTCAAATGATACCATCACCCCAGTATCGTTTTTTACGTCACTCATTACGTGATGGTAGAAGCATCAAACATGACTCATCCCGATGGACTAGATTGCATTTAGATCCATGGTTGCTTTCTTTTTTAATATTGAATGCAGCTTTGGGGCTGATGGTGGTTTATAGTGCGACAATGCAAGATAACAGCATGGTGATTCGCCAAGCCACAAGTTTTGCTGTGGGCTTCATCCTCATGTTTTTATGTGCCCAGGTTCCTCCGAAAGTTTATCAGGCTGCAAGTCCCTATTTTTATATCATCTCACTGGTACTGCTGATGCTGGTTTTGGTGATTGGGGATACCCGTTTGGGAGCAAAACGCTGGCTGACCATTCCCGGTATTGGCAGTATGCAGCCGAGTGAATTGATGAAGTTTTCCATGCCGCTGATGATGGCATGGTATTTTTCGCGTCGTGCATTCCCGCCCAAGTTTGGCAATATCGTGATTGGGTTAATCTTGATGATGATTCCCTTTGTTTTGGTAGCTTTGCAGCCCGATTTGAATATTGGCTTAATTATTCCGGGTATTTTTGCTTTATTCCTGTGTGGAATGTCATGGCGTTTAATTTTAGCTGCATTGACTACCTTGGCAGTGGCAGCACCAGTATTATGGATGTTTGTATTACAAGCCTATCAAAAGAAACGTGTGCTGACTTTGTTTGATCCGGAGTCCGATGCGCTGGGGGCGGGCTGGAATATCATTCAGTCTAAAATTGCCATTGGTTCTGGCGGTTTAACCGGGAAAGGATATTTAACCGGTACTCAGTCACACTTGGGTTACTTGCCTGAACATCATACCGATTTTATTATGTCGACCTATGCTGAAGAATATGGCTTTGTAGGTGTATTTTTATTATTCAGCCTTTTTGCAGCTATTATTATTCGTTGTCTCATGATCGGGCTGAACAGTTTTCATAACTTTGGCCGTTTGTTTGCAGGTTCGATTGGTCTGACTTTCTTTTTCTTTGTCTTTTTAAATTCAGGTATGGCCAGTGGTATTTTACCTGTGACTGGAGATCCATTGCCATTGATGAGTTATGGCGGTTCGGCAGTGATTGCTTTACTGGCCAGTATGGGTATTGTGATGTCGATTCATACACATCGTTGATGATGAAATAAACCGGATTTGATATCCGGTTTTTTATTGGGGGATATAAATGGATTTGTATGAAAAGTCTTTTTTGATGATCAATGAATTGAACAAAGAACTAGATAATTCTGAATTTGTAGATGGCGGGATGCGTTTAGATTTGGTATATCAATGTTGCGATATATCGATTGAGCATGGATTAGCAGTTAAAACATTGTTAGAAGCTGAACTGTTTACATCAGCTCTTGCATTGTTTCGTACACAATTTGAATCTTTGGTACGTGCTTATTGGATATTATTTGCAGCAACGGATGAGCAAGTGAATGAGTTGGGTATGATGAATTCAATAGAGCAGTTCACTTTAAAAGAACATAAAAGTATTAGCCGTTTTACTGCAACACCAATGATTGAAGCTTTGAAGGGAATTCAGGAAATAAAGCATATTGTTGAGCAACTCGAAGAGTTCAAGTTGTTCTCTTTAGATTATCTCAATTCAATTGTACATAGCGGGAAGCAAATATTTTTGCGTCATACATTTGGCTTGAGTAATGAACACAAAAAAATGGTCATTAAGCAATCTAATAATTTAACGATGATGGTTGCACAAATTTATTTAAAGCATACTTTGCCTGATCGTCAAAAGCTTATTCAGGTTTTTATTCAAAAGTATCGTGAATGTTTTATGTTACCTGAAGATATATCAGAAGAAGAACGACAAAAGATTTTAGCGCGTTATAAATAGACATAAAAAAGCCCTCAATTGAGGGCTTTTTAAATTTCAAGATTATATTAGGTGAGGAACCAGGTGTAGTAACCCCAGATCATCAGCGGCCATGCGATATATGGGCTAAATAGCCATTTCCACAGCCAGAACTTAGGCAGAAATCCTACTCCGTAAATAAATCCACCTGAAATGCCAATCATGATCATCATTAATGCGCTATGGTTATAGTGACCATTGGCATCTAGCATGAGTGCAGGGTGAATCAATAGCACCGTAGCAAGTGGCAATGCCATCAAAAATGAAATGGCCATTACAAATTTATTTGGCTTGCTTTCTTCTGCTGTCATTGCGATTTCTGTCATGGTTTATTCCTCATCTAAATCTTGATGATGTTCGATATAAAGGGCACTTAATACGCCTGCAAAGCACGCCATTAAAATCCCGAGAATCCAAGCAAAATACCACATATTGAATAACTCCTAGTTTTTCTAACACAGCCTTAGTAGAGGCTGTGTGAATTTTCTTGAACGTGTTTGTTGGTAATAACGCCCCACATTTTGTAGTAACACCAGGTGGTGTAGCACAAAATGATTGGCACAAAAATACACGCTGCAACAGTCATTACAGTTAGTGTATTTTTACTTGATACCGCATCCCACATGGTTAAGCTGGCAACAGGGTTGATGCTTGAAGGCATAAGGAATGGGAACAATGCAAAACCAGCAGTTAAAATAGCACCAATTACAGCAAGTGATGAACCAAGGAAGCTTAAACCGGCTTTAGCTTTACCTGCAGCAAGCACCACAATCAATCCACCTAAAATACCAGCAATAGGTGCAATTTTAGTGATTGGATATGTAGTGTAGTTATTCATCCAGCCGTGGTTGGCATTGGTAATGACTTCTTTGGCAAGCGGGTTTGCAACACCATTGGTATTAAATGGTTGAGCTAGGCTATAACCTTCAATACCACCGAAGTATAACCATGCGCCAGCACCCAGGAAGCAGACTAGGAACACTACACCCATCAACTGAGTTGCTTTAGCAGAACGTGCACGTAAGTCACCATCTGTACGAAGCATCAACCAGGCACCACCATGCGCGCACAGCATAGATAGGCTGACCAAACCACAAACAATGGCAAACGGATTAAGCAGTGCAAAGAAGCTGCCAGTATAAGTTGAACGTACTGTTTCATCTAAAGTGAAGGGTACGCCTAAGAACATATTACCGAAGGCAACACCGAACACTAAAGCAGGAACTGCACCACCAACAGCTAAACCCCAATCCCAGGAGGTACGCCATTTTTTATTTTCAAGTTTTGAGCGGTAGTCAAAACCAACTGGACGTAAGAACAGGGCAAAGAGAACTAGGAGTAATGCCCAGTACATTCCAGAGAATGCTGTTGCATAGACCATTGGCCATGCTGCAAACAGTGCACCACCTGCAGTAATGAACCAGACCTGGTTACCGTCCCAGTGTGGAGCAATCGTATTGATTGCGGCACGACGTTCTTCATCGTTTTTGCCCACGAATGGCATGATTGCCATGGAGCCCATATCGAAGCCATCGGTGAGGGCAAAGCCAATCAGTAGTACACCAACCAGAACCCACCAGATGATTTTGAGTAATTCATATTCGATCATGATTGAGCCTCCGCAGCAGCGTGGTTTTGATCATCAGCTTTTTCAAAATGGTATTTGCCAGTATGTAAAGAACTTGGGCCTAAGCGAGCAAATTTAATCATCAAGTACATTTCGATAATCAGAAGTACTGTATAGAATGCTGCAAGCGCTAAGATTGAACCCCAAATATCACCAGTACTTAAGCTTGAAGCAGAAAGATGTGTAGGTAAAACCTCACCAATGGTCCACGGTTGACGGCCACCTTCAGCCACATACCAGCCAGTTTGTGTAGCAATCCAAGGCAGTGGAAGACCGTAAAGTGCAAATTTAAGTAACCATGGTTTGTTTTCTGCATTGCGTTTAGCTACTGCATAAGTTGCAAGGACGAATAGCAACAACATTAAGAAACCAGAAGCCACCATCGCACGGAACGAGAAGAACAGGGCAGTTACGTTAGGAACAGTATCCTTGGTTGCTGCTTTGATTTGCTCTTCAGAAGCATCTACTACATTTGGTGTATATTTTTTAAGAAGTAAGCCGTAACCCAAGTCTTTTTGATTTTCTTTGAAAGAAGCCATCAGCGCTGGTGAGCGATCGCCTGCACGAAGTTTTTCAAGTTCGCTATATGCAATCATACCGTTACGGATACGAAGCTCATGTTGAACCATCAGGTCTTTTAGGCCAGTCACTTCTTTATTAAGAGAACGAGTGGCAATAATACCCATCACATATGGAATTTTGATGGCGTAATCAGTGCGTTGTTCTTCCCGATTTGGAATACCAAACAAGGTAAATGGTGCAGGTGCTGGGTGAGTTTCCCATTCTGCTTCAATTGCAGCTAATTTGGTTTTTTGCACATCGCCAAGTTCATAACCTGATTCATCACCAAGCAGAATCACTGAAAGAGTAGAAGCTAAACCAAAGATTGCAGCGATCGCGAAAGAACGGCGTGCAAAAGGAACATCGCGTTTTTTGAGCAAGTAGAAACTGGAAATCGCTAAAACGAAAACTGCACCAGTCACATAACCTGAAGATACGGTGTGGACAAATTTAACCTGAGCCACCGGGTTGAAAATCAGTGCGCCGAAGTCAACCAGTTCCATACGCATGGTTTCAAAGTTGAATGCTGCACCGACAGGGTTTTGCATCCAGCCATTGGCAACTAAAATCCAAAGTGCCGACATATTGGAACCGAGTGCAACCAGCCAGGTCACGCCTAAATGCTGAACTTTAGAAAGTCGATCCCAGCCGAAGAAGAATAGACCAATAAAAGTCGATTCCAAGAAAAACGCCATTAATCCTTCAATAGCCAGTGGTGCACCGAAAATATCACCCACGTAGTGTGAGTAATACGCCCAGTTTGTACCAAACTGGAACTCCATGGTTAAGCCTGTAGTTACCCCTAAGGCAAAGTTAATACCAAAAAGTTTTCCCCAGAATTTGGTCATGTCTTTATAAATTTCTTTACCGGAAATCACATAAGTGGTTTCCATAATGGCAAGAATAAAAGCCAGACCAAGAGTGAGAGGTACAAATATAAAGTGATACAACGCGGTCATTGCAAATTGGAACCGCGAGAGATCGACCACGCTTTCAGAAATCATCAACGTGTCTCCTTGATTGGGGAAGGATTGCCAGCAATATGCTCGGCAACTTGATTGTCAAAATTTTGAGGAATGGTAGGGGCGTCGAACCAGATATGTTTAATCGTTAGCAAGAGGGCAACCTTAATTATTAAAATGATTGCGATCTCACGAACTAATCTTTGATTGAAATCTTTGGGTATTAAGCTCATGCACATAAGCCTATTTTTTAAAACATAATGTGTATTATTAAACAAAAAATAACTAAAAATAAATAGATTGAACAATTAAAATAAAAATATATTATTTTTAATTTTAAAAACAATAACATATATCTTTGTCGTGTTAAAAATTATACTAATTTTTTGTCATTATAAAGTTGACTAAAACACTGCGTATTTAATTTTTAATTCCAACTAAAATACTTATATACTTTTAAATCCAACTAAAACACTTGTATCTTTTTAGGAGATATAACCAATTAACTGATAATGGTTCTTGTTTAAATTTCCATTTAATATGTTCTGTGTAAATTCAACTAAACATCTTGACTTAAAATGTAGGATAGATGGGAGAAGAAGTGAAGATTCTTGCATCAAAAAAAAGACCACACGAATGTGGTCTTTTTAGTAACTGGTTTAAGTAGATGAAGAGGGCTTAGAAATTATATTCCATACCCAGGCCAATCACAGTTTTCTTATCGTCTTTTGTTAACCAGTCACGTTTCTGTTGAGCAACTACGCCATAGAAACGTGCTTGTTTATTTAGATTGTAATCGACACCTACGCCATATTGGTCGATTTGACGGTCAGATTTACTATCTACAGAAGTATTGGCAGATAGATATTCAGCCTTTAATTTCCATGGTGTAGATGGAATCGCATAAGCGGTAGTAATACCGTAAGCATCTTCTTGTAAACCTTTATAAGAGGTGATTGTGGTAACAGGAGGAGTGCCACTTGTGCTTGATGTTGTTACCGTATCGTCAGTTGGTTGAGCAGTTTGCCATAGAGCACCTAAAACCAGACCATTTACACCAGCTTTGCTTAAATCAACAGAACCAGTTACACGAACCGCATCTGAATATATACCTGTTAGGCTATAAGCGTTGTATTTGCCTGCCACACCAAAGTTACCCGCGATTGCTGCAGCCACACCATAGTCTTTGTTTTCATAGCCAAGTGAAGTTGAAATGCCATCACCAAAACCACTGCGTTTGCCTTTTTGACCTTTACTGTCATTGTCGGTCGCTGAATCTTCACCTTGCTGCGCCATAATATTGAATTGCAGGCCGCCAAGTAACTTTTTATCGGTTTCAAAACCGATTGCGTTATTTAAACGATCTTCACCATATAGCATGCTGGTCATGTCAAGGTGGTTGTGATCGTTAAAAATATCTTGGTTATTGCCCGCAGCAGTTTTGAAGTAAGAATCGTAGTTACCCGCTTTTAATGTACCGATATCGGCAAATTTAAGACCCAAGAAGCGGTTACGCATTCCCCAGTCTTTATCTTTATTACCATCGGTTGAAACTTCCCATTCAGCTAAATACACTGCCGACATCTTGTCAGTTAATTTTTCTTCGCCTTTTACTCCTAAACGTGAAGCATTAGAGTTTATTTCTGTAACGTTTTTGCCATCAAATTTACTGTTGTCAACTTGGTCTAAGGTAACATTTAATTTACCGTACAAAGTTGGCGCTGCTTGTGCTGCACTCATCCCCATAGCCGCTACAACAGCAGCGAGAAGCAATTTTTTCATTGAGATTTCTCCAAAAAACGGTTCTAAATGGCATTCGCCTTACTTAACACTTCTTTTTAGTTTGCTTAAGTACAAAAAGTTACAGAAGCTCACCAACTTGCTATGCAGTATCTGCAAACTTTATGACAGGGAGGTGAAAGCTATATGACAGTTTTATGACGATGAAAATTACTTTAATTAATATTTTTTATTATTTTTCAGTTATTTAATTTTTATTTAAAATCCATGAGATAAAGTTAGATAATCCCAGATATAAAAAATGGAGCTTATGCTCCACTTTTGACAAGTTAAAATTCTAGTGAATTTTAAAGTTCAGCTTTAATTCTTTCCGCTAATGCTTGGATTTTTTCTTGATCACCCATGTGTAAAGCATGTTTGCCCAATTCATGAACCGAACTTGGAATAAGGTGGAAATGTACATGCGGAACCGTTTGACCCGCAGATGCACCTGACAGTTGCATGAGTACAATCCCTTGAACATCAAGTGCTATTTTCATCGCTTGGGCAACTTTTTGCACAATTTGAATTGTGTAAGCAGCAGCGTCAGGCGGTAGATCTAGCAATGTTATCGCAGGTGTTTTAGGGATGACCAGCGTGTGACCTTCAGCTTGTGGCATGATGTCCATGAAAGCCAGAACCTGGTCATCTTCGTACACTTTAATTGCAGGAAGTTCATTACGAATAATTCGTGCAAAAATATTCTGATCATCGTAAAGCATGTCTAATCCTTGAAGTGATTGGGTACTGTAGTTATTTACAGTTCAATTCTTTCTGACGATCTTTGATGGCGTCAAGTCGTTGTTGCTCTTTTTCTGAAAATTTTGGTTTAGTTGTATAGCAATTGTCATTGCCAAACTTCGCCTTGGCTTCAGGGTCTTTAAAGCAAAAACCTTTAGACGCATAAATGACATCATGGTCATTTTTCAATTTTTGACATTCTTGCTCGGCCGTCGCGGCAAATGCCGTTGCCCCAAAAAAAGTTGCAAAACTAGCCAACATTGCAACAGTAAACTTAGTCATGAGGGTTTCCTCTAATGGAATATTGTGTAGAACACTTCTACACAATATTAGGTTTCTTTATTATTATTCAATGGCGAGTTATTACTCAAGTGTAATTTTACTCCAGGATTCATACATTTTCACAGCACTAGAAAAATCACTGTCTTTTTCTGCTAGATTGCTGGCCGCCTGAATCAGACTTTGAGTTAAGGCAATCACGGGTGCAGAAAGTTTGGCTTCACGAACCAGATCTAGGGCAATCCCTGTATCTTTTGCCAATAACGGCAGGGCGAAGGTCAGGGGAAATTCGCGGTTTAAAACGCGTTGTGGCAATACAGTTTCAGTCACGCCACTTTTACCACTCGATGCATTAATGCAGTCTAAAGCTTCATTGAGGTTGACGCCATGGGCTTTTAATGTCGTAAAGCCTTCTGCAGCAGAACAAAGATTTACCGCCAATAACATATTGTTTACCGCTTTAACCGCGAAACCTGCACCTGATTCACCGACATGTTTAATCAGTTGGCCAAAGGCTTGAATTGCGGGCAGGGCTTTTTTAAAAGCACTGGCTTCACCGCCAATCATTACTGTCAAGCTGCCTTTTTCAGCACCAATGGTTTGACCACTAACTGGTGCATCCAGAAAGTCTACATTAAGTGCTTTTAAATGCTGGCTCAGTTTTTTTGCTGATGCGGGTACACCACTGGTGCAATCGACCCATATAGCACCAGGTTTGATGTTGATATTTGCAATCAGGTGTTCGACTTCTTTGCTGGTTGGCAAACATGAAAAAATGACATCTGCCTGTACAGCTTGCTCAAGTTCTACAGCTTGGGTGCCAAATTCAGTTGCATGTTGCTTGGCTTTTTCGAAATTGCGGTTCCATACATACACCGTATCGAAATGTTGAGGTAAATGGGCTGCCATACGGTAACCCATTGCGCCTAAGCCGATAAATGCAACTGACTGAATCATGATGTATCCCTTATATTTTGCTCGATCTCTGTTTTAGCCAGGTGGTCATAAATGGCCAGAACTCGTTGGCACTGGACTGGCTTGACATTAAGCCCAAATGACCACCCGGGATGAGAGTAAACGTGACATCCTGGCTATTTGTCAATTCAATTAAGGGCTTAACTGCCTCTTTAGATACGATCTGGTCGCTACGACCCGCACCTACCAATAAAGAGCAGTCTATATTTTTTAATTCGATATTCTTATCTTGTAATGTAATAACGCCGTTTTTTAGCGGGTTTTGTAGCCAGACATTAAAAATCATGTCCTGATTGATGCCACCTGGGTAGTCAATCATCCGGTTCAGAAAATTGCCCATGGTGGCATGTTCATATAAGGCTTGCGGATTATCCAGGTTTGCTAAAAGCTGCTTTTGGCTCTGAATCCATCCTATAGGATCAATCATTTTAAAACCCAGTGAATTGAGTATACCGGGGCTATGAATCAGATGCTTGGGTACGGTTCCTGAGTAAATCTTGTTTTGCAAGGCTTTATTTTTGGCAATCAGTTGATTGACCTTTTGAAAAAGTTTGCCGGTACGACCCGAGGCATGACTGTCTATAGGACTGCCCAATACAATCAGATTTTTAACGTGGTTCGGTTTTTGCAATGCGCAATACAGCATGACAAATACACCGGCCATACTCCAGCCATGCAGTGAAATTTGATCACTATGCGAGTGAGTTCGGATCTGGTCTATACAATGCGGAATCGCATCATCAATAAAAGACATAAAATTTAAAAAGCGGTCTTTATAGTTATATCGACCCCATTCCAGCAGATAGACATCAAAGCCACTATGTTGAAAATGCTTGACCAGAGAGCGGTAAGGATAAAGGTCATAAATAGCCATGCTGATTGCAAGAGGTGCAACAAAAACCAGTGGTTCTTTATATTGTTTATCGGGTGAGGCGTAATAGCGCACCCGGGTTTTCTTGTATTCGCCAATCACTTCATATGCGGTGGTTTGTGACAAAACCAGTGAGCCTGAATCAAACAAGCGGGTAGATAAGTTTTTGAGTTTGCTTTTATGTTGCGCAATTTTATTTTTAACTTGAATCATTGCTGGGCATACTGACATCTGAGTGGATTGATCGAAGTGTAGGCGATATTTATGCATTATACCTTGACCTTAAATGCCATAGGCGCTCAAAATGTTGGCAATTATTAGCAACGGCAGTCCACAGGACTGGGTAGAGAAGATGAGCCAACAAGACGACATTGAATACCAATTAGACACTTTAGCCATTCGTACAGGTCATACACGCAGTTTTGAAGGTGAACACGGCGAGCCGATCTTCCTGACTTCATCATTCGTCTATGAAAATGCCGCAGAAGCCGCAGCTAAATTTTCAGGTCAGGAACCTGGCAATATTTATTCGCGCTTTACCAATCCGACTGTTGCAATGTTTGAAAAACGTCTTGCGGCTTTGGAAGGTGCTGAACGTGCAGTGGCAACCAGTTCTGGTATGGCAGCAATCATGGCTGTGGCAATGTCATACTTGAAATTGGGCGATCATGTGATCTGTTCACGTGCTGTGTTTGGTTCTACGGTTTCCCTGTTTGAAAAATATGTGGCTAAATTTGGTGTAAGTGTCGATTTTGTCGATTTAACCGATCTTGATGCATGGAAAAATGCCATCAAACCTGAAACCAAATTGCTGTTTGTTGAATCTCCATCCAACCCATTAGCTGAAGTGGCGGATATTCAGGCCTTGGCCGATATTGCCCACGCCAATGGTGCATTGCTGGCGATTGATAACAGCTTCTGTACTCCTGTTTTACAGCGACCAATTCAATTTGGTGCGGACTTAGTCATTTACTCGGCAACCAAATATCTGGATGGTCAAGGACGTGCTTTGGGTGGTGCTGTGGTGGGTAATCATAAACTGCTTGAAGAAGTATTTGGTTATGTGCGTACTACTGGTCCATCTATGAGTCCATTCAATGCCTGGGTGTTCTTGAAAGGCCTGGAAACTTTACGTTTACGTATGAAAGCGCATTCAGAAGGCGCACAAAAGCTGGCTGAATTCCTAAATCAGCACGACAAAGTCGAAAAAGTATATTACGCTGGTTTGCCTTCACATATCGGTCATGAACTTGCAGCTAAACAACAAAGCGGCTTTGGCGGGATTGTGTCATTTGAAGTGAAAGGTGGCCGTGAAGGGGCTTGGAAAGTGGTCGACAACACCCAATTTATTTCAATTACTGGTAACCTGGGTGATGCCAAATCCACCATTACCCATCCAGCAACCACTACTCACGGTAAGCTTTCACCTGAGGCCAAAGAAGCTGCAGGTATTCGTGAAGGATTAATTCGCGTATCTGTTGGTTTAGAAGATATTGATGATATTATTCGCGACATTGGTCGTGGTTTAGATTTAATCTAATTTATAAACATTAATTTAGTAATTGATTGTTCGGAGAATTTTATGAACATTAATATGTTGATGCAGCAAGCACAGCGCATGCAGAAAGATGTTGAAAACAACATGAAAAAAGCCAAAGAACAGCTTGCACAAACTGAAGTCCAGGCTGAAGCAGGCGGTGGCTTGGTTAAAGTAACCATGACTTGCCGCAATGTGGTGAAACGTATCGAAATCAGCCCTGAATTGCTTCAAGATGATGCCGACATGATTGAAGATTTAATCGCAGCTGCAATGAATGATGCTGCACGTCAAGCTGAAGCCATTTCTGAAGAAAAAATGAAAGCCGCTAATTCTGGTATGGGCTTGCCACCAGGCCTTGCTGGTTTATTCTAAGGAATACGCCCAGTGTTTAGTGATCGATTTGATCAACTGGTTCAAGCTTTACGTATTTTGCCAAGTGTTGGGCCGAAATCGGCTCAGCGCATGGCATTGCATTTGATCATGAAAAACCGTGAAGGTGCAGTCGGCTTGGCACATGCTTTGAATGAAGCCACGACCTATATTCATGAATGTAGTGTTTGTCATTCACTGACAGAAAATGAAGTGTGTGACATTTGCCTGTCACATGAGCGTGATGATCAGCTACTCTGTGTGGTGGAATCACCTGCAGATGTCATGGCGATTGAGCAAAGTGGCAGTTTTCGTGGCAAGTACCATGTACTGGGTGGGCATTTGTCGCCGCTAGATGGTATTGGCCCTGAAGAAATCGGGATTCCTTATCTGATTCAGCGCCTAAGTCAGGGTACTGTTTCTGAAGTGATATTGGCAACCAATGCTACTGTAGAAGGTCAGGCGACAGCACATTATCTGGTTGAAGCCACCAAGCATTTGCCTGTACAGATGACCCGGATAGCTCAAGGTGTTCCTCAAGGAGGAGAGCTTGAGTATGTCGATAGTCATACCTTAAGTCAGGCGGTGCATAATCGTATGCGTATGAAATAAGTACTTAGGTGCTTATTTTATCATTTAAGATATGAAACAAGACTTAAGTAACATTTATTTGAATTTAATTTAAACTTATACAAAAAATATATAAAAAATGGTTGCCTTTTTTAAAAAATACTTATAAATAGAGAATATACGGGCCAAATGTAAATTTAGTTATATCTAAATTTTATATATAGGTTAAAATACATTTAAGAGAATCTGGTTTTTAGACTCGGTAATATGTTTCAGTTTATTCAGCAACAAAAAGATTTAGACAATATTTTGCACTTGATGGGGCAGACCTCCATTTATGGATTGGATACCGAATTCATCAAGGTCGATACCCTGTGGCCCAAATTGGGTGTATTTCAAATCAATGTTGCCGATCAGGTGTTTTTGCTGGATGGCACAAGTCTGGATTTGTCGTTATTCTGGGCAAGACTGTTTGATGCTCAGCAGAATATCTTCCATGCCTGCAGTGAAGATATCGATTTAATCTATCATTATTCACAGCAAAAAAGCTTAAGAAATGTTTTTGATACCCAGGTTGGTATGTCTTTTTTAGGGCATGGGCTACAGATGAGCTATCAAAATGCATTAAAGCACATGCTGGATGTTGAAATTGATAAAGACCAGACCCGATCTGACTGGTTGGCACGTCCGTTAAGCTCTGAGCAACTCACCTATGCGGCGAATGACGTACTGTATCTGATGAACCTGTCCAATAAAATTCAGCAGCAATTAAGCGATAAATATTTACTGGATTTTGCACTAGAAGATTGTCGTCATCTGACTCATGAAATTGGTCAGGAAACGCCTGTAGAGTTGCTTTATCACGATATTGGCAATTATCGTCATTCACGTCGTCAATTGATGCAGTTACAGCAGCTGGCTGTATGGCGTGAGCAGATGGTCAAAGCCCTGAATTATCCGCGTAGCTTTATCCTGAAAAATTCTACCCTGATTGATCTGGTGGAAAAAAATCCGCGTAATCAGTTCCAGTTGTCCAGCATTAAAGATATCCGTCAAAATATTGTGCGTGAATATGGTAAAACCATTCTGGATTTACTTAAATTCTTGCCTGAACAGGCAGAATGGCCACTGCGTATGGCACGTCCAATTCGTCACTCATCCAAAGAGATTGGTGAAAAAGTCGATAATGTCATTCAGGCTGTGGTGCAGGAAACAACAGTACCTAAAGAAGTATTGATGCGTAAAAAATGGCTGAATGCACTGTATCAGCACGTGGTCTTTCATAATGATGAGCAGGATTTACCTGCTTATCTGCTCGGCTGGCGTTATGATGTACTGACCAAGCCATTGATTGAAGTTCTGCATGCAGATGAAAATTATCTGTCTACCCAAATGAAAGTGATAGATTAATTTTTAGCCATTCTGTTTAAAGAATTAACATTTATATACAATCACGACTGATGCGTTAATAATCATTAATGTATCAGTCTTTTTTTTGCTGTATGCTTTGTCCTGAGTTTTATGAGTACTGTTCCAACTATGCAATGTTCAATTTTTAAATCTAGCAAAAAAGATGAAATGTATCTTTACATCGCCCGTCCAGAAGCCACTGAAAATGAAGCTGAGGCAATCAATCCGCTAGAAGTTTTACCGGAAGCGATGCGCGTTGCATTTGGTCGTGCAACTTTTGTTATGGATTTAGAGTTATCTGAAGGTCGTAAATTGGCACGTGTAAATGTGTTGCATGTGATCGACTCTATTGAAACTAAAGGCTTCTTTATTCAAGTACCTCCAGAAGGGTTAATCAATCCAAATGCTGTTGCACCTGAAGGGCTTCGTGGTGCTTAATGGTTAATCAGGAGTTGTAAGATGAATGGTTTTCTTTCACTACTAGATTCAATTCCTGAAGATAGTATTGCTGTCACGGTTTATCTTGTAGGCAGTCTGATTATTCTATGGGCTTGGTATGCGATTGCAAAACGTTTGCCTAAACCTTTAGGTGGCATGACCTGGCTCATCGGCTTTGCCATTTTACTGACACCCACAGTTTCTGAAGGAAATAATGCTGCTATCGCTCCAGCTATTTTCGGCTTGCTGTTCGGTGTGCTCACCAAAGAAAAGACGCTGATTTGGTCAAATGCCTCTCTGATCTTGTTTGTGCTCGGAGTAGGTTTGGTCATTGGTGCCTTATGGTCAAAATACACTGCCAACAAGGCAAAATTCGAATTAAACAAAAATAGTTCACCGCTTTAAGTAAAACAATAAGGTTAGATCATGTCTGTTGATACCCAACAATTTATCGGTACAGATCAGTACATTGCGACTGATAGTTTAAAACTTGCTGTCAAAGCTGCACGTCGTTTGCAAAAACCGCTTTTGGTTAAAGGTGAGCCGGGGACAGGTAAAACGCTACTTGCCGAACAGGTGGCTGAAAGCCTGGGGCTGAAGCTGCTCACCTGGCACATCAAGTCAACTACGAAAGCACAGCAAGGCTTGTATGAATACGATGCTGTATCGCGTTTGCGTGATAGCCAGTTAGGCGATGATCGTGTTTATGACATTAAAAACTACATCAAGCCAGGAAAATTGTGGGAAGCTTTCACCAGTGAAGAGCGCTGTGTGTTGTTGATTGATGAAATTGACAAGGCAGACATCGAATTTCCGAATGACTTGTTGCATGAACTCGACAAAATGTCGTTTTTTGTTTATGAAACAGGTGAAACCATCACGGCGACACAACGTCCTATCGTGATTATTACTTCAAATAATGAAAAGGAATTGCCGGATGCATTCTTGCGCCGCTGTTTCTTCCATTATATTGAATTCCCTGATGAAGCGACCATGCGCGAGATCATTGATGTGCATTTCCCGCAAGTGTCTACAGCTTTGGTGAATGAAGCTTTACAAGTATTCTTCAAGCTTCGCCAGATTCCGGGCTTAAAGAAACCACCATCCACTTCTGAACTGATTGACTGGTTAAGCCTGCTGATGGCAGATGACATGCCAGAAGATATTTTGCGCAAGCATGACAAATCCAAGGCGATTCCACCGCTGTATGGTGCGCTGATTAAAAACGAGCAAGATGTGCAATTGCTTGAACGTTTAGCCTTTATGTCGCGTCGTTAAGGAGACATCGCCATGTTTGTGCGATTGTTTTATACCTTACGCAAATACGGTGTGCCAGTATCAACGCGTGAACTGATTGATCTGAATGAAGCGGTTGCTTTAGGGCTGGTTTTTGCCAATCAGGACGAGTTCTATCAACTGGCTAAAACGGTCATGATCAAAGATGAGCGTTTCTTTGACAAGTTTGATCGTGCAATGAAAGATTACTTCGATGGTATTTCCACTTTTGATCTGGATGATTTGCTCAATCAGGTACATAAACTGCCGAAAGACTGGTTCGACCTCGAGCTTTTAGAAAAGCATCTCACTCCAGAACAACGTGAAGAGCTGAAAAAAGCAGGCTCGCTGGAAGAACTGATGAAGATGCTGGAAGAGCGTCTTCGTGAGCAGCACAAGAAGCATCAAGGTGGTAACAAGATGATTGGTACTGGTGGCACATCGCCATTTGGTGCCTATGGCGATCATCCTGAAGGTGTGCGTATTGGTGGGCCAGAGCGTAAACGTTCTGCAGTCAAGGTTTGGGAGCAGCGTAAATATCAAAACCTGGATGATGAGCAAATACTCGGTACACGGCAAATGCAAATGGCACTCCGCCGTTTACGCAAGTTTGCCCGTCAGGGCGCTGCTGAAGAACTGGATATTAACGGGACCATTCGTGAAACGGCCAAGCAGGGCATTTTAGATGTACAGCTGGTTCCGGAACGTCGCAATCGTATTAAAGTGCTGATGTTGTTCGATGTTGGTGGGTCGATGGACTCGTATATCGCCGAATGTGAAAAACTGTTCAGCGCGGCCAAAACCGAATTTAAAACTTTAGAATATTTTTATTTTCATAACTGTTTGTATGACTATGTCTGGAAAGACAATATCCGCCGTTCTAATACCCGCATGAATACTTGGGATTTATTCAATACTTATGGGCGCGACTATCGGGTAATTGTGGTAGGGGATGCCAGTATGGCACCTTATGAGTTGAACTCTGTGGGTGGTTCTGTTGAATATATGAATGATGAAGCAGGTAATGTCTGGTTACAGCGTTTACGTCAACATTTTGAAAAGACGGCCTGGCTTAATCCAGAACAAGACAGTTATTGGCATTACACCCATACTATTGGTCAAATTAAACAGATTTTTGAAGATCATATGTATCCCATGACCTTAAAGGGTGTGGAAGATATGACAAAATATTTGGCTCGTTAAGCGTATTGAAATCAAATGCGTTCTTTTTAAATGAAGGAATTGAAAATGGATCATCAAATTAATGGCATCCCATTACCCAATGAAGAAGGTTTCTTTGGACAATACGGTGGTCAGTTTATTCCACCTCATTTAAAAGAAGCGATGGACGAAATCAATGTGGCGTATGAGCAAATCCGCCATACTGCTGAATTTCAAAATGAATTGGCTGATTTATTTACCAATTATGTCGGTCGTCCAAGTCCACTGTTTCATGCCAAACGTCTGTCCGATCAATTGAGTGGAGCACAAATCTACCTGAAACGCGAAGATTTAAACCATACCGGTGCACATAAGATTAACCATTGTTTAGGCGAAGCTTTACTTGCTAAATATATGGGTAAGAAAAAAGTAATTGCTGAAACGGGTGCAGGTCAGCATGGTGTGGCACTTGCAACCGCGTGTGCCTTGGTGGGTATTCCATGTGAAATTCATATGGGTCAAGTGGATATTGAAAAAGAACATCCCAATGTAGTGAAGATGAAGATTTTGGGTGCGACCCTGATTTCAGTTACACGTGGCACCGCTACCCTAAAAGATGCCGTGGACAGTGCCTTTGAAGAATACTTAAAAGATCCGAAAAACTTCATCTATGCGATTGGTTCAGTGGTAGGTCCACATCCATTCCCGAAAATGGTGCGTGACTTTCAGTCTATTATTGGTGATGAAATCAAGGTTCAAACCCAGGATCGTTTTGGATCAAATCCTGATTATGTGGTTGCATGCGTTGGCGGTGGTTCCAATGCGATGGGCGCTTTTACAGCATTCTTAAATGATCAAGACGTTAAACTTGTAGGTGTAGAACCTGCAGGACATGGCTTGGATACTAATATGCATTCGGCAACCTTGACTCTGGGTAAACCAAGCCAGCTTCATGGTATGGCCTGTTATGTGCTTGAAGATGAGCAAGGTGAGCCTTTACCGGTACACTCGATTGCTTCAGGTCTGGATTATCCGGGCGTGGGTCCACAGCATAGCTTGCTAAAAGACTTGGGCCGTGTGGAATATACCACTGCGACAGACCAAGAGTGTCTGGATGCCTTTATGACTCTTTCACGTGTAGAGGGAATTGTGCCTGCACTGGAAAGTTCACATGCTGTGGCATGGGCTTTACGTGAAGCACCAAAAATGGCCAAAGATGTGAAAATTGTCGTGAATCTATCGGGTCGTGGTGATAAAGACTCAGACTATGTGGCTGCAAAATTGGGTTTGAATTAATTATAAAAATCTCTCTAGTGCCATATATGGCTTATCTTTTAAAAGAGGATGGTTAAAAGTCTCCCTTTATTAAAGGGAGATTTAGAGGGATTAAAAAAAACCTCTCGACATGAGAGGTTTTTTAGGCATTAAATCTTAACTCGCAATATATTGTTGTAACTGATCAATGAGTTTGCGCTGATCATCCATTACAGCTTTTACCAAATCACCAATCGAGATTAACCCTACCAGTTTTGCATTTTCAACTACAGGAAGATGACGTAAATGACGATCAGTCATTAAACTTAAACAGTCTTCAACACTGGTGGACTTAGTCACGGTCAGTACTTTAGCAGTCATGATTTCACCGACTGTCGTTTCTTTAGAGGTCCGTTCCATCAACGTCACTTTACGCATGTAATCACGTTCAGACAGAATACCAACCACTTTTTCTTGGTCAGTCACGACCAGTGCACCAATGCCTTTAGCTGCCATAAGTGAAATTGCTTCAAGTACCGTCGATTCAGGACTAATAGTAAAAATCGTTTTCTCAATTTTGTTCTGAATAACTTGTGCTACATTGGTCATTTATTATCATCCTTTTTGTTATTCATTTGACATTAAACTTAGCGCGAAATAAGAAAAATGCAAATACTTTTCGGGTCATAAATAAAAATTTACATTTCCCTATTTTTCATTATTGCTGTTGGCAGAAAACATTAAGCCGGTTGCACAGAATCAGAAAAAAAGAAATGCCGCATTTGTTGAGTGGTCAATTTAAATTTTCGACTCGACGAATGACAGAGTGCAGGTGTTACATTTAAGCGAGTTAAGGTCGGCAGCAAGGATTCCTGAAAATCCTTTGGCGTAATTTTACGCGGTGTATAATTTGGCCAGTGCAACTGTGCATATTTCTGTGCCTGAATGCCGTTCAGCCAAAATGGAAAAATGTAATCTTCATGGTCGGCCATCATGGCCCAGCCTTGTTGATGATAGAGTCCCCAAAGAACACCGCAGTACATCATTGATTTTAAAATCGTGATTTTAAAAAATAAGTCTTTAGGAACCAGTTGTAATGAGTTAATTCGATTCATACCAGAGACATGTAGTGAATTCAGCAGTTATTGTAAGAAATTTAAATGAAAGTTCTGTGTAAGCTTTGAGAAACAATGTAAATAAATATGTATTTAAAAACAAAAGGGATTAAAAAACGCCACCTTGGTGACGTTTGATTAGGCTTGCATCGTGGCCAGTTTCTGCCAGTATTGTGCTTTGAGCGAGTCACGTTCTACCCGGAAGCCTTGATAGTAAAGTTCTGCTAAAAATAAAGCGGCTTTACCATGCCCGGCACGAGCGACTTCTTCCAATTTTTGAACTGCATCTGAAAAATTCATTTGAGATTGAATGGTATTCACGGCATCTGCATATGCATGTTCTAGATCTTGAGGAGAGAGTTGTTGAATCATATTAAACTCCTTATTGTAATTATGATTGCTAGTAAGACGATTAAATTTGTCTTGATACTAATTTAACTAAGTATTGTTAAAGTAATATTACATTGAACTCAGATTGTCAAACAATATATGTGGGCTATAGCATTAAAATCAAGGTTACATGATTAAACAATATACAAAATAATTTTTGCTTAGTATCTTAGTAGAGGAATTTGAAAATATAAGGAGAATAACATGACAAAA
The DNA here is from genome assembly GCF_022012365.1 of Acinetobacter sp. SM34. NCBI lineage: Bacteria > Pseudomonadati > Pseudomonadota > Gammaproteobacteria > Moraxellales > Moraxellaceae > Acinetobacter > Acinetobacter sp. SM34. Next base: position 7,729 of record NZ_JAKLTP010000002.1, on the reverse strand, counting down.
ACATTAGACGGTTTCACCTTTGATTTGCCTCCTACTCCAGATCAAATCATTGAACTCGCGCATCAGCATCGTAGAAATTTGGATGAAGCCATTTTCCACCAGGAAATTCATCTGGGTAATTTTTGCTTGGCACAGCGTAAAAGGGTTTATGATTTTACTCGCCAGCTCGATGTGCAACAACGTGAGGATTTTTATAGCCTCTATAATGGTGAATTGCTGCGCATAGCGGATGATGATGAACTGCATCCTGTGCATGCAGAAAGAGGGGTGGGTGTATTTGCAATTGCCCTGGTCATGGGGATTATTGCTCTGGTGCTTTATTATGCGGTCATCAGGAATGTAGTTGGTTACTAGATCATTTTGATTTGCTCAATTTCTGTTACAAATGCGGCGAAATTGAGCAAATCTGCTTGTACTTCTGCATGCCGCATCCTACACTACCTTGAGTTCGAGGTAGGTTATGCATATTGCTTTACAAAAAATTGTTCAATTAAAATCTCAAATAAAGCTTGAAGATATTTATAACGGATTTATCGCTACAATCATCGTCATTATCCTGAGTCTTGCTTTCATTGCTCTGCATCGCCCCATTTCGGTTCAACAATTTGAAAATGTTGTGAAACTTTCAGCTCAAGCCAATTATCCAGATACTCAAGAAATGGCTTTGCTGCTGATGCAGCAACCTCAGATTCCTTATGCCCACTATTTTAAATTGATGCAGGCGCATCAGTTGGAGATGACACAGGCGCATCAGTTACCGCCTTTGCAACCGGAGCAATAATAGTTTCCGGGATCTGCTTGATTGCAGGTGTGTTTTTGGGAGTTTGCGGATTCAGGTCTTGTTTTAGTACTGCTTCCAATGCGGCTTTATCTAATTTCTCATTCACTATAATGATGGTAAGACGTTCAGGATGTAGATGTTTTTGAATGGCATTCTGCACATCTTGTGCAGTAATTTTTTCTAATAATTTTGGATAGTGACTCAAGTAGTCTGCCGGCTGGTTGTAAAATCCTATAGAACCTAACTGGGCGTTAATATTGGCATTGCTACTATAATTATTCGGAAAGGCACGTAACATGCCTGCTTTGGTTTCTTCCAGCTGTTTCCGGTCAATGGGTTGTTGGACAAAATTGACCAAAGCCTGATGGGCGACTTGCAGGCTATCGAGCAGTTGATCTTGACGGGTAGAGTAGCTGAAGCTAAAGGCTCCTGGAGCCTGGCTAAAGGAAAATGAACTATAAGCCCCATAACTCAAACCGCGCTTAACCCGCAGTTCTTTCATCAAGATAGAGTTGAAGCCACTTCCACCAAACATCTGATTGGCAACTTCCAAGGCTAGGCGATCCGGATCGAAGCGTGAGGGGCCTAATTGACCCATCATTACATGTGCCTGACTTGAACTAAATTTAATGTGGCGAATATCAAAACTTGATTTATCGACGGGTTGAGCCAAGGGTTTAGCTTGTTCACCTTGTTTCATATTCCCGGAAATATGTTCAGAAAGTTGTTGTGCCTGTTTGGTACTGAGTTGACCTGTAATGGCAATGTTCAGGTTCTGTGCCACCAAAAATTGATCACTAAATTGTTTTAATTGTGCTGGTGTGATTTTGCTGATGCTACGCTGAGTTCCGCTAATCGGTTCGGCATAGGCATGTTTCCCATATAAAGCCCGATAAAACAGAACACTCATCATTCGGCTTGGGCTTTCCTGAATTTGCTTTTGTCCGACTTGCGTGTTGCTTAATACCAGACTGATACTGGATTTTTCAAAGCTGGCATGCTTCAAAAGCTCCATCATCATCGCCAAGGCGGGTTCAAGCTTTTGAGGATCAGACAATACCCGTAATTTTACAATGAACATGTCCCGATACGCTTGGGCACTAAATCGCGCTCCCACACTTTCAAAAGCATTGGCAATTTCATTGGCCGTATAGTTTTCTGTGCCTTCATCAATCAGTTTTGCCGCCATATTGGCAATGCCATATAAACCGGGTGCAATTTCTTCATCTCGGGCTGAGCCAGCATTAAATGTCAGCTGAATATCAACCATAGGCAAATCTGCTGATTCTACAAAGAGCGTGCGAACTTTATATTTATTTTTCAGCTCATGCACATAAGGGGCATAAAATTGACTTTGTTGATTGGGAATTTTTAAGCTTTGTAAAAGTGGAATAGATTTGAGCTGTGTTGGATTGTCATCTGGAATGGTATCTAAAGCCACATCCGCCATTACGACTTGACACCCGATCATGGTACTGAAAATAAGAAAAGGAGGCAGCTTGATCATGGCAAATTCGACTATTGGGCTTTATTTTCAGGCGAGAGGTATAAGGTGCTCAGATTGTCCCGGCTAAAATAAACATTCGCCACGCGCTGAATATCCTGTGGGCTGACGGTTTCAAAATGTTTTGGTAATTCATCCATCAAACGAAAACTTAAACCATTGATTTCTAGATTGCCCATCATCCGGGTTTGCCCGGCAATGTCATCTTGGCTATAGACTAAATTGGAAACATATTTCGCTGTCACGCGATTGACTTCTTCGGGTTTAATCAACTCTGTTTTTAACAGCTCAATTTCAGCCTGAATAGCTTTTTCAGCCTCTTGCAAACTCACGTCTTCCGCGGGCAAGGCCGAAATACTCACCAAGCTGTCTCCGCGACTATAAGGGTCATAGGACACACTGACTGCGGTCAATATTTTTTTATCGCGCACCAGCCGATCTTGCAGTCGTGAAGAAATTCCACTGTCCAAAATGTTTTTGATAATGGTTAATGCGTAAGCATCTTGTGGATTTTTTGCTGTAGGTAGGGAACGCACGTTCCACGCCATAAACAGATTCGGCACTTTAACCGGCAGATTCAGTTCCATATGACGATAACCAACATGATCAAACTCTAATACGTCATTACGTGGCGGGGTTTTTCGGGCAGGAATATCGGCAAAATACTTTTGCACTTGCAGTAAGGCATTTTCAGCGTTTACATCGCCGACAATAATCAAGATGGCATTATTCGGGCTATACCAGTCGCGATACCATTTTTTGACATCTTCCAGCTGAATGTTTTGCAGGTTTTTCATGTATCCAATCACCGGTTGGCGATAATGGCTGGTTGGATAAGTAATCCATTTAAAACGTTCAAAAGCCAGTGCTGTCGGGTTGTCATCGGTACGCAAGCGCCGTTCTTCCATCACCACTTTAATTTCCGGTTCAAAATCTTGTTGGCGAAACAACAAGTTGCTCATGCGGTCTGCTTCAAGTTCCAAGGCCATCGGTAAATAGGTTTTAGGATAGAGCTGATAATAATTGGTGTAATTGGTAAAAGTCGAAGCATTGACCCTGCCACCATACATACGGCTTAAGCGGGTAAACTCGTCATTGGGAACTTTTTGTGTGCCTTTAAACATCATATGTTCCAGTACATGTGAGATCCCTAATAGATTTCCCGATTCATCACTACTGCCCACGCGATACCAAATTTGCGTCATCACCATGGGAGAACGATGGTCTTCCCGGATAATCACTTTTAAACCATTCTTCAGTGTAGTTTCAAAGGTGGTACGTGCCAGTTCACTCCGCGTTTCTGCCTGCGTTAAATCGCTTTGCAGCGTAAGCAATACCAAGCTGATCGTTAACATATACTTTTTAGAAAAATTCAGCTTTGGAAAAAGTGAGTGGTAACTTTTGAGCACAAGACTTACCCAAGTGATGAATTAAATTTATAAATATTTTTTCAGAAACTCCAATTTGAAAGCAAGCTTAAGTTGTTGGTTTTTGGTGTGTTCAATGTCTACTGGGAAATGCGCGACAAAACTATGCTAGAATTCTTATTTTTTAACGCAATGCTTTTCAAGGATTCGGCATGCAACAGCAATCTAATGGGCAAAATAAATTTTTGATTGATGCTGATATCGGGGATGACGATGTCACTTTACCGAATTTACCCGCGGTAAATATCCCTATTGTTGAAACTCAAAATGAACAAGTTACTGTTTCTGCGCCTGTAGCCACAGAAACAGAGCAAGATGAGACATCTAAAGGCGGCTTTTTCAGCCGCATGAAAGTAGGGTTGACCAAAACCCGTAAAAACCTTGCCGATGGTATGGTTAATATTCTCATTGGTGGTAAAGAAATCGATGATGAATTGCTGGAAGAAGTTGAAGAGCAATTACTGGTTGCTGATATTGGTGTTGAAGCCACTAAAACCATTATTGCCAATTTGACCGAGCGTACTGAACGTGGCGATTTGATCTATTCACACTCGCTTTACAAAGCACTGCAAGAAGAATTGGTGGCTTTGCTGGCACCGCGTGTTAAACCTTTACATATTGATCCGAACAAAAGTCCATTTGTGATTTTAGTCGTGGGTGTGAATGGCGTAGGTAAAACCACAACCATTGGTAAACTGGCAAAACGTTTACAGGGTGAAGGTAAAAAAGTCATGTTGGCCGCGGGGGATACTTTCCGTGCAGCAGCCACTGAACAGCTTCAGATTTGGGGTGAGCGCAATAATATTTCAGTTGTCGCACAGGGTCATGGTGCAGACAGTGCTTCTGTGATCTTTGATGCTTTTGAAAGTGCACGTGCCAAAGGTGTAGATGTCCTGATTGCTGATACTGCAGGACGTTTACATAATAAAAGTAATTTAATGCAGGAACTCACCAAAGTAAAACGAGTGATGCAAAAAATTGATGCTACAGCACCGCATGAAATTATGTTGGTGGTCGATGCAGGCACAGGTCAAAATGCAATTAATCAAGTTGAAATGTTTGATGAAGCTGTAGGTTTGACAGGACTAACCATTACCAAACTGGATGGTACCGCTAAAGGTGGGGTGTTATTTAACATTGCAAGCCGTACCCATGTGCCTATTCGCTTTATTGGTGTGGGCGAGAAAATTGATGATTTACGTCCGTTTTCGGCAAAATCATTTGTTGCCGCGTTATTTGAAACTGAAAAGTAAAATGCGTTATATTTCACACAAACTCCGCTAAATGCGGAGTTTGTTGTTTTTGCGATAACTGTTTGATTTAAAAAACGACATTCAAAAATATCTAATTCAAAGAATCCCTCAATAAAACCGCTAGAATATTAAAAATATTACAAGCTTAGCATTTGTATTGGGGAGTACTGCTGTGGCGTTATTAGATAAAATTGGTCAGGTTCTAACGGCAGATATCACCAAAGAATTGAAATTTAAAAAAAGAACCACAGATGAGATGCATGAATTAACTTTTGTCGATCATTTAAAAAAGCGTCGCAGTATTTATGTGCTGGGGAAGAAGGTTCATTTTAGCCAGGCTTACTTGACCCAGCTTATTCAGGAAGCAGTAAAAAGTTGTCCGTCTGCGTTAAATTCTCAAAGTTCTAGAATTATGGTTTTATTTGGTGATTCCCATGAGCAATTTTGGCAAATTGTCAAAGAAGTACAACGTAAATTAGTTGCCGTACATGTATTTTCCGGTGCGGAAATGAAGATAGAGCAATGTATGGCAGGATATGGAACCGTACTGTTCTATGAGGATCAGAACATCATACAAAAATTGCAAAAGAAAATTCCTTTTAATGCCGATGATTTTCCAATCTGGTCAGAACAGACATCGGGTATGGCGCAATATGCAGTATGGACAGCCTTAGCTGATTCTGGTATTGGTGCTTGTTTGCAACATTATAATCCGAGTATTGATACGGCAGTTTCGGAACATTTTCATATTGATGAATCCTGGTTGTTACGGGCACAACTTGTATTCGGTTCTATAGAGCAAGAAGCAGAGATCAAACAGGAACCTCAGAACGCTGAACGATTTAGAATTTTGAATTAATCTCATCGCTGTATCAATTAAGCACTTTTAATGGGTGCTTTTTTATTTTATATCAGTTGAAATTAGCTATGAAACTGTTCCATAAATAAAACACAATGTCACTTTTTTAATTGTGGAATAATTCTAAAATTAACATAAGATCAATATATTCTAATTACGCTTATTAAAATTCAAAGAAGGTGAAACCATGTCATTTTTAGCCCATATGAAACAACGCCGTACTATTTATGCAATTGGTCAAAATGTTTCGATCACAGCAGATAAAATAGAAGAAATCATTAAAGATGCAGTGCGTAATAGCCCCTCTGCTTTCAATTCACAAACTTCACGTGTCGTGACTCTATATGGTGAATCGCATGCGAAATTCTGGAGTATTGTGCGCGAAACGTTACGTAAAATGGTGCCAGAAGGTGCATTTGAAAATACCAATGCAAAAATTAACAGTTTTGCAGCAGGATATGGCACGGTATTGTTTTTTGAAGACCAAGATGCGGTAAAGTCGCTTCAAGAACAATTTCCCTTATATGCTGAACATTTTCCGGCATGGTCAGAGCATTCCACTGGAATTGCACAATTTGCCGTATGGTCATCATTGGCAGAACAGCATATTGGTGCCTCATTGCAGCATTACAATCCTGTAATTGATGATGAAGTGGCAGCTACTTTCGATATTCCTAAAAACTGGAAATTACGTGCTGAACTGGTGTTTGGTTCAATTGAAGCATCAGCGGGAGAAAAAACATTTCTTGATGATAGTATGCGTTTCAAAAGATTTAACTGATGAATGTTTCCTTTAAGTGAAGTTAAGAGAGTGCTAAAACAGCACTCTTTTTATTGCTAAAGCGAATTGCAGATAAATCAGTTAAGTTGCAAAGCTTATCTCAACAAAGTCTTGAAAATACAGCTGTATTGAAAATAGCTTTGTCATAAAATTGTCATTTGTTAATTGCATAGTGCAATATATTTTTAATATTCAAAGAAGAGATAGTGGGATGAGCTTAAAATTAACTTTTGCTGCAGCTGCATTGATGGTAAGTGTAAGTGGTGCTGCATTTTCGGCAGTCACTATTTCAGCTCCAGAAGAAATTAAAATACTAGCGGTGAATGATCAGGAAGTTAATTCCGGATTATTTCGTGCCAAGAACAATCAATATAAAGTCGATGCAGGGATTAGTAATATCAGTGTGCGTTACACCCAGTATTTTGAACATTTGAATGGTGAACACGATATTGTGAAATCTGGTGTTGTGACTATTAAAACACCAGATTTAAAAGATGGTACAGAATATCGACTAGACTTGGTCAATGCACCAGCAAATTTTGAAGCGGCCAAAAAATATGCTGAACAACCCATTGTGGCACTGTTTGATAAAAATAATCAGATAGTGGTTCAACAAGCGGGTGCAAACACAGAGCAAAAACCTTGGCTGGGACAGGGTATATTTTCAAAAACTACAGATTTAACTCAAAAGAAAACAGCTTTGGAGAATCAGCCTGCCCCTGTATATACACAAATGGCAGTTCAACCTAAAGTAGCGGCGGTTGCCTCTAGTGAGTCAGGAGCTTTAGCAATCACTGGCGATCAGCAACTGATTCAATTATGGCAAAAAGCAAATAAGGCAGAACGTCAGAAGTTTATGTCATGGCTAGCAGAGCATTCCAATTAATAAATTTAAATAAAACCAGCATAAAGCTGGTTTTATTATTTTGAGAGGGAAGATTAAAAATAAAAATGGTCGAGATGATCTAAAAAATGAATGTTGCAATGTGTAAAAAACACTCAAAACAACCTTTAAATATGCTAAAAATATCTTTCTGGGTTAAAAAACAAACACTCGAATGCGAAATTATAGAAAATTCTATAATAGGGGTTGTGTTGGTTTAAAAACTCTATAGAATACGCTG